>NZ_JBDWVM010000201.1:0-12195 GCF_039984035.1 Planktotalea sp. | reverse complement strand
CCAGTTGCAGAGTTGGAAGGTGGGGGATATGTGCTCACCCGCCACGCGGATATTATGGACGCTTTCACCAATCCAGCGCTAGGAAACGCGCCATCGCGCTTTTCCACATTGTCTGCGCGCAATGCGCAAAAATATGTTGCTGCGGATTTGGCATCGCATATTCCGCCGTTTTTGGATGGGGTGGAACACAAACAGATGCGCCAAATGGCGTCGCGCAGTTTCTTTAATACATTCAAGGCGATGCCAGGTGAACTTGATGAGCTTGCACAGAGCTATGTCGCGGGTTTGAGCAGTGGTGATGATCTGATTACGGGCGCGTCGCAACCGTTTTCCCTAAGCGCGATGATCGCCTTTTGCGGTCTTCAAGTGACGCCGGATGCGATGAAACCGCTGACACAAGCGTTCTTTCATCTCTTTGCACCGCTTAAGGATCCAGCGGTGTTCAATGAAGTTAATTCCGCGCTTGAAGAGTTTCGAAATGTCATTGCTGCTTCGCTCGCTAATGGTCCGAAGAGCGGCAGTTTGCTTGCTGAAATGCGTGCCTTTCAAGGGGCCAACGACGGCATTAGCGATGCTCAGATCATCGACAACTGCTTGTTGATTTTTGCCGATGGTGTCGAAAATATCGAAGCGGGTGCTGCGAGCTTAATGCTTGTTTTTGAACAGAATAATCTTTGGGATTCCCTCGAAAACGGCGCGCTTGATCTGACGCAAGCTATCCGCGAAGGACTGCGTTTGCAAACGCCTGCGCAGCTTGTGCCAAGGGTTGCACGCGAGGCCTGTGAAATTAGCGGTGTCGCGATCAAGAAGGATATGCCCGTCTTTCTCGCGCTCGCATCTGGCAACCGCGATGTGGAGGTGTTCGCGGGACCCGATCGTTTCGACGCCACGCGCGATTTTGCGAAGGTCGTCACCTTTGGACTGGGGCGTCATCGCTGTATTGGCGAACCTTTGGCGATGATGCAGTTGGGCGCGCTGATGCAGGCCATTGTGTCGTCCAAGCTGCGTCCAGTTGAAGAAACAACGCCGTACCAATGTCGTGTGGGGCATCGGTGGCCGGAAAGTTTGATTGTCAAAAAATATTAGGAATCATAATCTTATCCCTCTTATCCAATCCATTAGATGAAGACTTGAGGGATGTGCTATCAACAATGTCCAAGGCCAGCCAAAATGGACGCCATTTTTTTGGAAAATCAAAACCCAAAGTGATCTCACGACATTCGCCAGCCTTCATGGTCTCGATGATGGGCTTATGCGCTGCAACAGCTTGGGCGATGTGGCCGTCCAAATTGCGGATTTGCGCGGTCACATAAAGCGGCGCGTCTTGGCTGGCGATCCATGCCTCTGTGCCGTTGTTTTCAATCTGGACTGAGATTTCTGCCTGTGTCCCGCGTTTGAAAAGACGGGAGCCGATCATGCGGATGCGGCCTTTTACAGGTCGATCAAACACCGGGGGCGCAAGCTTGGGAAGGCTTTGAACACCGCCGCTTAACGCCGCTTCAATGCGCGCTAAGAAGGGGTCGAGCGGACCTTGTGTCAGCACCTCTGTATGGCCGCCTTTAACGCGAATGACGTCATAGCCCGATGGATGCGCAGGCGCGATAGCACGCTCGGGGAACAGGTGAGTGCGCTGGTAGCGCTCGTAGCGCTCATCGCTCCACAGGTGGAGCACAGGCACCTCAAGAGGCGCGTCAAACCATTGATCCCAAGAGATCACGACCTGCACATCTCGACCCATGTCCATCAAATGCTTTGCCGCGAACCGCATGATCTTAGCGCCTTCACAAAACCCGCCAAGACAGATGGCACCGCTTGGCTGCAAGGCGTTGATCGCTTCTGCGTAATCGCGCGCGAGCACATCATTCATGTCGTCATTTTTGCCGAGCATGAGGAATAACGACCGCATGAGGTAGAGCGGGCGCTTGCCAGCAAAGGCATTGGCGAGCTGTTGATATTCGCCTTCTTCCTGGGCGCACCAGAATAGCGGCGCACCAGGGGCATCGCCGTTTAAAACGCGCATGAACGGCACGCCTGCGACAGCTGGCGCATCCCAATCCTTAAGTCGGCTCTCAAGAAAGATGTGTTTCGGATCGCTCGAATTGGCCGAGGTTTTGATTGGCGCATTTTGCACCGCTTCAACAAACGCGCCAAATTCAGGTGCATCGAACAGCAAGTTCACCGGAAGCGCGCGACCTGTCATGCGTTCGACTTCGAACAGAAATTGCGCGCCTGCAAGGCTATCGCCGCCCGCATCAAAGAAATCGGTTGATGGCTTTGGTTCGCCTTCAGCGCTATCAGGAAGAACAGAGCGCCACGCCTTGGCGATCAGTGTGCTCAGGGCGTTCTGGATCGTTTCAATTTCGACCTCAGGCGCAGGCGCATCCATTGCGCTGAGCGCACGTCGATCGATCTTGCCCGATCCCAATCGTGGCAGTGGGTCGAGCACCAGAATTTTTCGAGGACGTTTAAAGTCTGCCAAATGCTCTTTCAAAGCACTCTTGAGCGCATCCAGAGTGCCGTCTTGGGCGAGCGTCACAGCAAGACCGACGTCTTGGCCCAAGGTCGGGTGCGATTTTGCAAAAGCGGCCGCTTCGATCACGCCGCTATAAGACAGGGCCGCATGTTCAATGTCATGGGGAGAAATCTTTTCGCCGCCGCGATTGATCATTTCTTTGGCGCGCCCTGTGATGAACAGGAACCCATCTTCGTCCAGATGCCCCAGATCGCCCGTGCGCAGCCATTCGCCGTCGCTGAAATGTGTCTCGCTATCAGTGCTTTCATAGCCAGAGGTGACCGCATCACCGCGCACCTGAATTTCACCATCGTGAATGCGCAAATCAACTTCAAACGCTTTACCGACCGAGCCGAATTTGCGTGTTTCCGGGGGTAGGGGGTTTGTGGTAATTTGCCCCGCGGTTTCGGTCATGCCGTACATTTGAATGATCGGGGTTTGGCCAAAGAAGGCTTCGGCTTGGGCTTGGGCCGCTGGGGCGAGGTCGGAAGAGACAGACCGTATAAAACGCAGGTTTTGGCCAATCTCTTGGGCCGCTTCCGCGCTGAGGTCTGCCTGCATTCGCGCCAGCATTGTCGGGACGAGTTGCAGCCAAGTTCCGTTGTGATCAAGAACAGAGGACTGCAGATCACTTGCGCCCATTCCAGCGGAGAAATGCACGTTGCCACCGCCCATCAAAGGCGCGAGCAAAAGATCAACAATCGCGCCGATATGGAACATAGGAAGCGCATGCACGGCGCGATCCTTTGGCGTTAGCTTCAACGCGCGCGCGATGCGCTGCGCACTTAGATGCAACTGCTCTGGCGAAAGAGGGACGCGTTTAGGGGTTCCTGTGGAGCCTGATGTGAGCAGCACAAGGCCCTCGACAGCGTCCTCACCTTGGATAACGGGCAAAGTCAGTTCAGCAGCGGCGCTGAGCGTTGCGCGCGCGATTTTTGCGGTTTCTGCCAGCTCTGCCGCGCGCGGATCATCTGCCAGCTCTGCCGCGCGCGGATCATCTGCATGACTCAAAAGGACACGCGCATTGCCGTCCTGTAAGATCGTCAGAATTTCGCGATCCGTCAGGGCGGGGTTTATCGGCATGACCTGAACGTGGTGCACCATCGCCAAGAGGGAAATCGCCGTTGCAGGCGCATCGGGCAACAAGGTTGCGACGCGGGTGCCACGCGGAAGAGAAGACAGGGTTTGGGCAAGATCGGCAAGGCGGCCAGTTAATTCCTTGCCTGTCATTGCAAAGCCATTTGGCCCTGTCAAAACCGCCGTATCAGACGGGAGCGCCGCCAAAATGGCATGCAGTTTAGAAGTCGAACTCTGCAATGATCTAACCTTTTAACATCAACTCAATAGACCGAAGGGAATTTCGGCAGACTTTGCCAAATTTCTACATGATGTAAAGGCGCGCTCATATCTTTATCCGCGACGTCGGCGTCTGCGGCCACCTGTGCTTGGATCACCGCCGCCCGTGTTGAAACTTACGTTTGGAATAGTCACAATTTTTCCAAGCTCTGGGAACGGATCGGTTTTGTGGGGAATGGCGTTGGCATTGACGAAGTGCTCTTGGAACTTCGGTTCAATCGCCGTTTCGACCTTTGTGATTTCACTCACCATGGCTTCGATCTCGGCGCGCGCGGCCACATTGCACAGGGCGATGCGTGCGCCTGTTCCAGCGGCATTGCCTGCGCTTGTCACCATGTCGAGTGGTGCATCGGGTATCATCCCAAGCACCATCGCGTGTTTTGGTGAAATATGTGCGCCAAAGGCACCGGCAAGCACGACGCGGTCTACTTTATCGACGCCGCGCTCATCCATGAGCAAGCGCGCACCCGCATAAAGCGCGGACTTGGCAAGTTGAATGGCACGAATATCGCCTTGCGTGACTGTGATGCGCGGACCACCATCTTCGCTGGCGTCATGGATCAGATAGGAGTGGGTGCGGCCCTCGGGGATGGCGCGCTGCGTGCCGGTCTGCTCGGCTGAGCCGATCAAACCGCTTTCATCCAACAAGCCAGCAATCCGCATTTCGGCAACAGCCTCAATGATGCCCGATCCGCAAATACCTGTGATGCCCGTCGTTGCGATGGCAAGATCAAAGCCTTCCTCATCCGACCAAATGTCCGAGCCGATGACGCGGAAACGTGGCTCTTTCGTTTCTGGATTGATCTCAAGGCGTTCAATGGCGCCGGGGGCGGCGCGTTGTCCTGAACTGATCTGTGCACCCTCAAAAGCGGGGCCAGTCGGGGAAGAACACGCAAGTACGCGATCTTTGTCACCCAAGAGAATTTCCGCATTCGTGCCCACATCGACAACCAAAACCAAATCGTCTGACTTGCCGGGCTGTTCGGACAAAGCCACCGCAGCGGCGTCCGCGCCGACGTGGCCCGCGATACAAGGCAGGATATAAACGCGCGCGTTGTCGTTCATAGCGTGCAGGTCCATGTCGCAGGCGTTCAAGCTCATCGACTCAGAGGTTGCGAGAGCGAAGGGCGCTTGGCCAAGTTCCACAGGATCGATGCCGAGCAACAGGTGATGCATCACAGGGTTACAGACAAACACCGTCTCAAAGATAGTGTTGGGATCGACCTCTGCCTCTGTCGCGATGGCCTCGGTCAGCCCATTGATTGCGGTGCGAACGGCTGTTGTCATTTCAACGTCGCCGCCCGGGTTCATCATGACATAGGACACGCGGCTCATCAGATCTTCGCCAAAGCGGATTTGCGGGTTCATGAGACCGGAAGAGGCTTTGACTTCACCCGTGACCAGATCACACAGATGCGCCGCGACAGTCGTTGAGCCAAGATCAATCGCCAGACCATAGAGGCCACCCTCATAAAGACCGGGCCAAACATCCAAGATGCGCGCGTGATCTTCATTGTGTCCCTGATACAAAGCGACGGAGATTTGCCATTTGCCCTTGCGCAACGTCGGTTGCAGTTTTCGCAAAATGTTCAGATCGGCGCGCACATTGTCGATGTCCCATTGCTCTTTCAGAGCGCGGGAGACACGTTCAAGATCGCCCGTCGGGGTGTGCATGTCCGGCTCTGCCACTTCGATGAAGTAAAGCTTTGTTGCGGGATCCATTGTGATCGCGCGCGCAGAGGCGGCTTTTCGGATAACTTGTTTATGGACCTGACTTTCTTCGGGCACATCAATGACGATATCTCCTTGAATCGTCGCCTGACAGCCTAAGCGCCGACCTTCTTTGAGGCCGCGTTTGTCATCATAGCGTTGCTCAACCGAATTCCATTCAGACAGCGCGTCCTGATGGGCGGTGACGCCATGTTTGGAAAATTCGCCATAAGACGGGGTGATTTGGCATTTTGAACAAATACCCCGTCCGCCGCAGACACTATCCAAATCAACACCAAGCTGGCGCGCAGCTGTCAAAACAGGTGTTCCAACTGGGAAGGTGCCACGCTTGCCCGAAGGCGTAAATACAACGAGAGGATCGCCAGACATAGATGTTCACCTGTGATAAAAGTTATGCGTTGAATGCTATTTTAAGCGTTCGGGATCAATCAGAAAGCGCACAAACGCCATAATCTATGCGTTGGGCGTCATTCTTTGACGTATCGCCTTTTTTCATAGGGGCTATTGAGGTCTGTGATTTGACATTCCCGCATTGCGCAGCATTACTGCCCGCGCGCTCATATCTGCCAATGTGCGCTTGCTCTCTGCCAAGGACTTTACCATGTCACATCCTGACCAAGACCCATCTGCGACGCCGCCAACCGCGCAGGTCGCAGAGTTCTGGCGCCGCACACCACCCGCGCTTTTCCCCGCTGTGATGGGATTGATGGGCCTCGGGTTGGCATGGAGATTTGCAGCAGGCGCAGAGCCGTTGAGCATCAGCATCTTTGTCAGCAACGTCATCCTCGCTTTTGCCAGCGTCTTGTTCTTTTTCTTGCTGTCTTGCTACCTATCCAAGCTCAGTGTGCGCCCTGCGGTGATTATGGAAGAGCTTGTCAGCGTGCCGGGACGTTCTGGCGTGTCGGGCATGTCCCTCTCTTGCATGCTTTTTGCGGCAGCGGTTTTTCCGCTTTCGCCGATCGTATCTAACATCGCCCTTTTTGCGGGCATGGCGGGTCATGCAACGACGGCGCTTCTGACGATTTTGGTTATGGCGCGATTGGATAAAGGATTTGTCGTTTCGCCAGTCTGGCATTTGACCTTTGTCGGGGTCATCGTGGCAAGCCTCTCGGCAATTCCGCTGGGTTATTTTGGGCTCGCGACGTTTTTGCTCGGCATCACGATTTTCATGGCGGTTCTCGTTTATGGCGTGAGCCTCTTGCAGCTCAGCAAGGCAGAAATGCCAGCGCCGCTGCGTCCGCTTCTTGTTGTGCATCTCGCGCCGTTGAGCCTGTTTACCGGTATATCTGCGCAGCTTGGCTATAACTTTATGGCGCTGTTCTTTGGCACCTTGGCCATTGGCGTTGCAGCGGTCATCGTCAGCCGCATTCGATATATCGCCGTTGCCGGGTTCTCGCCGCTTTGGGGGGCATTTACCTTTCCAGTAGCTGCGTTCACGGTCGCTTTGTTCTCGCTCTCGGATACGGTGCCGCTCTTTGCTTGGATCGCGCTCATTCCCCTTGCTGTTGCGACCTTAACAACGCCCCTGATCGTGGTGCGGGTGTTAATCATGTGGTCAACAGGGGCATTGGCGGCAAAAACAGGCGCTGCAATCGCTTAAAGCGCGCTGAGCCTCTTTTCATTTATTCAAAGCCATGAAATAGGAAACTGCCAAACGTCCCTCCCAAGGAGAACTCTCATGGAGATTCGCGAGGCCCTTACTTTTGATGATGTGCTTTTGGTCCCAGCGGCCTCGAACGTGCTGCCGAGCACGGCCGATACGCGCACATTTGTAACGAAGTCTATTGCTCTTAATATCCCGCTGCTGAGCTCAGCGATGGACACTGTCACGGAAAGCCGTATGGCGATTTCGATGGCGCAGGCAGGGGGCATGGGC
This sequence comes from Planktotalea sp., assembly GCF_039984035.1. Classification (GTDB taxonomy): domain Bacteria; phylum Pseudomonadota; class Alphaproteobacteria; order Rhodobacterales; family Rhodobacteraceae; genus Planktotalea. Next base: position 4,720 of record NZ_JBDWVM010000201.1, on the reverse strand, counting down.
GTTATCCACCGTAACCTGAATGTCGAAGAGCAAGCCCGCGAAGTCCGCCGTGTGAAACGTTTCGAAAGCGGAATTGTCTTCAACCCCATCACTTTGACCGCGGATCAAACGCTCGCGGATGCAAAAGCGCTGCAAGAGCGGTATCGCGTGACGGGTTTTCCGGTTGTCGATGAAACGGGCCGCGTCGTTGGCATCGTAACCAACCGTGATATGCGCTTTGCAGAGGACGACAAAACACCGGTTCGCGTGATGATGACCTCTGAAAATCTGGCGATTTTGCAGGAACCAGCAGAGCTTGAAGAGGCGAAAAGCCTGATGAAAGCGCGCCGCATTGAGAAACTTCTGGTGACCGATGGCGAGGGCAAATTGACAGGTTTGCTCACTTTGAAGGACACGGAACAGGCGGTTTTGAACCCAACGGCGTGCAAGGATGATTTGGGCCGTCTGCGCGTTGCTGCGGCCTCGACTGTTGGGGATGCGGGCTATGAACGCTCTGCAGAATTGATCGACGCTGGTGTTGATATGGTAGTGATCGATACGGCGCATGGGCATTCCGAAGGTGTTGCGCATGCAGTGCGCCGCGTGAAAGATCTGGGAAACAACGTTCAGGTTGTTGCTGGTAACGTGGCCACCGCTGCCGCAACGCGCGCGTTGATCGATGCTGGCGCCGATGCGATCAAAGTTGGCATTGGACCTGGCTCCATTTGTACAACGCGCATGGTTGCAGGTGTTGGTGTACCCCAACTGACCGCGATTATGGACTGCGCAAAAGGCGCAGGCGACATTCCTATCATCGCCGATGGCGGCATCAAATTCTCTGGTGATTTCGCCAAAGCGATTGCCGCAGGTGCCTCCTGCGCCATGGTTGGTTCCATGATCGCTGGTACGGATGAAAGCCCTGGAGAAGTTATTCTTTATCAAGGCCGTAGCTTCAAAAGTTATCGTGGTATGGGCAGTCTTGGCGCGATGGCGCGTGGCTCTGCGGATCGCTATTTCCAAAAGGACGCGGCGAGCGATAAATTGGTTCCTGAAGGGATCGAAGGTCAGGTGCCTTATAAAGGCTCTGCAAATGCTGTTGTGCACCAACTCGTCGGTGGTCTTCGCGCCGCGATGGGCTACACGGGCTGCGCGACTGTCGAAGAGATGCGCAAGAACTGTTCCTTTGTGAAAATCACGGGTGCTGGCCTCAAAGAAAGCCATGTGCATGATGTGCAGATTACGCGTGAATCCCCGAATTACCGGATCGGGTAGGGCAGCACGATGACCCCCGGCGCGCGCGTTCAGGCCGCAATTGAGTGTCTTGATGATATTTTCGCGGGTGCGCCGGCTGAAAAAACACTGACCGCTTGGGCGCGGCGATCAAGGTTTGCTGGATCCAAAGATCGCGCCGCTGTGCGCGATCATGTGTTCGATGTCCTTCGCAATCGCGACAGTTGCATCGCGCTCGGCGGGTCTTTGACAGGACGCTCAGCGATGATCGGGCTGTGTCTGCTCCAAGGTGTTGAGCTGGAGACGATCTTAAGTGGCGTCGGTCACGCACCTTCAGTTCTGAGCGACGAAGAGCAAGCGCTGCTATCGCAAACGGGCGATTTTTCGAAGCAGGTCGAAAACCTATGGGATATGCCCAAGATTTGGCAAGATACGCTCATCGCGTCTCATCAGGATAAAGCGCTCGCAATTGCTCAAGCCTTGCGCGCGCGCGCACCCGTCGATTTGCGTGTGAATATACGCAAAACGACGCTTGAAGCCGCTCAAACCAAACTTGCAGGCGAAGGCATAACCGCCGTTCCATGCCGCATCTCTGATACCGCACTTCGCGTTGTTGAGGGCGCTAGAGCTGTGAAAAATTCACAGTCCTACTTGGATGGTTTTGTGGAACTCCAAGATGCGGGTAGCCAAGCGCTCGTGGATGAACTTCCGCTGAGCGACGGCATGAGAGTTCTTGACTATTGCGCTGGCGGGGGCGGCAAAAGCCTCGCTATGGCTGCGCGGGTTCGTGCCAAGTATTTTGCGCATGACAAAGACACAGGCCGGATGAAAGACATTGACGCACGCGCAAAACGTGCGGGTGTAAAGATAGAGTGCCTAAGCCCTTCAGCAGTCGAAAAGCAGGCGCCTTTTGACATGGTTCTATGTGATGCACCGTGCTCTGGTTCAGGGGCATGGCGCCGTAGCCCGGATGCGAAATGGCGCTCTGATTTAGAACGTTTGAACCAACTCACCGAAATTCAATCTGAAATTCTCCTTAAGGCCAAGGGTTTGGTTCGTTCCGGAGGGTACCTAGCTTACGCGACATGCTCGCTTTTTGCAGAAGAGAATGAAGATCAGATTAAGAATTTTCTCAGCAAACTTCCCGAGTTTGATTTGATTTCGCAAAAGTCTTGGACACCCCTTCAAAATTGCGATGGTTTTCATGTAAGCGTGTTGCGCCTTATGGGCGAGTAGTTGCAACTTGAAGTGGATTTTTTGCTGCTGTTAAGATATGTTTAAACTCTTCGCTCTAGCAGCGTTGAACATATCTCTAGGAGCAGGCTTTGGCAGAAACGCTAGACGCGACCCATTTAGATGACTTGGATATTAAGTCTAAAGGTCAGAACAATGTAACACTTCCCTTTTTGGGGGTGATGTTTCTAACGTTGGGCTTTTGGTCGCCATCCAAAGTGGTAACACTTGTATTTCTAACAGTCGCCGCGGTTCTTTTTTTGGGGTGGCTCTTGCGGTTAAGCCAGAGTTTTGTCGGCAAAAAGTCAAATCATAGAGAACTGAAAGTTGCCAAAACCCTGTTTCGAAAGGACAGTCGTGCAACGGTTATCAGTGAAATGGATGGCACGGTGCTCTGGCGCAATCCTGTTGCAATCGATGTGTTTTCTAATGAAACCTATCTAACGCGGTCGGTCAGTGAACTCATTAAGAATACGCTACCCAGTTCGACAGCCATCGTGCGCCGTTTATTGGCGCAAGCTGTCAGTCAGGGGCAAAGCAGGGAACGCATGTTTGGCCCGAATGGCCCGCTCAACATTCAAGTCGAAAAGGTGGGGACATTTTTGCTTTGGCGGTTCTCGCCGGAAGTCGTTTTGAATGCGCCGGAATCGCCAGAAACCGCGATGCTAACCGTTGGGCGTAACGATACGATTCTTTATATGAGCCCGCTTGCTAAAACACTTATTGGTCAAAGAGTTACTTCATTAAAGCGGCTGTTTTCTCCTATTAGTTCCGAAGCTTCGGGTGTTCGGACAATCGTGACAAAAGCGGGTAACAAACAGGTCAAAATACGTGAGCAAATTTTGCACCGAGATCGCAAGCATGTCTTTTTAACGCCTGTAGAATCTGAAGCGAAAATTAGTGAAATCTCGCTAAGTGATCTCCCGGTTCCACTATTGCGCCTCGATCAACAGGGCGGGTTGGAACATGCCAATGAGGCGGCATTGGCGTTGCTTGGGCGAACCAATGTTGTGGGTCTTTCGTTAAAGGATATTTTCGAGGGCTTTGGTCAGACCCTTGAGGATTGGATTGCAAAAACAAACAGTCATTCACAGACTGCAGATGTAGAATTTTTACGGGTCTTGGGGATCAAAAAGGAGATTTTTGTTCAAGTCGTTTTGAAGCGGATCGGAAGCGGAAAAAATATTAAAATTATTGCGCTGCTTAACGATGCAACCAAGTTGAAATCGCTTGAAGCTCAATTTGTTCAAAGTCAGAAAATGCAGGCCATCGGTCAGCTCGCAGGGGGCGTAGCGCATGATTTCAACAACCTGTTGACCGCAATTTCCGGCCATTGCGATCTTATGCTTTTGCGTCATGACCCGGGCGATCAAGACTACGCAGATTTGATGCAAGTCCACCAAAACGCCAATCGTGCGGCTGGCCTCGTCAGTCAACTCCTTGCCTTCTCGCGAAAGCAGACTTTACGGCTTGAACATATGGATATTCGAAACACGCTTTCGGATTTAACACATCTTTTGAACCGCTTAGTGGGCGAAACTGTGACGCTTACCTTATCCCATGATCCTGTTCTAAAACCTGTACGCGCTGATAAAAGACAGCTTGAACAGGTCATTATGAACCTCGTTGTGAATGCGCGAGATGCGATGCCCAATGGCGGTGAGATAACAATTGAAACCGAAAGCATGACGCTCAACTCTGCGATGCGACGGGAACGGGTCGCTGTTCCGAGCGGGGATTATGTTGTGGTGCGTGTGCGCGACGAGGGGACGGGTATCGACCCAGATGCGCTGCAGAAAATTTTCGAGCCCTTCTATACGACAAAGAGAACGGGTGAGGGTACGGGATTGGGCCTCTCGACTGCTTATGGGATCGTAAAGCAAACGGGTGGATACATTTTCGTAGATAGCGAAGTCGGTTCAGGGACTTGTTTCTCCCTGCTATTTCCAGCTGCTGAAAACAATGAAAAGGACGTAGAAACCAAGCCTGTTATTCTGGAAGACAAAGTTAAAGAACACTCTGATGGTGTTGTTCTGCTGGTTGAAGATGAGGCGCCAGTGAGGGCGTTTGCATCGCGTGTTCTATCGATGCGCGGGCTTGAAGTGTTGGAGGCCGAATCTGCCGAGCAAGCGCTTGAGATATTGTCAGATAGAACGCTCAAGATTGATGTTTTCGTAACGGATGTCGTCATGCCTGGCATGGATGGTCCAACTTGGGTCCGCATGGCGCTTGAGGAAAGGCCGGATGTGAAAGTGGTCTTCGTCTCGGGGTACGCAGA
>NZ_JBDWVM010000200.1:0-4768 GCF_039984035.1 Planktotalea sp. | reverse complement strand
CGCAATGCGTTCTGCAAAAGGATTGCATCGCCTTGCAACAGGGCAGGGCCGTCAATTTCCAGCTCGATGTTGATATCTTTCATGTCCGCAACCGGCGTCATGCGCTGGACCATTTCGCGTAGGAGTTCGGCCAAATCGACCTCGGTTCTTTCCAGATTTTCAGCGCGAAAGGTGATCATCGCATGATCCAACAATTGCCCCGCCGCGCGCGAGCTTTCATCAATCGCGCGCACCATGGATTGTAGGGCCGCACGGTTTTCCTTGTGCTCGACCCGTTGCAAAGTTGCTTCGGCATGCGAGCGTACGGTCGCGAGAGGCGTGCGAATACGATGGGCCGCTTCCGCGATAAAGTCCTCGGACTGGGTCAACGTATGATCAAGTCGCGACATGAATGTATTGAGCGAGCCAACGAGCGGCACCATTTCCGAGGGTACAGGTTTTGTCACAGGGCTAAGGTCTTGCGGACCGCGGCGCGTTACAGATGTGGTCAGGCGCCGCAATTGGCTACTGGTGGTCGAAGCGGCCCAAAGGGCCAATGCGGATGACAGCGCGAAAAACCCAAGCCCAAGCAGCGTCACGTTTCGCGAGATTGCTGTGAGCCGATCTGCCAGCGCATCTTGGGTTTGTGCCATGGACACTGTGACCATGCGTGGCCCTTGCGAGCCGATCAAGATACGCGCGCCTGTCGCGACGCGGATTTTGGCGTCATTAAAGCGCCCATTGGAAAACAGCCGTTTGTCGGCCGACATATTTGTAGGCGGCGCAAGCCAGTCGTATCCTGACAAAAGCACGCCATCCGCGTGGATAGCATAGAACACCCGATCATCTGCTTCGGTGGTCAGCATTGAAAGAGAAGAGTAGGGGAAATCGAGCGTGACGCGCCCTTCGCGGATCACGGCGGTATCCAGAACAGAGGCCATAGATGCGTTCAAGATGTTATCTTGGCCTTGCTGGGCCACTTGCGTGGCAAGTGCGCGCACGACGATGAACAAGATCACGGCCAAGACGGCAGAGCCGCCTGTCAAAATCAGCGCCAGCCGATTACGCAAAGAGCCGGTGACATTCACCTCATGTGTCATGCTCTAACCTATAGCCCATTCCGCGCAGTGTTTTGATTTGAACGCGCGAGCCTTCGAGATGCTTACGGAGCCGCGCAATATATACTTCGATCGCATTCTCCGAGACATCATCGTCATATGAGAATAGCCGATCCACCAGTTTCTGTTTCGAGAACACTTGCCCTTTGGAGCCCAGCAAAAGTTCCAGCAGGCGCAGCTCGCGATTGCGTAGGTTGATTTGCTTGCCTTTGACGCTCAGATGTCCGGCCAAAGTGTCAAATTCCACATCTCCAACCGTCACAACAGAACGCGCAGAACCCGATTTTCGTCGCAAAACAGCACGGCATCTGGCCTGCAGTTCGGCGTGATCGAAGGGCTTTGTGACGTAATCATCCGCGCCCAAGTCCAACATACTGATTCGATCCGAGACCTGACTGCGCGCCGTTAGAACGATAATCGGCGTGTCATTTTGGGCATCACGCTGCTCTTTCAAGAAGCTGCGACCATCGCCATCTGGCAGCATGATATCCAATAGGATCAGGTCGTACTCACCGGTCCTTGCAAAGTCACTGGCATCCTCAATTTTCGCTGCATGATCAACGATATGCCCGTCTAGCTGAATGCGCGCAGAAATGGCTTCTGCGAGGTCCAGATTGTCTTCGACGAGCAGGTATTTCATCGGGCATTTCCCTTGGTTTTCAACGTGACAGGTTAGTGTCAGGTTCCTGTGGTTTGATGCTGCGCAGGTGCCGTGAAGAGACGGCTACCAAATGGGAGAACGACATGACAACGATTAAAATGGGCCGTCGTGCCCTGCTCGCAACCGCGGTTGCGACCCTTAGCTTTGGTGCACCAGCGTTTGCGGATGGCCATCAAGTAGTAGACAGCATCCACTTCATTATTCCGGGCGGCGCTGGCGGCGGCTGGGATGGTACAGCCCGCGGAACGGGCGAAGCTTTGACAGCGGCTGGCCTTGTCGGCAATGCATCCTATGAGAACATGTCCGGTGGCGGCGGCGGTGTCGCAATCGGTTACATGATCGAAAACGCGGACAGCAACCATGGCTCGCTCATGGTGAACTCAACGCCAATCGTGATCCGGTCTTTGACGGGTGTCTTCCCGCATAACTTCCGTGATCTGACGCTCGTTTCAGGTACTATCGGTGACTATGCAGCGATGGTTGTTCCAGCAGACAGCGATGTGTCCAGCATGGAAGATTTCCTTGCAGCCTTTGACGCGGATCCAGCAGGCACACCTATCGGTGGCGGCTCTGTTCCGGGTGGCATGGACCACCTCGTTGCAGCGATGGTGATGGAAGCCTCTGGTCGCGATGCGCTCAGCGTGAACTACATCCCATACGATGCGGGTGGCACAGCCATGGCAGCGTTGCTGTCTGGCGAGATCAAAGCACTGTCCACGGGCTTCTCTGAAGCGGTTGATCTGGCGAACCAAGGCGAAGTCAAAATCATCGGCGTTACGTCTGATGCACGCGTCGACGCGGCACCTGATGCGATGACAATGACAGAGCAGGGTATTGATACGACGTTCGTCAACTGGCGTGGGTTCTTCGCAGCGCCTGGCCTGCCAGAGGACAAGCTTGCGATGTATCAAGACGCAATCGCTAAGATGTATGACACACCTGAGTGGGAAGCCGTGCGCGCGCGCAATGGCTGGGTCAACATCCACAACTCAGGAGATGATTTCCGCACCTTCCTTGAAGGTCAGGAAAAGGTCATCGGTGATCTGATGCGCAAACTGGGCTTCCTCTAAGGGCGCCCTAGGGCAGAGCAAAATGCGTGCTCTGCCCACACTATTTCAAGATTTTGGGAGGAATGGCCGATGGCCTTGGATCGTTGGATCGCACTTGTCCTATTGGGCATTTGCATCGTGTATGGCTATGCCGCTTGGTTTACGATGGACGCAAGTCTTGCGCCGTTTATGCGTCGTAACCCCGTTTGGCCCAGCACCTTCCCAAAGGTTCTGTCGATCTTCGGTATCGCGGCCTCGCTCGTGCTTTTGCTCGGGCTTGAGAAGGGCGAAGAAAAGATCGGCGATATCGATCACCGTCGCTTGGGCGATTATTTCCTTGGACAAGCATTGCTGCTGCTCGGCCTGATGGTCGTTTATGCGCTCTGCCTGCGTCCGCTCGGTTTCGTCTTTTCGACATCTGCCTTTTTGATCATCGGTTCTTTCATTTTGGGGGAACGTAAATGGCATGTGATGATCCCCGTTGCGCTGATTGCGACGGGATCTGTTTGGTATCTGGTGCAAGAGGTGCTCGGCATCTTCCTGCGTCCACTGCCGTTCTTCATGGGAGTGTAAGCGATGCTCGAAGGTATCCTGATTGGCCTGCAAACGGCCCTGTCTTTGCAAAACCTGCTCGTCGTGATTGGCGGCTGTTTGATCGGCACATTCATTGGCATGTTGCCGGGCCTTGGGCCGATGTCGATCATCGCGATTATGATCCCCGTGGCGATTACCATGGGCGATCCCTCTGCAGCATTGATCTTGCTCGCGGGTGTCTATTACGGCGCTATCTTTGGTGGCTCGACCTCATCTATCCTGCTTAATGCACCGGGGGTCGCAGGGACAGTTGCGTCCAGCTTCGACGGCTATCCTATGGCCCGACAAGGCAAGGCAGGCAAAGCGCTAACCATCGCGGCGATTGCCAGCTTTGCGGGCGGGACCATTGGGGCGATCTTGCTTATGATCTTCGCGCCGATGCTGTCCTCTGTGGCGCTGCTATTTCACTCCGCTGAATACTTCGCACTGATGGTCGTGGGTCTGTCGGCCATTGCGGCCTTTGCAGGGCCGGGTCAAGTGACCAAGGCGCTGTTGATGACAGTGCTGGGTTTGATCATGGCAACCGTGGGCGAGGGGGCTTTGTTCAACATGCCGCGCTTTACGGCTGGCATTATGGACCTGCAATCAGGCTTTGGCTTTATCACACTGGCCATGGCGATGTTCGCGCTGCCAGAAGCGATCTTTCTCGTTCTCAAACCTAAAAACCTTGGCGATGATGGCGGCGAAATCAAGGACCTGCGCATCTCTCGCGCAGAAGCACGCGCAATCGCGCCCGTCATTGGTCGCCAATCGGTGCAAGGTTTCTTTATCGGCGTCTTGCCGGGGGCAGGCGCCACGATTGCGTCTTTCCTTGGCTATGCGGTTGAGCGCAACATCGCGCCAAAAGCGGAACAGGATGAATTCGGCAAAGGTTCTGTCAAAGGATTAGCAGCCCCAGAAACGGCGAATAACGCAGCCTGCACTGGGTCCTTCGTGCCTTTGCTGACGCTTGGCATTCCGGGGTCTGGTACAACGGCGATCTTGCTCGGCGCGCTTATCGCATTGAACGTCACGCCCGGTCCGCGCCTGATGGTTGATGAACCACAGATTTTCTGGGCCGTGATCATGTCGATGTTCATTGGCAACCTCGTCTTGCTGATCCTGAACTTGCCGTTGATCCCTTACATCGCGAAACTGCTGGCAATCCCGCGCAATTACTTGATCCCTTTCATCCTCTTCTTCACGTTGATGGGGGCCTATATCGGGCAAAACAACGCGACTGAACTGTTGATTTTGGTAGGCTTTGGCATCTGCGGCATCGCGCTGAAGTTTGCCAACTATCCGCTGCCACCGCTGCTGATCGGTTTTATCCTTGGCGGTATGATGGAAGACAACTTCTCGCGCTCTATGCAGCTTTATGGCGGTGT
>NZ_JBDWVM010000199.1:0-14621 GCF_039984035.1 Planktotalea sp. | reverse complement strand
CACGTTTCAGTCCTAGCTCAAACCCCATGTTGGACCGACCGTTAAAGATTGCCTATCTCTGCGATATCACACCGCTTGACCCGAACCTCTATTCGGGTGGCAATGCGCGCATGTACCAAGCCTTGCAAGAACATGCAGGTGAAGTGACGATCCTCAGCAATTCGTGGCATTTGGCGGAACCTTTGCGCAGGCTCATGCATGCGCTTCCAGAAGCGCTAAATCTGCGCATGCGTTGGCGGCTTCACTTATTGTTGGGGCGCATCATCGCCCGCGGCGTACGACGTGAACTAAAACGCGGCGATTATGACGTGTTGTTCTGTGCCTATTCGATCCAATCGCTCGCTGGGTTGGGTGCTGTCGATGATTTAGTGATCGGGTTCACGACAGATGCCACGCCGACAACTTACAAACGTTCTGTCGTCGGCCAGAGCTTTGGCTCCTTCCTATCTGCTTCACGCTATCTGGATCCTTGGATTGCGCGCCAAGAGCAACGCGTCTTATCAAGTACGGAGCTTTTGCTTTTGCCGACCGAATGGTTGCGCGACGGGATAGCAGAGACGTTTGAAGGGCTCGAAGGGCGGATGCACATCATCCCGTGGGGCGCCAATATTGATGCAATTGAGAAGCCAAAAGTATCAAACGCGCTTAGAGTGGATAGACCCATCGAACTGATTTTCGTCGGTCGTGACTGGCATGCCAAGGGCGGGCCATTGGCCTTGGGTGTTTTGAACACTTTGCTCGAACGGGGTCGTAACGCTCGGTTGACGATCCTTGGTTGCAAGCCTGAAGGAATGACGTCGAATGAAACGCTCAACATTGTCGGACCGCTGGATAAATCCGATCCTGCAGAGTTAGCAAAATTCGCGCAGTGCTTCCAAAACGCGCATTTTCTGATCAACCCTTCCTTTGAAAGCTACGGCTTTGCCTACTGTGAAGCGGCGGCTTACGGGTTGCCGGCACTGTCCTTGCGTGTTGGGGGTGTCCCGGTACGCGAGGGCATAAATGGGCATGCATTGCCGGTCACGTCTGAAGCGACGGACTTTTCAGATGTGATCGACATATATGTTGAAGACCCAAAAAAGCACGAAGCCCTGCGGATTTCATCGCGCAAAGAGTATGAAGAGCGCTTGAACTGGGATGCTTGGGGGAAGGCAGTTGCCAACCAATTGCGCCGCGCAGTGGATGCGCCGCGCTAATTTCTTAGTAGCCTGTGGCCGCAAATACGACACCGACCGTTTTGTATAGAACGCGCAGATCGGTTTTGAACGACATCGCGCTGAAGTACGACGCATCAAACGTCGCACGCTCGGCAAAACTGCTTTCGTTGCGAGAGGACGTTTGCCAGAAACCCGTGATACCCGGGCGCATGGCATAGTATGCAACACCTGGATAGAGCGCGCGTTGATCTGTCATCATGGGACGTGGTCCCACAAGCGCCATTTCTCCACGCAGTACATTCAAAAGCTGAGGCAACTCATCGATCGAGGCTTTGCGAATGAAACCTCCAACCCGCGTGATGCGAGGATCATGCTTGAGCTTTTGAGTGCGATCCCACTCGCGTCGCGCTGCTGGATCCTGAGAAAGATACTCTTCCAAGACTGCATCGGCGTTCGGCACCATGCTGCGCAGTTTCCACATGCCAAACGTGCGACCGTTTTTACCTATGCGCTTTTGTACGTAAAAAGGTTTGTGTCCGTCGGTCATAACAATCAGCGCGAAGATGCTGACAATAATTGCTGCTGGAACAACCATGATGAGCGTTACGATAAAGTCAAACAGCGGCTTGAGGAAAGAACCATATATGGAACGGACCTGTAGCGTCGTTGTCGTCGCTCGCGGAAGCCCGCCTATGATGTTGGCGTACATAGCAAGACGCCTGTCGTGTGAAGCCATGTGCTAGACCCCTCTTAACACATTAGGGCGGCAACAATGCCGCATAACCCAAAACTTCGATGTTCAATTGATCAAAAGGCCAATGGCCACTCACAAGCTCAGTTGGATGCTCTCCCAACTTCACAGACACCGATTCACAGACCAAGACGCATCTAATATTGACAGCGATGCGCTTGGGTCAAAACAGTTAAAAAATGTTTCAACATTGTCTTAATTGCACATTGGTCACTTGCAGGTCAATGTTTTGCCACATTCGGTGGAGCGGTTCTGCGGGCTCGTTTGTGTAAAAATAAGTTTTTAGGCGAAAATTTTGCGCCTTTGATCGTGTATCTGGAAATAAATACGCCTTAAGGTTGATTGAATTGACTTGCGCTGGTTTTGGTAAGTACTCCAATGTTGAATGTAGTTACGGAAACAACAGAGCTAAAAGCGCCCATTGTTTCCAAAACAAGCCACAATGCGAACGATATGAAAAGAAAATTGACCTTCTGTATTACAATGGAACGCCAAATCTGTGGCACAGCGGTCTTTTTTGATTGATTACGAATGAGTGAAAGACTGTTTACCTTTCGTAAGGTTAGGCCCTTGCACTTTTGATGCAGCAACTCAGCCGTGCGCTGGTTTTGCTGCAAAATTGGGCAAAAACTTCGCAGTTTTTCATCGGTTCTAAACAAGAAATGCGAATCGGAACTGCCTTATTGGGCCCAGACTGGGGTCTGGTATCAGCCCGATTCTTGATGGCGACACCTACATTCGACGTAACACTGGGCGAGAGGGCTTGCTCATCGGTTTGGCCCGAGTACAGGTGTTTCGGCCACTTACTTTTGGTTCTCATTTGAAAAACTAATGTTATTTTCTTTGCCTCCAATACGCATCGTGGTTCTGGCGCAAATCTTCATAGTTTTCGATGCGTTGTTTGGCGTCGTCCCCCGCTGTTTGGACCAAAACTGCTAGCAGGTTTTCTATGACTGCAATAGCTCCCGCATAGCAGCCGAAATGATGAGTCGAGACTGCTGAAACAATGAGATTTTCATCAGGCGTAAAATCCGGTGAAATGATTTCACTGTCTGACAGGATGATGAGTTTTACGCCTCGCTTCTTCGCGAACTTGCAGGCCTCAATGGTTTCCTTAGAGAAAGGCGTGAAGGAGATCGCGATGAGCACATCGTCTTCGTTAGCTTCGTTCAATTCATCGATTGCACTGCCCATAAGGCGGGGGATTAGTTGTAATGATGGCAAGGCCATGCGCGCAACGTAATGGTAGTAATAGGCGAGACCATAGCTGGCGCGGGCTGCCGTGACGTAGGTGTTTTGTGCTCCGAGAAGCAGTGCAACCACGCGCTCCATTTGATCCGCTGTCTGCCGTTCTAAGGAGCGCTGGACGACACCAATTGAATTGGTCGCAGCGTCGGCTTGAACGCGACCCAACTCACCTGCTGTTTGCAGGTTCTCAATCCAATCCGGTATCGCTGTGACCTGACTGGTTGAAATCAACGCATGACGAAAGGGTTCGCGAAGGTCTTCGAAGCTTTCGAATCCCATCTGACCCGCCATCCTTACCAGCGTATAAGTTGAGACGTCTGCCTTGCGCGCGGTTTCTCTGATCGAGTCCAAGCCAAAGTCGGCAGGATGATCGACTATGTACTTTGCAACAGCTTGAAGCCGTGGCGAAAGGGTTGAAAAATCGCTCTTAAGCTTTGATATTGTTTTGGTTTTTAACGTCGGGTCCATGTCGATTTGCCTCAAGTCAAAGAAAATTAAAATAACAATAGTTATTTTATGTGTCGATTGACAGAAATTGTAATTGCAACAAAATGTCCCCGAATTCCAACGAACTTGAAAGACAGCCCTCTTCTTTGAAGGAAGCCAAAATGTCCCATATCTTCCCGCGTCACTGTAAATCCGAATTCCCGAAAGCTGTGGGTGGCGACGGATGCTTTTTGATTGATGAGAACGGCAAACGCTACTTCGATGGGTCTGGCGGCGCGGCGGTTTCGTGTCTGGGGCATTCAAACCAACGCATTATTCAGGCCATCAAGGACCAAGCAGAGACCTTGGCCTATGCGCACACTGGATTCTTTACGAGTGAGCCCGCCGAACAACTGGCCGAACTCTTGGTGTCTCACGCGCCGGGGGACTTGGATCGTGTGTATCTGGTTTCTGGCGGCTCGGAGGCGGTCGAGGCGGCCCTAAAGCTTGCCCGCCAGTTTCACATTGAGAACGGAGAGCCTGACCGCAAACACGTCATCGCCCGCCGTCAAAGCTATCACGGGAACACTTTAGGTGCGCTTGCAGCTGGCGGAAATGCTTGGCGCAGACAGCAATTTGCGCCGCTCTTGATCGATGTCAGCCATATCGCGCCTTGTTACGAGTATGCTGAGCGCTCTGCGAATGAGAGTCCTGAAGAGTATGGCATGCGGGTGGCCAACGAACTTGAGGAAGAAATCCTGCGGCTCGGGGCAGATAACGTCATGGCGTTTTTGGCCGAGCCTGTTGTGGGCGCCACACTAGGTGCAGTGCCGTCAGTTGAGGGCTATTTCAAACGCATCCGTGAAATTTGTGACCAGTATGGTGTGTTGCTAATTTTGGATGAAGTTATGTGCGGCATGGGGCGCACCGGTCATCTCTTTGCCTGTGATGCTGAAGAAATTGCGCCTGATATTCTGTGTATCGCTAAGGGTCTAGGCGCGGGATATCAGCCAATTGGCGCAATGCTTTGCTCATCGAAAATTTATGAGGCCGTCGCAAGCGGCACGGGGTTCTTTCAGCACGGTCATACCTATTTGGGACATCCCATTGCCGCTGCGGTTGGCTGTGCAGTGTTGAACGAGATGCTGGATCATGACCTTATTGCTCAAGTGCAAAAGCGCGGTGCTTTCTTGCAGGACCAACTCATTCAGAAATTCGGCAACCACCGATACATCGGGGATATTCGCGGTCGTGGTTTGTTTCGTGGACTTGAAATTGTTGAAGATAGGGACACGAAAGCGCCCTTTGATCCCGGTCTCGGGCTTGCGGGAAAGTTGAAAAAGGCGGCTTTTGCCGAGGGTTTGGCGTGCTATCCAATGCCTGGCACGCGCGATGGCCACGTGGGGGATCACATCCTGCTTGCCCCTCCTTTCATAGCCACTGAAAGTGAATTGGAGGATGCTGTAGAAAGCTTGGTGCGCGCGGTGGATACTGTCATATGAAAGACGTGAAGCAAGTTTAGAAACGTTGAATTAGACCGTTATTCCAACGCTCGCCTGCATCATGAACTGTGCCCCTAGGGGTCGAGTCGCAGCGCCAATTGCGCGAGCTTTGCCGCCAATACTGCCGCCTTCGATGCGGGGCTGAATCAAACCTCGGGTATCTTGCGTTACGACATAACGGCGGACGCGACTGACGAGATCATCGCGCACGCTGGTCGGAAATGCACCGTCAATCAGGATTGCTTCGAAATCGATAACCGAGCAGGTTGAGAGGGCCGCCTTGGCGAGTTCTTGGGCCGTTTGACCAAGCCAAGGATCCACATATCGCGACAAAGAATGCCAACTATCGGGGTCCGACCAGAGTTGCTGAGGGTCCAAATCGACCTCACGCAGACGCAACTCCAGTTGATGGATCGATGCCATATCGACAAGCTGCATGCTTTCCCCGTTGGGGCCGATGCTGCGCAGTGACCCTAAGGCCCCCGCGTTCCCTTGGCGCCCTTCGAAGACCGAGTTGTTCAAAACAACGCCGCCGCCAATGAAAGCTCCAATGAAGAAGTAGGCGTAGTCACGAAACTCTTTGCCGCGCCCATATGTATGCTCAGCCTGACATGCTGCCGTTGCATCATTCAAAAGCGAAACGGGTAAACCCGTCCTTAATTGTGCTTCTTTTCGCAGATCGATGCCTTCCCAAGGAGCGAAGGCCGCTGAAAGGTCTTTGGTGCGATCGGGCCAGTTCCACATCTCAAACGGGGCCGCGATTCCCAGCCCGCAAATGCGATCTGCATGAGACGGCTCCATTTGATCAGCAATGCTACGCACGCTGTCTTCAAGAAAGTCGAAGATGTCTTCAGGCACCGGAGCCGGATAGGTCAGTTGACGCTCTTCACGCAGGCCGCCGGTCAGGTCGATTAAAACTAAATCGGTAGATCGTCGTCCGATTTTGAGACCAAACGAAAACGCGCCATCAGGTGCTAATTTCATAGGAATTGAAGGCTTTCCGACCTTTCCTCGAACGGGGTCGCCACGCTCAAGAATCCCTTCTCCTTCAAGGCGGCGAAGAATGCTGGAAACTGTCGGCGGGGAAAGTTCCGCAAGCCGTGACAAATCGCTGCCGGGCATCGGGCCGTGGCGCTGAAGTAACGATAACAAAAGCCGTTCGTTGTGATCTCGAACACCTTTCTGGCTCAGTCCGGTGCTGAGAGATCTGATAAGTCCATCTTCCATGACATGTATAATAACACTCATATATAGCAGGTAAATAGATTAATAAGAAAAGTTAACTAACTAATTGACAGCCGCTTGAGAATCACGTCATTTAGAAAGCAAGCGACAGGCAAAGGCCGGTCGTATCGTCGTCGGGGTGGAGGCCCTGACATGTCAATTGTCTGGGAGGACACCATGAAAAAGTTGCTCATCGGCACCGCTCTTGCCGCTATCACATCTGCTGGTTCTGCAATGGCTGACAGCCACGCTGTCTCCGCTTGTTTGATCACAAAAACTGACACCAACCCTTTCTTCGTAAAGATGCGCGAAGGCGCCGAAGCGGCCGCAGCAAAGGCTGGAATTACGCTGCGCTCTTACGCAGGCAAGGTTGATGGTGACCACGAAACACAAGTTGCCGCGATCGAAACATGTATTCTGGATGGTGCATCCGGCATCTTGCTGACCGCATCTGACACATCTTCGATTGTTGGTGCCGTCACACAGGCGCGTGATGCGGGTCTTCTTGTTATTGCGCTCGACACGCCGCTTGATCCAATCGATGCAGCGAACGCAACATTTGCGACCGACAACTTCCTCGCAGGTGAACTGATCGGACAATGGGCAGCAGCTCAATTGGGTGATGACGCCGCAAATGCGAAGATTGCGATGCTCGATCTTGCTGTGTCCCAACCAACGGTTGGCGTTCTGCGCGATCAAGGCTTCCTGAAAGGTTTTGGTATCGATCTTGGAGATCCAAACAAATGGGGCGACGAAGATGATGCGCGTATCGTCGGAAACGACGTCACTGCGGGCAACGAAGAAGGCGGTCGCAAAGCGATGGAAAATCTTCTCGCGGTCGATCCGGGCATTAACGTTGTCTATACAATCAACGAACCAGCGGCAGCAGGCGCTTACGAAGCCCTCCGCTCGATCGGTCGTGAAGATGAAGTTCTGATTGTGTCCGTTGATGGCGGCTGCCCTGGTGTTCAGAATATCGCCGACGGTGTGATCGGAGCAACGTCGCAGCAGTACCCACTGCGTATGGCCGCGCTTGGCATCGATGCAATTGCGTCCTTCGCGGCTGATGGAACACTACCAGAAAATACACCTGGCAAAGATTTCTTCGACACAGGCGTTGCTTTGGTGACGGACAAGCCTGCCGACGGCGTTGAGAGCATTTCAGTCGCTGAAGGCACGGAGCTTTGCTGGGGTTAATCTCCTTCCACCCGCATCCTTAATACGATGCAACGCAAAGGGCGGGATTTCTTCCCGCCCTTTGTATAAGCTGGGCGTGACGTCCTAGCGAAACCAACTTCCCTACGAGAGGATCGAACAGTGTCCGGCAAGCCCGACGACTTTGAAGCCGCCATTAAACCACCCGCATCAGACTCAGTGGCATCATTCACTGAACGCAAAGGGCTCCTTGCCAGATTGCAGCATGCGCTTCACGTAAACCCAGCGATTGTGCCACTTTTTGTTCTTTTGGTCTCAATCGTTTTGTTCGGACTATTGTTGGGATCAAAATTCTTCTCACCATTTGCGCTGACCTTGATCTTACAACAGGTGCAGATTGTCGGCATCGTAGCTGCGGCTCAAAGCCTTGTCATTCTGACCGCAGGTATCGATTTGAGCGTTGGCGCCATTGCCGTTCTCTCGAGCGTTATCATGGGGCAATTCACCTTTCGGTATGGTATCCCTGTTGAGATTGCAGTCGCTGCTGGTCTGGCATTCGGGACACTCGTTGGTTCAATCAACGGTTGGCTGATTGCAGTGATGAAGCTGCCGCCTTTCATCGTGACACTTGGAATGTGGCAAATCGTTTTGGCCGCGAACTTCCTCTATTCTGCTAACGAAACCATTCGAAGTCAGGAAATCGAACAAAACGCACCGCTTCTGCAATTTTTGGGCTCGACATTCAAAGTCGGTGCAAATGCAGACGGGCGTGGCGGCGCGACATTTACCTTTGGCGTTATCGCAATGGTCCTGATCTTTGCATTTCTGGCCTATGCGCTCAAACACACCGCTTGGGGGCGTCATATCTATGCCGTGGGTGATGATCCGGATGCCGCGCAACTTTCAGGTGTCAATGTGAAACGCACGTTGATCTCGGTCTATGCTGTCACAGGTTTCATCTGTGCGATTGCTGGCTGGGCACTGATTGGCCGCATTGGCTCTGTCAGCCCGACGTCTGGTCAACTGCTCAACATTGAAAGCATTACAGCCGTTGTGATCGGTGGAATCTCGTTGTTTGGCGGACGAGGCTCTATCATGGGGCCATTGTTCGGCGCTCTTATTGTTGGCGTGTTCACCCTTGGCCTGCGTCTCGCAGGGGCAGACGCGCAATGGACATACCTTCTTATTGGCGCTCTCATCATCGGCGCTGTTGCAGTAGATCAATGGATCAGAAAGGTCTCAGCATGACGGTCATGACGAATATCGAAAAAGGGTCTGTTGAACCTATCCTAAAAGGTCGTGGATTGGTGAAACGCTATGGCAAAGTCACGGCACTCGATCATTGCGACTTTGACCTCTACCCGGGCGAAATTCTTGCCGTGATCGGTGACAATGGCGCAGGTAAATCTTCACTGATCAAAGCCGTTTCAGGCGCGGTCATTCCGGACGAGGGTGATGTCTATCTTGAAGGGCGCAAGGTCAATTTCACCTCTCCGACTGATGCCCGTAAAGAAGGGATCGAGACCGTCTACCAAACGCTTGCTATGTCGCCAGCCCTGTCCATTGCGGACAATATGTTTATGGGGCGCGAAATCCGCAAACCCGGGTTTCGAGGCAAATGGCTCCGTCAGTTGGATCGCCCCAAGATGGAACAGATCGCCCGGGACAAACTTTCTGAACTTGGATTGATGACAATTCAAAACATCAACCAAGCGGTTGAAACCCTTTCGGGTGGTCAACGTCAGGGCGTCGCGGTTGCACGCGCTGCGGCTTTCGGATCCAAAGTCATTATTTTGGATGAGCCAACAGCGGCTCTTGGCGTTAAAGAGTCTCGCAGAGTTCTAGAGCTGATCCTCGATGTCCGCTCGCGCGGCATCCCGATCATTTTGATCAGTCACAACATGCCTCATGTCTTCGAGGTCGCTGACCGCATCCATGTCCACCGGCTCGGCAAACGGCTCTGTGTTATTGATCCAAAGGACTACACAATGTCAGATGCAGTGGCATTCATGACAGGCGCAAAAGACGCCCCGCCGCAAGACTAAGCGGTGATGTTCGCCTTGGATGATTCCGAATATCGTAAAAGCCGAAAATTTGTTTCTATCGCCCTACGCTAGGCAAGAGTTTGCCGCTTATTTTCAGGCGGCAAACTCTTCAAATTAAAATTGTAGAGCCGCGATCATGTCCCAATCAGAAGCGGTTACAATTGAACAATAAAAGCTCTTTACTCAAATGAAAGTCTCGAACTTCAGGCCCAACGCGTTGTTCACTTAAACCGCAATCGATGGTCAAAAGATCGGCAGTATCGAGCATTTACGTGCAGATCAGCGCGAGGATAGGTATCTAAGAGAAGCATGGTGCCGGGAGAGAGAATTGAACTCTCGACCTCGTCATTACCAATGACGCGCTACTACCACTGAGCTACCCCGGCATCTAGGCGGCTGATTAGACCCAAATTCGCCTTCACGCAAGCGCAATCTGGACGCTTTCAAAGACCTGCGTTAGAGAAGGGTATGGTACAGAGAAACGACCCCAAGAAGCAGAGCAAAAAAACGACCGAACGAGAAGATCGGTTGAAGGCAGCATTGAAAGCGAACTTAGGGCGACGTAAAGCGCAAGCAAAAGTGCGTACGAGCGTAGAGCAAGAACAAAAGCCGAAGGGCGATATTTAAGAGTAGGTCAGGCACATGGATTCAATTCTCGTTAGAGGCAACGGCGCACTGAATGGGCAAATCCCCATTGCGGGCGCGAAAAATACAGTTCTGAAGCTTATGTGCGCGGCACTGCTGACGGAAGAACCTTTGACGCTGACCAACGTTCCGCGTCTCGCTGATATCAAAACCTTGAGCGATGTTCTTGAATCGATCGGTTGCGAGATTGCGCAATTGGCAAATGGCCGTGTGCTTGCCCTGAACGCGACAAAGCTGACGTCGAACAAAGCAGAATATGATCTCGTGCGCAAACTGCGCGCGTCCTTTAACGTGCTTGGCCCGATGCTGGCGCGCTCTGGTGAGGCGATTGTCTCTATGCCGGGCGGCTGCGCGATTGGTGCGCGCGCGGTTGATATGCACCTTGATGCGCTTGAGCGACTTGGTGCGACGATTGAATTGAAAGACGGTTATGTTCACGCGACTGCGCCGAACGGGTTGAAAGGTGCTGAGATTCCACTGCGCTTTGCCTCTGTCGGCGCGACCGAAAACGCGATGACAGCCGCGACGCTTGCCAAAGGCACGACCGTTATCAAGAACGCCGCGCGCGAGCCTGACACCAAAGCGCTGGCTGATTGCCTCATCGCGATGGGTGCGCAGATCGAAGGTGCAGGCACGGATACGATCACCATCCAAGGCGTTGATGCTTTGCATGGCGCGACCCAAGCTGTGATCCCTGATCGCATTGAGCTTGGCACATTTATGATTGCGCCGATGATTGCGGGTGGTTCTGTAGAATTGCTCGGTGGCCGTATGGATCTGATCCCAGCCTTTGCAGAAAAGATGCAGGAAGCGGGCGCAATCATTGAGGAAACCAAGCTTGGCATTCGCGTTACGAAACCGGACGGTCCGATCAAGCCTGTCAACGTCACGACAGAGCCATTCCCAGGCTTTCCAACCGACCTTCAGGCGCAATTCATGGCGATGATGTGCTTTGCTGATGGGGTCAGTGTTCTGGAGGAAACGATCTTCGAGAACCGCTTTATGCACGCGCCAGAACTCTTGCGCATGGGCGCCAATGTCGAGGTTCAGGGCGGCACAGCAACGGTCACAGGCGTTGATAAGATGAACGGTGCCCCAGTGATGGCGACGGACCTACGCGCGTCTGTGTCCTTGATCCTAGCGGGTCTGCGCGCCGAAGGAGAGACGCAAGTGAACCGCGTCTATCATTTGGACCGCGGATATGAGCAGATTGAAAAGAAGCTCAGCGCAGTTGGAGCCAACATCGAACGGGTTAAAGGTTCATGAGCGAAGACGCACGTTTTGAAGATGGGGCAGAAGCCCCGCTAAACATCGGCGCAGTAGATGCAGATGACTTGCAGGTCGTCTCATCTCTGGTGCAGGATGCCGTGTTTCCCGCCCAAGAGATGCGGTTCATCGCGAAAGAAGGACGCTTTGCGATCCTCTTGAACCGGTTTCGCTGGGAAGACGGGAACAAGCGCACGCCAGAACGTGTGCAATCTGTTCTACACATTTCTGACGTGCGCGCGGTGTCGAGCCAAGGCATCGATCGCAGCGAAAAGGACATGATCTTGTCGCTTCTGAGCATGGAATTTGAGGTCTCTGACGCACCATCGGGCCACCTAATCTTGACCCTCGCGGGCGACGGCGCAATCCGTTTGGAGGTCGAAGCGCTGGACGTATCGCTTAAAGACGTGACGCGCCCCTATGTTGCGCCGTCTAAGAAAGCGCCAAGCCACGACTGATTTCCGCGACGGAAACTTTCGCGCGCTTCGTATCACCCGCACAACAAAATTTTAGACAGGGTGATTAACGATGCAACGAATTGTAACTCCAATGGTATTTCTCTCACTCCTCCTCTCCGGGGCGATTTTCGGATTTTTCTATGCTTGGGTTTGCTCCACGATGTGGGGCCTTGATGCTATGGACCCTAACGCTGCAATCGCAGCCATGAATGCGATGAACATCTCCGTGCGCAATGGTGTCTTCTTCCCCGCATTTTTTGGAACGCCCATCGTACTTCTGATCACGGCGATCTTGGCTTATCTAGCCAAATCGCGCGCGACCGCGATTTTCCTAGGGAGCGGCGCAGTGATCTACTTCCTTGGCGCGTTTTTGCTGACCGCTAGCGTCAATGTCCCGATGAACATCGCACTGGAGGCATTTGTCGAACCACTGCCAACAGCTGAGGCCCTGGAAATCTGGAGCGCTTATTCCGCGCGTTGGCAATTCTGGAATATCACACGCACGATTGTGGCTGGTATTACTTTGTTGCTCGTTGGGCTTGGCCTCTATGCGCTGCCGCGCCGCGCCTAAGCGCCCTTGAGGCTACCTCGCTCTGGCGTTAAGTCTTGCGCCAGATATGAGGAACGGATGATGCCGCAATTTCTAAGCACAACAGACGCCGATTTTGAGAGCCGCTTCACCGCGCTCCTAAATGCGAAACGCGAAGATAGCCCTGATGTGGATGCTATCGTCGCTGATATTATAGCGGATGTGCGCGCGCGCGGTGATCATGCGGTGCTCGATCTTACACATAAGTTCGACCGTATGGAACTTACCGCTGATACGCTCGCATTTTCGCAAGAAGAGATTGAAGCAGAGTGCGCGAAAGTCCCAGACGATGAACGTGCTGCGCTTGAACTCGCGGCTGCGCGCATTCGGGCCTATCACGAAAAGCAGATGCCGGAAGATGCCAAATGGACGGACGATGCGGGCGCAACGCTGGGTTGGCGATGGACGGCAGTATCTGCTGCGGGCCTATATGTGCCGGGCGGTTTGGCCTCCTATCCCTCGTCCGTTCTGATGAACGCCATCCCCGCGAAGGTCGCGGGGGTTGAGCGTTTGGCCATTACAGTGCCAACGCCAGATGGCATTGCGAACCCAGCAGTTTTGCTGGCAGCACGCATTGCGGGCGTTGACGAGATCTACCGCATCGGCGGCGCGCAAGCGATTGCCGCGCTTGCCTATGGCACTGATACAATCAAACCTGTCGATAAAATCACAGGGCCCGGCAACGCCTTTGTCGCGGCTGCCAAGCGCCGTGTTTTTGGTAAGGTCGGCATCGATATGATCGCTGGCCCGTCTGAAATTCTGGTGATCGCCGACAAAGACAATGATCCCGATTGGATCGCCCTCGATCTGCTCAGCCAAGCGGAACATGACGAAAGCGCGCAATCGTTGCTGATCACAGATGATGCTGATTTTGGCCGCGCTGTTGCGGCCGCCGTTGAAAAGCGCCTCGAAACGTTAGAACGCCGCGAAATCGCAGGCATCAGCTGGCGCGACTTTGGCGCGATCATTACGGTGACCGATCTGGAACAAGCGGCGGAATTATCCAACCGCATCGCACCTGAGCACCTCGAACTTTGCGTCGCGGATCCCGATGCCCTCAGCGAAAAATGTGTGCACGCGGGTGCGATCTTCCTTGGGCAATGGACGCCCGAGGCAATTGGCGATTACATTGGCGGCCCGAACCACGTATTGCCAACGGCCCGCTCCGCGCGCTTCTCGTCTGGCTTGTCGGTCATGGACTTCATCAAACGTACCACTTTGGCGCAAATGACACCTCAGGCCTTGCGCGCTATCGGCCCTTCTGCTGAAGTGCTCGCAACCTCTGAAAGCCTCGAGGCCCACGGCCTGTCCGTTACGGCCCGCTTGCAAAAATTGAACGAGTGAACTGATGTCACGCCTGATCCATATCGAAATCGATGATGCCAACTTGCCCGCTCCCACACCGGAGATTGAGCAAGAGCGCAAAGTCGCTGTTTTTGATCTTCTGGAGGACAATTCCTTTGTTCTGCCAGAGCGCGATGATCGCGCGACACCAGAAGGCCCCTATGGGCTCACGCTCGCAATTCGCGAAAAGCGTCTGGTGTTTGATATCAAGACGGAAGCCAAAGAACCCGCTGCTGAGTTTCATCTCTCGCTCGGGCCATTTCGCCAAGTCGTCAAAGACTATTTCCAGATTTGCGAAAGCTACTTTTCTGCAGTGAAGAACCTTCCACCCAGCCAGATCGAGACAATCGACATGGCGCGCCGCGGTATTCACATGGAAGGCAGCCGCATTTTGCAAGAACGTTTGGACGGCAAAGCCGAAATCGACATCGATACCGCCCGCCGCCTCTTTACGCTCATCTGCGTTCTGCACTTTGGTGGATAAGATGGCGCAGGACCTCCCACAATCGGTCCTGTTTTGCTGTGATCATAACGCTGTGCGCTCGCCTATGGCTGAGGGCATCATGAAAAAGTTCTACGGTACAGAGACTTATGTCCAGTCTGTCGGCGTGTTTAACGACCTTGAGATTGATGGGTTCTCTATCGCTGTCTGCGCTGAAATGGGTGTTGAGTTGCAACGCCATCGCTCACGTTCGTTCGATGAGATGGAAGAATTCGGCGATGACCTCAGTTCGTTCGATTTGATCGTCGCACTGTCCCCGGCCAGCCAACGCCGCGCTTTGGAGCTTACCCGCGTGTTCCATCTTGAGGT
>NZ_JBDWVM010000198.1:0-2769 GCF_039984035.1 Planktotalea sp. | reverse complement strand
CTCCATGATCTTTTTAACCACATGGGGGTCGGCCATATGCGCCCGCGTCATGCCAACCATATCAAGCAAACCGTTTTCAACCGCATGCCGCGCAGTCGCAACATCTGGGATTTTCGCGGCATGGAACGTGGGCATGCCTGTCAGCTTCTTGACCTGACCTGCGAAATCCAAGTGCGGTGCATTTTTCATGCCCTGCACTGGGATCAAATCCGTCATGGCAGGGTCAGTATGAATGCGCCCGCGCACCACATTGAGAAAATCGAGCTGGCCCGTCTCAGCCAAGGTTTTGGAAATCTTGAGGCCATCCTCGGCCGTGATCCCACCTTTCTGCGCCTCATCAGCCGTATATCGGAACCCGACGATGAACTCATTTCCAACACGTTTGCGGATGGCGCCCAGAACATCCAAAGGAAACCGCATACGATTTTCCAAAGTGTCCGCGCCGTAAGGCCCGACCAAATCATTGGTGAGCGGGGACCAAAATTGATCCAACAGATGGCCATAGACCTGCAATTCGATCCCATCCATGCCGCCCGCTTGCATCCGTTCTGCGGCATCAGCAAAATCGGTGATGATCCGTTCAATGTCCCAATCTTCGATCAATTTCGGAAAGGCACGATGCGCCGGTTCGCGATGTTTGGAGGACGACAGTGAGGGCAACCAATCCCCCTTGTTCCACGTCGTGCGCCGGCCCAAATGGGTGAGCTGGATCATCACAGCGCAGCCGTGTTCATGGCACCCATCCGTCAGGTTTTGAATCCATGGGACAACTTCGTCTTTGTACGCGAGGATATTGTTAAACACAGGCGGGCTGTCTTTAGACACAGCCGCCGATCCCGCAGTCATCGCCAAGGCAACACCCGCTTTAGCGCGTTCAGCGTGATAGGCACGGTAGCGGTCCTTTGGCATACCATCTTCAGGATATGCGGGTTCATGACTGGTCGTCATGATCCGGTTTTTCAACGTCAGATGTTTCAGCTGATATGGCTGGAGCAATGGATCTTTGGTCAACAGAACGCCCTCGCTAGAGACTTGACAGATGTGTCGTGTTGAAAGGCTGCCGTAAAATTGACATCTGTGTCAAGTTTCTTATGTTGCACCTATGAATACATCCCCTGCGCGCCAACGTGGCTCTAAAGAACTTTGGCTCGATGCGGCCTATGAGATGCTCGTGTCAGGTGGCATTGAGGCTGTCAAAGTCATGGCGCTGGCCAAAAAACTGAATTTGTCACGCACGGGCTTTTATTGGTTCTTTGCCGACCTCAGCGCATTGCACGCTGAAATGATCGACCGGTGGGAGCGTCGGAACACTGGGCACCTTGTGCAGTCGTGTCAGGTGCCTGCAGACAATATCTGTCAGGCCTTGTTCAACGTGATGGATTGTTGGCTTGATCCGAAGCTATTTGATGCGCCTCTTGATCTTGCAATTCGCAACTGGGCCCGCGTCGATACCAACTTGAAAGATCGATTGGACGAGGCAGACAGGCGAAGGCTTGGCGCGATCTCTGACCTGTTTCACCGTCATGGCTATTCACACGAACAGGCTGAAACCCGCAGCATGACACTCATCTACACGCAGATCGGATATATCTCGATGCATGTAGAAGAAAACCGCGCCGAACGACTACAGCGCGTACAGCGCTACGTGGAAGTATTTTCAGGAACCGCACCATCCAAAGCTGATGTCGATCGTTTTCTCGCTCGCCACAGCTAACGCAGAAATGCACCAACGTCGCGCTGCTTCCTCGCCCAGAACAATATCGCGGCGACGACTTGAAATTTATGCTTGGGTCTCATGCCCTTCAACAGCGCCCGCCCTCGACAAATCTGGTAAAACCCGCCACATCAGCGCATACATCTCGGCAAACCGTAACTGCCGATAAGACTTAATTCTGGAGCAAAGCGATGCAACTTTTTGTAGGTTTGGGAAATCCCGGCAAAAAATATGAAAAGAACCGTCACAACATCGGCTTCATGGTGCTGGATGAAATCGCTTCTGATCAGGGCTTCACCCCGTGGAAATCACAGTTTCAGGGCGAGGTATGCCAAGGCAATATTGGCAGCGAGAAAGTCATTCTGCTCAAGCCCTCAACCTTCATGAACCTCTCCGGTCAATCCGTCGGCGAAGCCATGCGCTTTTACAAACTCACACCCGCTGACGTCACCGTCTTTCACGACGAGCTCGACCTCGCGCCCAGCAAAGTGCGCGTTAAAATGAGCGGCGGACACGCGGGCCACAACGGCCTTCGCTCGATCCATCAACATATCGGCGAGCATTACCAACGCGTTCGCCTCGGCATTGGTCATCCGGGCCACAAAGACCGCGTTGCAGGCTATGTGCTCAGTGATTTTGCCAAGGCAGAAGCAGACTGGCTCGACGATGTGCGTCGTGGGTGCAGCGATGGCGCGGCCGAGCTGGCAAAAGGCGACACCCCCCGCTTCCTCAATGCGGTCTCGCTGCGTACCGCCCCTGCCCGTTCCTCAAAAACCGCAAAGCCGACGGAAACGAAAAAACCAAAAGCTGCCCCCGAACCGGTCGAGGACACACGCAGTGCTATGCAGAAATTGGCGGATAAATTTCGCAGCTAACACGTGATAATCCCTGACCGACAAAAGCAGACCCACACGTCACCGCGTCCCTAACAAAGCTTCCCAAACACCGCCTCAGCGATATACTACCTCTCAAAACCTGCGAGACCTCTATGAAAATTGCTGCCCTTACTATGGTGTACCGCGACTATTGGGCGTTATCGCGCTGGTATGCACATC
>NZ_JBDWVM010000197.1:0-14260 GCF_039984035.1 Planktotalea sp. | reverse complement strand
GAAGCTTTTAGTATTTTTGAAGTGACCCCGCTTGGCATTATTCTTGTTATTTGGGGCATGCTTTACCTGCGTTTTATCGGTCCTTATTTGCTGCCTGATCGCGATAGCATGGCCAGCCTCATGAGCGACAAAAGCCAGATGAAGTTCTTTACTGAAGCTGTCATTCCCCCTGAAAGCAACATGATCGGGCGTGAGGTGATGGGGGTTCAGCTCTTTAAGCGCCAAGGCGTGCGTTTGATCGACGTTGTGCGGGGTGATACATCTTTGCGGCGCAACCTCAAAGACGTGGTGCTGCAGGTTGGCGACAGGGTCGTTCTGCGGAGCCGCATTTCCGAGCTTCTCAGCCTGCAAAGCAACAAGGAACTCAAACGCATCGATCAGGTTTCCGCTGTCGAAACCAACACGGTAGAAGTCCTGATCACTCCCGGATGTAAAATGGTGGGCCGCACTTTGGGCGCGCTGCGCCTGCGCCGTCGTTTTGGTGTTTACCCGCTCGCGATGCACCGTCGAAACCAAAACATCAGCGGTCAATTGGACGACGTGAGTGTGCGCGTCGGGGACACGCTCTTGCTCGAAGGTTCACCTGAAGACATTTCGCGCCTGGCCACGGAAATGGACCTTGTCGATGTCTCGCAGCCCTCTGAACGCGCGTATCGGCGCAACCATGCCCCCATCGCCTTTCTCGCGCTTATTGGGATCGTGGCGCTTGCAGGTTTGGGCCTCGCACCGATCTTTTATCTTGCGATCATCGCGGTTGCCTTGGTCCTGATTTCGCGCTGCATCGATGCAGATGAGGCCTTTTCCTTTATCGACGGCCGCTTGCTCGCCCTCATTTTTGCGATGCTGGCCATTGGCGCTGCTTTGGAAAGCTCTGGCGCTGTAAAGTTGATCGTTGATCTGCTCGCGCCATACGTCGCCGTTTTGCCCGCCATCCTAATCGTTTGGGCAATCTATTTGCTCACGTCCGTGTTGACAGAGCTGGTGTCCAACAATGCAGTTGCAGTCGTTGTTACCCCGATTGCGATTGGCCTTGCAGATGCGCTTGGCGTTGATGCGCGCCCCTTGGTGGTTGCGGTCATGGTCGCTGCCTCAGCGAGCTTTGCCACACCAATCGGCTATCAAACCAACATGCTGGTCTATGGTCCCGGTGGTTATAAGTTCACCGACTTTATGAAGGTTGGCATTCCGCTGAACCTGTCGATTGGCCTACTGGCCTCTGCAATCATTCCGTTGCTTTGGCCTCTCTAAAGCACCTTAGCCAAGCGAAATGATACCCGCCTCGGTCACAATCATATCGAGCGGTTGATCAGTCGGCTCCAGTGGTAAGCTATCCGCCTCTTGCGCTGCAAAGGCAAAACCGATGGCAAGCGCCGCGCGCCGTGCGCGCAGGCGTTCGAGCGTGCGATCATAAAAGCCGCCGCCATAGCCCAAACGTCCACCTTGACGGTCAAAGGCCACAAGCGGAACGATCAGTATCTCAGGTTCAATCCAGTCACCGTGCGCGGGAATAAGAGCACCAAATGTGCCTTCCTCCATTTCGCAGTCAGGTGACCATTCACGAAAATCGAGCGGCGTTGCCTTGGCCTTGATCACTGGCATGCCAACGGGGCCATAAGCCGCCGCTTCCGCCATGGCAGGCAGAGGATCAATTTCCGTTCGCATTGGGGCATATCCTGCCAAAGGAACACCGCGATATCCTGCCAGCACTTCACTCAGATATGCTGATTGATTAGCGCGTGCTGCCTCAAACGCAGCTTTGCGGCGCGCGAATGCGGCGCGGCGCGCTTCAGTCTTGATAGCGGTTAAGTCGGTCATAAAAGCACCATAGCTGCGAGACCCAAGAACGCGAAAAAGCCGACCACATCCGTGACAGTCGTCACAAACGCACCTGAGGCCAAGGCGGGGTCAATTCCGAGCTTATCCAGTATCACAGGGATCACCGTGCCCGCCAAACCCGCAACGACCATATTGATCACCATTGCGGCGGCGAGGATATAACCGAGCGCGGGCGAGCCGAACCAGATCACCCCAACGATGCCCAAGACCACGGCAAAGACAAACCCATTGATCAAACCGACCAACACTTCGCGGCGAATAACGCGCCAAACGTTGGAACCGGTCAAATCTTTGGTGGCAATCGCGCGCACGGCAACGGTGAGCGATTGTGTTCCTGCGTTCCCCCCCATGGAAGCCACAATAGGCATGAGAACTGCGAGCGCCACTATCTGTGAAATCGCGGCATCAAACTGCGCGATGACCAAGCTGGCCGCAATCGCCGTCACAAGGTTCACAGCAAGCCATGGAAGACGCTGACGCGTTGTGTTGATCACACGATCAGAGAGCGAGCCATCGCCGACCCCCGCAAGACGCAGAATGTCCTCTTCGTGTTCTTCATCCAGAACGATCATCGCATCATCGATGGTAATCATCCCGACCAGACGTTCGTTTTCGTCCACCACGGGCGCGGAAATCAGATGGTATTGATTAAAGGCATAGGCAACTTCTGCCTCATCCTGCATCGCTGGAATAACTTGAAAGACGGTTTCAATAATCTCCCACAAAAGCACATCGCGGCGCGAGCCCATCAATTTACCAAGGGTGACATTGCCCACAGGTTTAAAGCGCGGATCAACAAGAATAATATGATAAAACTGCTCTGGCAGAGTTTCACGAACTCGAAGGTAATCGATCGCTTCGCCGACCGTCCAATGCTCTGGCGCCATTACGACTTCGCGCTGCATCAAACGGCCTGCGGACTTTTCGGGATAGGTCAGGGATTGCTCAACAGCGACACGATCACTGTCCTCAAGAACGTCCAAAATGACGTCTTGGCGCACCACATCCATGTCCTCGATCAAATCGACGACATCGTCACTTTCCAACTCGCGCACGGCGTCGGCAAGAACCTCAGGGCGCAGCGTTGCGATCACCTCATCGCGAATGCTCTCGTCAAGCTCTGACAGAATGTCGCCGTCAAACTCGCGATCATACAGATGGATCAGTCGCTGCCGCTCTGCACTGCTGATCTGCTCTAAAAGGTCAGCAATATCAGCCGAATGCAGCGGCTCCATGCGCATGGTCAACTGACCTTGATCACCGCGTTCAACCGCGTCTAGGATCGCTGCTACATCTGAACGCCCGAGCGCATAATCGCCCTCTTCGGCTTCCGTGCGCTTGTCTGTCAAAAGATCAGAATCACTCATTTTCTCTGCCTTTCCATCACCGCACACATGGCTTTAACTGATCATAAGCAAAGCCACGAGCGAGCAACAGTGCTCACGCATGAAATTCCTATTTAGCGTCTCCGATTTTCTGATACTCAAGACCTATGACAGACAAACACATCATTTCCGGTGATCTTTTAAGCTTTGAGGGCGATCCATTCGCGCAAGCGCCTGAGGATGCCGTCAAAGTCCTGAGCGATCACGCATTGCTAATCGAAGCAGGCAAAATTACAGCCCGCGGCCCGCGCGCGGCGCTCTTGGCCGATCATCCGCAAGCGACGCATCATGCGTATGCCGGCAAATTGATCTGTCCGGGTTTCATTGATGCCCATGTGCATTACCCACAGACGGCAATCATCGCCTCATGGGGCAAACGGTTAATCGATTGGCTGAACACCTACACCTTCCCTGAAGAGATGCGGTTTGCCGATCCAGCCTATGCCGCGCGCATTGCTGAACGATATTTCGATCTGACGACGGCCCACGGCACCACCAGCATGGCGAGTTATTGCACGATCCATCCTGCCTCCGTTGATGCCTTTTTTGGCGCGGCGCACAAACGTGGGCAAAGGGTTGTAGCCGGTAAAACCTGCATGGATCGCAATGCACCACAGGGGCTGCAAGACACCGCGAAAAGCGCTTATGACGACAGCAAAACGCACCTTGAAAAATGGCATGGCACAGGACGCATTTCCTACGCCATTACACCGCGATTTTCCCCGACCTCGACCCCAGATCAACTGGACGCGATGGGCGCGCTTTGGGGCGAACACCCAGAATGCCTCATGCAGACACATCTAAGCGAGCAAGTGGACGAAATCGAATGGGTGCGAGGCTTGTTCCCGAATGCCCGCGATTATCTGGACACCTATGAACACTTCGGACTGCTCGGTGCCAAAGGCGTTTATGGCCATTCGATCTATCTCGAAGCACGCGAAGTAGACCGCATCAGCGAGATCGGCGCGGCGCTCGTGCATTGCCCGACATCCAACACCTTCATCGGGTCCGGCTTGTTCGATATGGCCGCGATGAAGACGCGCAATATCTCGGTAGGATTGGCGACGGACACAGGCGGCGGGTCTAACTTTTCGATGTTGCGCACCATGGCCGCGGCGTATGAAATCGGCCAGTTGACAGGCACGTCGCTGCACGGCGCACAGCTGCTCTGGCTCGCGACCCAAGGATCGGCAAAGTCGCTCCACCTCGACGACAAAATCGGCGCATTAGATGTTGGGATGGAAGCGGATATTACGGTGCTTGATTTAGCTTCAACCCCCGCGATTTCACAGCGATATGACAACGCGATGGGCACTTGGGATGCGATTTTCCCGACGATCATGATGGGCGATGACAGGGCCATCGCGGACGTGTGGATCAATGGTGCGCGGCAAACGTAAGGTGCGTGATTCCACGCACCCTACTTTAGGTTAACAGCCGGGTTTTCCCAAAACCATGACCCAAATATCACCGGCTTGCGCCATACCAAATTGCGTCGCATTGCTGCTCAGAAGGTTCGCGCGATGCCCCGGTGAGGCTTGCCATCCCGCCAAAGCTTGAAGCTCACCTTTTTGCCCCTGCGCGATATTCTCGGCGACAAAGCAAAACCCGTAACCTTCGCGCTTGACCCGATCCCCCACGCTAGAGCCATCAAGCCCTGCATGATCGAAATACCCCTGTGCAGCCATGTCATTGGCATGCGCGGTAGCAGCCCGCGCCAAACGCGCGTCCGCGGCCAACGGCGCTTGGCCATTTGCCGCTCGAAAGCTGTTCAATTCGGGCGCGATATTCGCACTCAGCCCGCTCGCAGGTTGCGCAACAGCCGCTGCGCCCCTTGGCGTGACACTCGCGCCTGAGCGCACACAGCCGCTAGCCAACAGGGCGCAGCACATTCCTAAAATGACCAAACGCATGGTTATTTGCTCCTCTTTCCGCTCAAGCCTCAGATAGTTTCAACGCAAGCGTATTTTGCCGCGCGATCACATTGGATAAGTCTATAGACGTGACCTGCCCCGTGGCAACCACACGGCGCCCTTCAATAAACAGATCACGGACTTGGGTTGGGCCTGCCAACAAAAGCGCCGCCGCATCCCAACTGCCCGCAGCTTCGATACCACTCATATCCCAAATCGCGATATCGGCCCGTTTGCCCACTGCGAGCTGACCACAATCGGGCCGCCCAAGAACCGCTGCGCCGCCTCTTGTTGCTATATGCAGAGCTTCCCGTGCGCTCATCGCGTCAGCACCGTTTGCGACCCGTTGCAATAACATCGACTGACGCGCTTCCAGCACCAAGTTCCCTGCGTCGTTTGACGCAGAGCCATCAACGCCCAATCCAACCTTCACACCCGCATCTCGCATCGCACGCACAGGTGCAATTCCAGAGCCAAGGCGACAATTGGAACAGGGGCAATGGGCAACGCCAGTGCCTGAACGCGCAAACAGATCGATCTCTTGCCCATCCAGTTTTACGCAATGTGCGTGCCATACATCATCGCCCGTCCATCCCAGATCTTCGGCATATTGCCCGGGGCGACATCCGAATTTTTCTAAGGAATAGGCTATATCCTCATCATTTTCCGCCAAATGGGTGTGCATCATCACACCCTTGTCGCGTGCGAGAATTGCAGCATCGCGCATTAAATCCCGCGATACTGAAAAAGGTGAACAAGGGGCGACGCCAACGCGGCACATAGAACCTTCTGATGCATCGTGATGTGCGTCAATCACGCGAATACAATCCTCTAGGATCGCCTTTTCTTTTTCCACCAGACTGTCAGGTGGCAGCCCCCCATCACTTTCCCCGATCGACATGGACCCACGGGTTGGCTGAAACCGCATGCCAATGTCTGCCGCCGCCGCAATCGTATCGTCCAGCTTTGAACCATTTGGGTAAAGGTAAAGGTGATCTGAGGTCGTCGTACAGCCAGACAGCATCAATTCGGCCAAACCAACTTGCGCCGACACATACATCTCTTCCGGACCAAAGCGCGACCAAATCGGGTAAAGCGTTTGCAGCCAGCCAAAGAGCAAGGCGTCCTGCCCCCCCGGAACAGCGCGTGTCAGGGATTGATACAGATGGTGATGCGTGTTCACCAAGCCCGGTGTGATCAAGCAACCCGCCGCATCGAGAACCTCAGTGGCGCCCTCCTCGGCTTGAGGTGCTAGCCCCTGCCCGACCGAAGCGATCACGCCATCTTCGATCAGGATATCACAATTAGCGATTTCATCGCCCGTGATGCCACCAGCATCGTTCATCGTGAGGACGAGTTGTGCATTTTTAATAAGGGTCGAATGTGTCTTAGCCATTTGAACCACCTTCACTTTGAAGACTGGCTCTTCTCGGTAAGAAACCAAGCATCGCTTGGGGTTGTGACAGAAAAGAGCGAAGGACTCACAACCTATAGCGAAACGCTATCCCAGCTCACCCGCTTCACGCAAGGCAAGTTGTAAAACGCTCAACGCTTCCGCGTGCAATTCAGGCGTAGCTGCTGCCAAAGCGCGCCCACCTTCATGCGCTTTTCCACCGTCCCAGTTCGTCACGATGCCACCTGCAGCCTCAATCACCCCAATCGGCCCTGCGATATCATAGGCGTTTAGACTGGCTTCAATCACCAGATCAATCTGCCCAGCAGCCAAGAGTCCATAGGCATAGCAATCGCACCCAAACCGCGTCAGCCGCGCCTGTTTAGACACAGCTTCAAATGCCTTGCGCTCTTGCGCTGTGCCAACCTCGGGGAATGTCGAAAACAAAGTTGCGTCTGAAATGTTGCGCGTGCCACGCGCGACTAAAACTTTGGTTCCATGCGGCCCGACAAGCTCCGCACGCCCAAATCCGCCACAGAAGCGCTCCCCGATATAGGGTTGATCAATTATCCCAAGTCGCGGACCGCTCTCATCATTGAGCGCAATCAAGACGCCCCAAGTCGGCGTGCCGCTAATGAACCCGCGCGTGCCATCAATCGGATCAAGAACCCATGTCAGGCCACTGGTCCCATCTCTATTTCCAAATTCTTCGCCAAGAATCGCGTCATCGGGGCGGCGCTCGGCCAAAATTTCCCGCATTACTTTTTCGGCAGCTTTGTCCGCGATGGTGACAGGATCAAACCCGTCCTGATCCTTGTTTTCAGCATCGAGACCTGAGGATCTGAAATAGGGCATGATGACCTCGCGCGCGGCGTCGGCCAATGCCTCAGCCACAAGCCAAAGTTCGTTTTGCAGCTCAATATTTTCAATGTCTTGCATGGGAAGCCTGCTTGGTTGGCGAAAACGTGTCAGTGCACGATCGCCAACCTATTGCAGCTTCAGGGGCGCATCAAGCAACGTTGCTGAGGACACGCGCCAAATCGAACAAGCGACGACGCTGTTCTTCTGGAATTGAATAATAAGAACGCACCAAGTCTAATGCTTCCTTATCGTTCAAAATATCTGATGGAACTGCGCTTGCTTCACTTTCCGTCGGCAGGTCTTCGACCTGATCCATGCCAGCAAAGAAAAAGCTCACGTCTGCTTCGAGCGCTTCCGCGATATCCCAAAGGCGCGACGCGCTTACACGGTTCGCACCGGTTTCATATTTCTGAATTTGCTGGAACTTGATGCCAACTTTTTCAGCCAACTGTTGCTGCGTGACCCCAACGAGCCAGCGGCGATGTCGGATACGCTTTCCAACGTGTTCGTCTACAGGATGTGCCATAACACGACCCCTTTCTTTTTAGGTTGGGTATGACCTGCTCCGAGTGGCAGAGCAACTCAGTCGATACCTCATACCTTACGCAATAACTAATTACTCAACGTATGGTGGCACCTATTTTAGTGTACTCCCGCTTTGTGGCAAGTAAGGATTTTCCTACCGTACCTTAAGTCAAGCATTCAAAGAGCCTAATTTGAATTGAAAAAGAGGAGGAAGACATTCGAACTGCTTCGGCTTGTCACTTTTACTTTTCCATCTTCTGGACTAAATATTCAGCTAAGATTCAGAAAACAGGTACTTTTATGCGCGCGTTGCAAGTCTGCGAAATTAATTCGAGCCCGGCTTTGGTCGAAGTTGCCCCAGCGTCACCCGCGAAAGGCGAAATTAAGCTAAAAATTGCAACCTGTGGGCTGAATTTTGCCGATTTGCTCATGCAAAAGGGTCAGTACCAGGATACGCCCCAGACTCCCTTCACTTTAGGAATGGAAATTGCGGGCACTGTTGAGGCTCTGGGCGAAGGCGTTCAAAGCCCTGAAATTGGCAGTCGCGTCGCTGTTTTTGGAGGTCAGGGTGGCCTAGCAGATTATGGGTGTTTTGATGCTGCCCGCGCTTTGTCGATCCCTGATGCAATGAGCATGCAAGAGGCCGCCGCCTTTCAAATTGCATATGGCACCAGTCATTTGGCGCTGTACTACCGCGCGCAGCTAAAGCCCGGTGAAACGCTGGTTGTGCTTGGTGCGGCTGGCGGTGTTGGCCTCACCGCCGTTGAGATCGGCAAACTTATGGGCGCAAATGTGATTGCTGTTGCACGCGGTGCGGACAAGCTTGAAATCGCGCGTCGCGCTGGCGCGGACCACCTCATCGACGCAAGTGAGCCGGACCTGCGCGGTGCGCTCAAAGCGCTCGGCGGCGTCGATGTGGTTTATGATGCTGTCGGCGGCGACTTGTTCAAAGCCGCCTTTAGAGCCTGTAAACCCGAAGCCCGTATTCTCGCCATCGGTTTCGCCAGCGGCGATGTTCCCCAGATTCCGGCAAATCATTTGTTGGTCAAGAACATTACAGTGATCGGATTTTATTGGGGCGGCTACCTCAAATTCAAACCCGAGATCGTCACCGGTTCTTTGCGGCAGTTGTTCAAATGGTTCGAGGATGGGAAACTACATGTTCATGTCTCCCATACCTTTCCGCTAGAGCGCGCGACTGAGGGCATGGAGCTGTTACGTGCGCGCAAATCCACCGGCAAGGTCGTGATCAACATCGCAGATGAGTAAATCCCTTTAGGCGCCTTGCTGACCAAGTGCGCTCGCTTTTGTGAGCCACGTCTCTACTTTGTCTGGCCCCGCCTTCCCAGCCGATGCGAAATGCGTGATTTTGGCTGGTGTGATGCCAACGAACTTAAAAATTTGCCCTTTGAGCTGGCGAAACAAGGCTTTGCGATAGAGCAAACCAAAGAAGAAATCTGGCGTATCTGAGGTCACGAAAATGCGTGCTGTTCTGCCTGTGAGCAAAGGCATCGGCATACCCATCTTCAAGGTTCGCGGGTCAAACGCCCAACCCGGAAGCAGTGCGCGATCAAACAGGCCTTTCAATTTCGCAGGCACCCCGCCCCACCACATCGGTGTACTCAATACGATGTGTTCGGCCCATTCTACCTGCGCTTGGAACGTAAGCAGGTCTGATTCAAGCGGCTTCTTTTCTACGTATTGAGCGACCCCAAAATCCATGTCGAACTCTAAATCATGTAGGTGCATCATCCGAACCTCATGCCCTGACTTTTCGGCTGCAGATGCATAGGATTTTAATATCTCCTTTGACAGCGAACGCGCTGCGGGATGACCGTTCAGCACAAGAATTCGTTTTCCAGACATGAGAGTTTCCTGATTCCTTCAATAATTGACCATGGTCATATTAGTGAAATTGACTGCGGTCAATTTAAATTTGATCCTCCCCGAAACCGTGATAAAAAGCAGCCATGAGCAAACCTCTTCAAAAACGTACCTTGGCTACGCGCGCTAAGTTGATCGCGAGCGCCGAGAAAATCATCTCGGCCAAAGGCTATGCCGCAATGCGTGTCGAAGATGTCGTGGCGCAAGCGGGTGTCGCCAAGGGCACTTTCTTTGCCCATTTCCCAGACAAAGATGCGCTCATGGACTTGATCGTTGGCGCTGAGATGGACAAGCAGCTTGATCAGGTCGCGGCCAAGGCCCCGCCGCAAACCGTTGACGAGCTGATTGAACACATCATGCCCTTTTTGAATTTCGTCAGTCACGATCGCTATACATTCGATCTGATCATTCGCCATTCCGGCGCAGGTGCAAAGGAAGAGTTTGGCCCCATCGCGCTCACTTTTGAGCGTCAGATCAAAATCTTAACCACTTGGCTTGCAACAGGTCCTTTTCGCAAGGACGTGGACCCGCAGGTCTTGGCCGAAGGCATTCAGGCCTTTTACGTGCAATGCATGGCAATGCATTTCTGCTCAATCAACAAAGAGCCACCTATGCAAATCAGGCTGACCACATATCTCAAAGCGTGGCTGCTCGCCTAGACCACCCCCTGCCCCAAAACAAAAAAACCGCGCGAGGAAGCGCGGCTTTTTCAAAGTCTCAATAGAGAGGTAAGATTACTTGATCTTACCTTCTTTGTACTCAACGTGCTTGCGCACAACTGGGTCGTACTTACGAATGACCATTTTTTCGGTCATTGTACGTGCGTTTTTCTTTGTGACGTAGAAGTGGCCTGTACCCGCGGTCGAGTTCAGGCGGATCTTGATCGTGGTTGGCTTCGCCATGGGTCATCTCCTGCTTCAAGCGACATGTGCCGCTCGGGAATTCTTGATCACTGCCTTCTATAGCGCGCCGCGCCCGAGTCAACAGGCATTTCGAGAGAACAAGACTATTCGACACAGAACACGCATCTGGCGCAGCTATTTTCGCGCTACACATCGAACTTCAGCCTCCTACTTCGCCAAAAGTCCCTTGGAAGATTGCAGTCGAATCAAACGGATTTGAAAACGGTCTTAAAATGCTCCAGCCAAATCTTGGTTCTAAGTGCATCGCGCTCTTCATATGCCTTGATCGCATCTCCAAGATCGGTTGCGTCGAAGGGAGCAGAACCTTCACCAATTCGCGTCAATTGCATCGTATACCAAGCAGTGATCCCACCTTCTGGCGCTTGTGAAAATCGCGGGAACTGTGGCTCTGGGCACACATCGTTTCGCCATAGATCGGGCAGCCGCGGCTCCAACACCAAGGCACGCGCAAGCCCAATGGCATCGACCGCATCGTCAGCAAGTGCATGCTTGGCTTGCTGAAGCGTTTTAAAACCCCCCGTTAACATCAACGGCTTGCGCGTCATCATCCGCGCGCGTTTAGCAAAACTCAGGAAATAAGGGCCGCCGCCCGCACTATCAGAGGCAGATTTTGCACCGGGAAAATAGGTGCCGCCGCTCACATCAATCAAATCTACTGTGGTTTGGTCGAGCGCTTTGACAACCTCAAGTGCGTCCTCTTCACTGAGCCCGCCTTCAAGCTGGTCTGACGAATTCAGTTTAACAGCAATCACAAAACGAGGCCCAACCGCAGTTCTTACAGCGTCGATAACCTGCAACAAAAGCCGCATTCTATTTTCGACAGCGCCACCGAAGTCATCCTCACGGTGATTGAACAGGGGCGATAAAAATTGACTTAGTAAGAAGCCATGCGCCGCATGAACCTGAACGCCGCCAAACCCCGCCTCCTTTGCGAGAGCGGCAGTGCGTGCAAATTCCTGAGGCAACGCATGTATTTCATCAAGCGTAAGTTCTTTGCACGTGAGCTCTGGTAGATCGAGCGCGCTTGGCCCCTTAGGATCGCTCGTGGGTGCATAAGACAGGGCACCCGCATGCCCGAGCTGTAGCATCATTAGGCACCCATTTCTTTGTCCGCCTTGGGCCAGCTGGCGAAAGCGGTCCAGATCAGATGCATCGTTCAATACAAGGTTTCCTGGCTTTTCAGCAAAGCCAGATGTGCATTGCACCTCACCCACAATGGACAGTGCAGCGCCGCCAAGCGCCCAACTTTGGTAAAGATTGATTTGCTCTTGGCTGGGATGCCCCGTGCCATCGCCCAGCGAATCTGACATCGCTGATTTGATCAGGCGGTTTTTCAACGTCACGCCGCACGGCAGGTACAAAGGATCGAACAACGTTTCTGACATAGCTCAACATCCTTCGTTGCGACTTGAACTGTTCAAGCAGTTTTGACGAGCAGGTTGCATCTTGCAAGACTTAAGCAGGACGAGAGCACACCTTTCGACCTTGAAGTAGATGGGCGGTCAAATCTTAACGCGTGCGGAGGGCCTATAAGCCGGATTTTGTCCAAAGCATCCCTCTCGAGATGCAAATAGATGACCATTCATCTTGGCTCGCAGTTACCTGCGCGCCTCTAGCTGCCAACCCGGATGCCTCAGGCTAAAGCGTCCCTGCGGGGATATCGGTTGCCCGATCACGCCCGCGCGGCATCCCTATTTGGCATTGCTCCCGGTGGGGCTTGCCTTGCCGGTTCGGTTACCCGTCCCGCGGTGCGCTCTTACCGCACCGTTTCACCCTTACCCGCGTCGAAACGAAGGCGGTTTCTTCTCTGTGGCGCTATCCCTCAGGTTACCCTGGCCGGGCGTTACCCGGCACCGTTGCTTTATGGAGTCCGGACTTTCCTCGCGCCCCGAAGGGCCCGCAGCCATCCAGCCTTCCGCACGCATGGATCGCCTAGCTGCCCCGCTGCCACGGGTCAACCGCGAATCTATCCGCAAGGGCTGCCGCTGCGCGTCGATCCTCTGGCGTTTCGCCCCCCGAGCGCATCGGCGCAAAGCGCATACGGAATGCATCAAGGCAAGCCTCAAGACCGAAATCGTCAACGGCATAGCCCAGCGCGCATAGGCTATCGCGCAACGGAACATCACCGCCAAATGTCTCTGGCCAAATCACATGACCGCCCAGCGCTAAACGCCGCCAGTCAAAGCGTCGTCCTGGGTCAACCTTGCGCGTAGGTGCTAGGTCAGAGTGGCCAATCACATGCTGCAACGGAATGTCCCAGCGCGTACGGATGTCGCCAAGAAGACCTTCAAGCGCATCCATCAAGGACGCGGAGAACGGAGAGCTGCCATCGTTATCCAGCTCGATCCCGATAGAGCGTGAATTGATATCATCGCACCCGCCCCACATCCCTGCCCCAGCGTGCCAAGCGCGTGCGCTTTCATCGACCATTTGGGTGATAGTGCCGTCGCGCGCGATTAGGTAGTGGGCGGAGACTTCAACAGCCGGATCGCAGAGCCGTTCAATCGCCTCTGCAGCGCTTAGCATTGCGGTGTAGTGAAGAACCACGATGTCGGGCTTGAGAATGCCACCCTTTCGAGGGCCGCAATTGGGCGATGGGCGCTGAACAATCTGCGCGCCCATCAAATGCTTAGCCGTTTACAGCATTGCGGAAAGGTGCAGGATCCCAGTAGCAGGCGAACCCATCGCCGTCAGGGTCCATCCCTTTGCGATCCTTGACTGGACCACCATCCGCCAAGAAGGCCTGCTGCGCTTGGTCTTGCGATGCAAAACCGGAGCAATTCTTTTGGAACTTGTTCTGCGCATTAAAACCATTGCGCTGGTGTACGCGCTGACCTCGGGCATTCGTTGTGGACAGAGCAAAGGCCACAATGTTCGGGCCAGCATTGCCTTGGCGCGTCGGCAAGGCAGTGGGTTGAATGACTTGATATTGCTGCTGGTTCGCCGCCCGCTTGGCGGCGTCGCCTTCGATAGAGCGCTGGCCAGACACCGCGTTGAAATCATTCTCTGCGCTGATGCCACCCGTTCTCAGGACGGGCGCGACATTGGCAGGGCTTGCTTGAACGACGCCGGCTGTGTCTGTGCTTGCGGCTTGTGGAATGCCAGACGCAGTTGCAGGGGCGAGCGGCTCAGTGCTCACTGCTTGCGCCGCAGGAAGCGCGCCTGTTGTTCCGCCTTGCAATGCAGCATCACGCGCAGCTTGTGCACGCTCGTATTCGGCATAGTCGCCAAAACCAACCCCAGCCCCGCTGTCAGGGATTGTAGGGCTACAGGCGCTTAGAGCGCCCAGCGCAAGTGCTGACAAAATAATGCGTTTCATAATGCGACTGCCTCGTTCTCTTTTCGCCGCTTTACCACCATTTGCTTGGTTTTGCTACAAATCCCGCAGCTTGTTCCAAGGCATAGGCGGTATTTAGCAAATCGCCCTCTTCCCATGGCTTGCCGATCAATTGCAGTGCAAGTGGCAAGCCGTTGCTATCCACACCCGCAGGAACCGCGATGCCTGGAAGACCGGCAAGGTTCACCGTCACGGTAAAGACG
>NZ_JBDWVM010000196.1:0-23816 GCF_039984035.1 Planktotalea sp. | reverse complement strand
CCGCCAGCATCGGTACCCAATTGTCGATACAAAATACCAATGCGCAGCACCCCGAGAAAATGTAGCCCCATCACAATTATGATTGCCGCAGCGATCCATCTTATAATGTCGAAATAGGCGCGCACCGCCTGACCGAAGGTTGTTGCAACAGCGCCCAAACCCATGAAAATCGTGATAACACCCGCCGCAAAGAAGCAAGCGGCGACAACCGCGCGCCGCCGCGTTCGCGCATCGATCTCTGCCTCTGCGGAGATTTGGTTCATCCCAACGCCCGCGAGATAGCTAAGATAAAACGGGACAATCGGCAAAATGCACGGGCTGAGGAAAGACAAGAGGCCAGCAAAGGCAGCACCAACAAAGGTAATCTCCATCATATTGGGCATCCTATCTTGTACAATTCACATATTCATATTATGTATTTTAATAATCAAGGACCAAATTTCATGTCACTGCGTCACATCATCTTCAGCGCTTTTTTTGCCCTCACCACAGCCGTTCAAGCTGGGGCTGATCCAATGTTGATTATGGTCGAAGAAGAGGGATGCCTCTGGTGCGCACGTTGGAACAAAGAGATTTCTGAGATCTATCCAAAGACATCCGAAGGCAAAGCAGCGCCGCTCAAACGCATCGATATTCACGACAAAAGACCGGCGAATATCACCTTTGCGCGCCCTTTAAGTTTCACGCCAACTTTTGTCTTGGTCGTCGATAATCAAGAGGTTTCTCGCATTGAAGGTTACCCGGGAGAGGGCTTCTTTTGGGGCTTACTGGCCCGAATGCTGAATGAAACTAAGATTGAAGTATCGGGCTAAGACACGTATAGGATCATCAATGGAATTAACGAGCAATCCTGCTGTAAAGGCTGAGAAAACTATGGGTCTTCCTGTTTTTGATACCGACATGTGCGCGGAAGATATGGATCGCATGGCCGCGAATGCCATGAAAGCTTCGAACTTTTTGAAAGCGATCGGCCATGAGGGTCGCCTTATGATCCTCTGTCACCTCGCCTCTGGCGAAAAATCAGTGACCGAGCTCGAAGACCTCCTTTCCGCGCGTCAGGCCGCCGTGTCACAGCAACTTTCACGCTTGCGCCTCGAGGGGCTGGTTAACCCCCGTCGCGACGGGAAAGCCATCTACTATAGTCTCGCAGATGACCGTGCCAAACAAATCATGGAAGTCGTCTACGATCTCTTTTGTCGCGAAGAGTGACACGCAGCATTTCCCACACGACGTGCCATCGGTTGAAAGCCTCCGATGCTTGAGCTTTTTTCAGAACCTGTCCTCGTTTCGCTGGTCGGCCTGTTTGGCGGCATCTTGCTTGGCCTTGCCGCCCGTATCGGGCGCTTCTGCACGTTAGGCGCTATTGAAGACCTCTATTACGGCGAAAACACCCTGCGCCTACGCATGTGGGGCATCGCAATTGGCGTCGCGATCATCGGTACCTTTGGCCTCTCCGCGATGGGTGCGCTTGAATTGCCGGACTCGCTCTATCTCGCGCGTAGATGGAACCCATACGAAAGTATCGTTGGCGGCTTGGTCTTTGGCTACGGCATGGCCTTAGCGGGCAACTGTGGCTACGGCGCATTGGCACGGGTTGGCGGGGGTGATCTTCGCTCTTTGTTGATCGTGCTAATCATGGGGCTTTCGGCCTACATCACCCTTGGTGGACCGTTGTCCAATCTGCGCATTTCGGTCTTTGGCGAAACCACTGAATCAGAGAGCGTTCAAACCTTTGCGCATGCTTTTTCTGACCTAAGCGGCTTCAGCGTGGAAACGATTGGCACCACGATAGGCTTGGCCATCGTCGCGCTAACCCTGTCACATCGCGGGATGCGCACATCGCCGTCCTATACGCTCTGGGGCGCAGTCGCGGGCCTTGCCATCGTGTCAGGCTGGGCAGGTACGCAGTGGGTCGCGAGCAACGGCTTCGACGCAACACCTGTGATCAGTCACACGTTTTCAGCTCCGATTGGGGAGACCATGCTTTACCTGATGACCTCGTCCGGCAATGTCATCAGCTTCGGTGCAGGCTCGGTCGGTGGTGTACTCATCGGAGCTGCGGTAGGCAGCCTCTACAAGGGCCACTTCCGCTGGGAAGCTTGCGATGACCCGCGTGAGCTACGTCGGCAGATCCTCGGCGCTTGCCTTATGGGCGTTGGCGCGGTTGTGTCCGTTGGGTGCAGCGTTGGGCAAGGCCTATCTGCCTTTTCAACCCTCGCATTCAGCGCACCCTTAACACTAGCCTGCATCATGATCGGCGCGGCAGTAGGGTTACGCCAGCTCATTCTCGGCTTCGGGCCTACCGCCTGAATAGACCCCCTCCAACAACAAAACACAAAAAAGGCGACGCCGAAGCATCGCCTTTCAAAACAGTTCTAAGCTTGAGCTTAGGACGCTGCTGCAGCCGCTACAACGGCAAGGATCAGCAGTGGAACAAGAATACCAGAAGAGGAAGAACCGGCCTTCGCCTCATCTTCAATGATAATTGGCTCAATGATTGGCTCAGCAAGGTTACCAGCGAATGCAGTGGATGCAGTGATGGACAGCGCGGCAGCGAGTACGATTTTCTTCATGGTCTTTTCCTAATTAGATTAATGGTCACTCCGCATCGACCTGCAGTAAGCCGTTACCCACGGAGCCCTCTTTCTAAATGAAGCAGGAAATGAGCCATTTGACAAATATTTATTAATTTCAAATAGAAAAAGGGCGGATCCTTGCGGAACCGCCCTCTTAAGCAATTAGTTCTAAGCGTGAGCTTAGGAAGCTGCTGCTGCTGCTACAACTGCAAGAATCAGCAGTGGAACCAGGATGCCGGAAGAAGAAGAACCAGCTTTTGCTTCTTCAACGATGATTGGCGCTTCAATGATTGGAGCAGAGATGTTGCCGGCGAATGCTGTAGAAGCAGCGACGGACAGTGCAGCAGCGAGTGCGATTTTTTTCATAGTAATATCCTCTAGAATTCGCTCATTGCCATTGAACAGACAACAAGCACCCAAGACTTAAACCTCGTGGTTTGTTCTAAACAGTTATTTCGTCAGAATGCAAACCCATCTTTTGGCGTCATAACTTAAGATCGCCTATATGTCGTCAAATAAGCAACACTTGCGTACCGACCTTCGTCAAATCAAACAGTTGCGCGATGTGTTCATTGTACAAGCCAATGCATCCATTCGACGAGCGACGTCCAATTTTACGCGTATCATGCGTGCCGTGGATTCGATAATAGGTCCAGCTCAGATACAATGCGTGTGTTCCCAACGGGTTATCCGGACCTGGCTCAACAACATCTGGCCATTCAGGATTACGCTTTTTCATAGACGGTGTTGGACGCCATGTCGGGCCAACAACCTTACGGGTGACTTTCGTACGACCCTTTTTCGTAAGCTCAGGCGTCAAAGGCACCGAAGAGGGGTACAAACG
Source organism: Planktotalea sp. (assembly GCF_039984035.1). Classification (GTDB taxonomy): domain Bacteria; phylum Pseudomonadota; class Alphaproteobacteria; order Rhodobacterales; family Rhodobacteraceae; genus Planktotalea. The sequence continues at coordinate 20,396 of NZ_JBDWVM010000196.1, read as the reverse complement.
ATATGTTCCGCCATCTTCGGACCAGTAGTGCAGCGCGCGACTGGAAATATCGACAAGCACAGCGCCGTTTTTCAGATCAGAAAAATATGGACGCCAATCTAGCGTGCGAAAGCTGGAAATGTTCCGGCGCACCGCTTGGCTGATGTCTTCTTCAATTTCAACCGAACCATTGCTCGGCAAAGCCGCCTGCTGTGCAAACGCAGGAGCAGCAAGCGCAGCCGCACCTGCAGCGCTAATAAAGCTGCGTCGATTAAGTACTTTCTTCAATTCACTACTCATCAAATTCTCCAATCCAGACAGATGGCTTTTCGGCCCTTATTATGGCGCGAAAGCCTCACTCGCAATTCAAACCGGCGTGATAATGCGATTCTACACCGATTGTGGGTTTGAATCGCAACGCATTGGGCGTTAGTGCTATTTCAAAGCAGATGAGGCACACACTATGAAGCGTATTAGTTTTCTACTTTTTTCAGCGGCACTCGCCCTTTCTGCATGTGGTGGTTCACAACAAAGCACGCTCGCACCTGATGGCAAACCACTGCCGAAAGTTTATCGTATTGGCGCCAACGAAGGCCCTAAAATCCAATTCCGTATGTTGGATTCAGTAAACTCGCTCCGTCAAGCGTCTGGCGCTGCACCTTTGCAACTTGATGCAAAACTCAACGCAGCAGCGGCAACACATTCCCGTGATATGTCTGTCCAAAACCGCCCTTGGCACTTTGGATCTGACGGATCATCCCCAATCGATCGCGTGCGCCGCGTCGGCTATTTTGGCCAACTCAAAGGCGAAAACATCTCTGAAACCTACGAGACCGAGCTGGAAACGCTAGGCGCGTGGATGCAAGATCAGCCAACCCGCGACGTTATTCTTGATAAAACAGCAACCCACATGGGCTTCTCTTACTTCCAAGAATCCAACGGCAAGATTTGGTGGACTCTGGTGACAGGTGCACCGATCAGCAACACCATCAACCTTGCGTCGAACTAAGGCTCAGACCCCAACTACGGATAAATAGAGATCGGCGTGCCATTCTTAACCATGGCATAGATCCGTTCCATTTCCTTATTGCTCACGGCAATACATCCAGCGGTCCAATCAGGACCAGCCTTGGCATATCTGTCAGGGCGCCCGTGAATAAAGATGTCACCACCTGGACTTACGCCCGCAGCTCTGGCTTTCGCAATATCCTGAGCGTTCGGGTAATCGATCCCAAGCGACAGATGAAAGCTAGAATTGGGATTGCGGCGATCAATGATGTACTCGCCCTCTGGCGTGCGCCCGTCGCCTTCTTCAAACTTATGTTCATACGGGGCAAAGCCCAGATCAATGTCATAACTCCGAAGCGCTTTCCCTTTATGCATTAAATGCATTTTGCGCTGCCCTTTGAAGACAATCACACGGGTCACCTGCGGTCCATTATAGCTCTTAAATTTGCTGGAACAGGCCGACAGCATCAATGCCGCTGTCGTCGATAAAATCAAAAAACGTCTATTCATAAATTCACTACCTAAAATAGGGCGGAATACCTGCTTACTACTTAAACGGTTTCGCCCAGCGCTCCAAAGGGTTTCGGAGCATCTAACGTTCTTTTGAATCCACAATCTTCTTCAAAAGCACCTCAATCGCCTCAAGTCGCGCAACCACGTCATCCCGATAGGCATCGGTGCGTTCAACATCTTCTTCCTGATGCGCGTCCTGCATAGAGTTCACAATCAGACCAACCAGAAGGTTCACAACCGCAAAAGTCGTTACCAGAATAAAGGGCACAAAGAACGCCCATGCATAAGGATAGACCTCCATCACGGGTCGCACGACACCCATGGACCAGCTTTCCAAAGTCATAATCTGGAAAAGCGTATAGCCCGACTGCCCAAGCGATCCGAACCACTCAGGAAAGGCATCACCAAAAATCTTCGTCGCAATGACAGCGCCAATGTAGAAAATAATCGACATCAACAGAAACACGCTGCCCATACCGGGAAGCGCTGTGATGAACCCTTCCACAACGCGGCGCAGACGCGGCGCGGCGGACACAACCCGCAGCACGCGCAAGATACGAAGCGCACGCAAAACAGAAAACGCATCAGCTGCAGGCACCAAGGCAATACCAACAATCACGAAATCAAACAGGTTCCACCCATCTCGGAAGAACCGAGCGCCACGCGCTACCAACTTGGCCGCAATTTCAGCCACGAAAATCGCAAGGCAGGCTTTATCAAGGAGCGAAATCAGACCGCCCATCTTGGCCATAACACTTGATGACGTCTCAAGCCCGAGCACCACAGCATTCACCAGAATGACGCCAATAATAAAGTTTCCGACCATAGGCTGATCGAGCCATTCATCCAGTTTCTGCTGCATCTTATTCCCTAGGAAGCTGCCAGTCGCGCTACATATGGGAGCGCACGAACTTCGCGGCAAGCTCTACATGCGAGGACCAGCGGAATTGATCCACAACCTGCACCCATTCCAGTGCAAAACCTGCCTCAATGAGCGTTTTTGCATCACGCGCAAAGGTCACAGGATTACAGGACACATAAGCGATCTGCTTCAATTCGCTTTTCGCCAACTTAGCCACCTGTGCATCTGCGCCAGCGCGGGGCGGATCAAGCACCGCAAAATCGAATTGCTTCAGCTCATCCGGCATCAAGGGACGACGGAAAAGGTCGCGCGCAACGGAAACCACTTTTTTCAAGTCAGTCGCCTTGCGCCAACCCGCATCGAGCGCAGTAATCATGCTTTTCTCACCCTCAACGCCCAGCATTTCCGACCGCTTCGCCAAAGGCAGCGTAAAGGTGCCGCAACCCGCAAACAGATCAACACCGCGCGCGCCCTCAACAGCGTCCATCACCGCTTGAGTCAACACGTCTTGCCCGTGCTGGGTCGCTTGTAAAAATGCGCCGGGCGGCGGCGTAACCTTGGCCGCGCCAAACACCTGATGCGGTGGATTGCGCATACCGATGACTTCATCATCCCACGTCAAACGCGCCAGACCATGCTTTTCCACAATCCCCGAGAGCGCGAGCGTCAATTCGCGGTCCAGCGGCTTGCCGCCCTTAACGAGCACATCTAGCCCAACCTCAGACAGCGTGACATTGACCGACATCTCGCCTTTGCGCGATCCGCCGATCTTGGCCAGATCATCCATCAACGGGTTTATGTCTAAAATCTCAGGAACAACCAGTTGGCAATCAGGCGTCGTAACAACCGTGTCAGAGCCGCGCGCATGAAAGCCCCAGAGCGCGCCCTTCTTCGTACGCCGCACGGCAAATGTCGCACGACGTCGGCTTTGCGCGGGCGACGTCGCCATCGCACGAAACTCGGTTTCGATCCCATGCGCCTCAAGCGCGCTTTGAACGATCTGCTGTTTGTAATCCGTCACAAACGGCTCAGCCGCGTGCTGCAGCTGACAGCCACCACAGCCTTTGTAGTGTCTGCATATGGCTGCAACGCGCAGATCGGACGGCTCGACGATTTTTACATCCGTCAGTCGATCACCATCGCGCACGCCTTGCACACGTTCCCCCGGCAAGGTCCGTGGTACAAAAATCGGCCCAGCTGCGATCCCGTCGCCCTGATGCCCCAAACGTTCAATCAAATAGTCTTCCATGGCCGCTCTATACAGGTTCCTCACCAGAACGCACATCGATAAACCCACCCGACTGACGGTTCCAATACCGCGCATAAAGCCCGTCTTGCGATAACAGGCTATCGTGCGTGCCATCCTCCACAATCCGTCCAGCTTCCAGCACGATAATGCGATCCATTTCCGCTAATGTCGAAAGGCGGTGCGCAATCGCGAGCACTGTTTTGCCCTCCATCGCACGCTCAAGCGCAGCTTGGATCGAGGCTTCGACCTCACTATCCAGCGCACTGGTCGCTTCGTCCAACACAAGGATCGGCGCATCTTTCAAAATAGCGCGTGCAAGGGCGATACGTTGGCGCTGACCACCCGACAGCTTCACACCGCGTTCGCCGAGATGTGCATCATATCCCTCGCGATCATTGTTATCGCGCAAGTCAGCGATAAAGCTGTGCGCCTCTGCCTGCTCAGCCGCATGGATCATGTCAGCCTCGGTCGCGGAATGGCGGCCATACAAAATGTTCTCGCGCGCGGAACGGTTGAACATCGCTGTCTCCTGCGTGACCATTCCAATTGCACGTCGTAGAGAGGTCTGTGTGACGCTCTCCAACGGCTGTCCATCAATCAAGATACGACCCGATTCCGCTTCATAGAGTCTAAGGAGCAGAGAAACCAAGGTCGATTTACCCGCACCAGAAGCACCGACGATGCCAACCTTTTCACCTGCCTCGATCTGCAGATCGAGGCCACGCACACCGCCAACAGCACCGCCGTATTGGAAGTCGACGTTTTCGAAATGGATCGCGCCCTGTTTCACTTCCAGATCGCGCGCATCGAAGGCGTCTTCAACGCGCACAGGATTGGTGAGCGTGCGCATACCGTCCTCGATCTCACCCACGTTCGAATAAATCGCCATCAAGGTAAACGACACCCAACCCGTCATTTGCGAAATGCGGATAGACACAGCACCAGCCGCCACAATATCACCCGGCGTCGCCTGACCCTTTTGCCAGAAATAAATCGACGCACCCATCAAGATCACCGGTAAAACCCCAGCGATGATCATCAGGCACAGCCGGAACGCAGCCGCGAGCCAGCCATAGTGCAATGATTGATCCCGAAACTTGCCCATCGCTTGCAGTGCGACTTCGTCCTCATGCGCATCATGAGCGAAGAGTTTCACAGTCTTAATGTTCGTTATCGTATCGACCAACTGCCCCGACACCATCGCACGGGCGCCTGCACGGGTAGCAGCACGCGCTCGAATGCGCGGCAGAAACCAACCGATCAACGCGAAATACCCGATCAACCAAAGCACAAAAAGCGCCGCAACACGCCAATCAATCGCCCCAAGCAGCGCGAAGCTGCCCACCAAAGACGCCAGTGCGAAGGCAACGACGTTGATCGTTTCAGATACAACATCCGTGACCGCCCGCGCTGTTTGCATTTGCTTTTGCGCGATGCGGCCAGCGAAATCATCGTCAAAGAAGGTAACCGATTGCCCTAGCGACCAACGATGCAAACGCGATTGCACTAACGTTGCGACATTGGGCATCACTACGACATGGTTCGCGCCAGACGACAGCGCAAACATCACAGGGCGCGCGATCACAAAGAAAGCCACAGCAAGCGACATCATGACCACGTTTGATGTTGTTAGGAAATTTTCCGCCCCCGTGCCAACGACCGCGTCAATCACAAGGCCTAGGATATAGGCCGTGCCCGCCTCCATGGCGCCCGCGCCAGCAGACAGCGCCGCCGCCAAGATCAAGATCGGCCACGATCCAAACAAGCACCAACGCACAAATGCCCACAAACTACGTGGCGGCGATCCATCCGCAGCGCGAAAGGGTTCAATCCAATTTTCGATCTGTCTCATACATCCTCGGCATTCAGGAAGCCGCCCGACTGGCGCGCCCAGAAATCTGCATATAGTCCGCCCTGCGCCAAAAGCGCGTCATGACTGCCATCTTCGACAATTTTTCCTTGGTCCAAGACCAAAATGCGATCCATCCGTGCAATCGTGGACAGGCGATGCGCAATTGCGATCACGCTTTTTCCCTCCATCATTCCATAAAGCGTCTCTTGGATCGCTGCTTCCACTTCGCTATCCAGCGCGCTTGTCGCTTCATCGAGCAAAAGGATCGGCGCGTCTTTTAAAATGACGCGCGCAAGGGTGATCCGTTGCCGCTGACCGCCCGACAATTTCACACCGCGTTCGCCCACCTGCGCATCATAGCCCGTGCGCCCCTTTGAATCCGCGAGACCAAGAATAAATTCATGCGCTTCTGCCTTCTTCGCAGCGGCAATCATCTCTTCCTCACTCGCCTCAGGGCGGCCATACAGAATGTTGTCGCGCACGGAGCGGTGCAACAGCGCGCTGTCTTGCTGCACCATACCAATCTGCACACGCAAACTGTCTTGGGTCACTTTCGCAATATCCTGATCATCGATCAAAATGCGCCCCGCATCTGCGTCGTAGAACCGAAGCAACAATTTGACCAAAGTGCTCTTGCCCGCACCAGAACGACCAATCAAACCAACCTTTTGTCCCGGTTCAATTGTCAAAGAAACAGTGTCTAAACCGCCTGTTTCGCGCCCATAGTGATGGGACAAGGCATCAACATTGATCCGTCCTTCGCGAAATTCAAGTGCCTTCGCGCCGCCGTCATCTACCAAGGCAATTGGCTGCGCAATCGTCTGCATGCCCTCTTTCACAACTCCAAGCTCACGGAAGAAACTCGTCAGCGCAAACATGATCCAGGCGGTCATAGAATTCAAACGCAGAACCAAGGTTGTCGCAGCAGCAACAGCACCAACCGACGCCAGTTCTTGCGACCAAAGCCAGATAGACCCACCCACAACGCTGACGACCAAAAGCCCGTTCAAAATGACAAGCATTACATCCATCTTTGTGAAAATGCGCATCTCGACTTGCAGCGACCGACGCGTGTTTTCGATCGCTTCTTTCGCGTATTCCAGTTCTTGCGGCCCATGGCTGAACATCTTTACCGAGTGGATATTCGTATAGGCGTCCACCACACGGCCCGTAACCGTGGATCGCGCATCGGACGCAGCTTCGGACGCTGGTCCAACCCGTTTGATTGTCCAAGCGACCAGCAGAAAATACAGCGCCAACCACATGATCAAAGGCACCGCCAAACGCGCATCGGCATTAGCGAGCAAAAAGGCAGCGCCAATCACATAGGCCAGCGAAAACGTCAGTGCGTCGAAAATCTGAAAGACCGCCTCACCCGCAGATCGCGGTGTCTGCATGATCCGGTTCGCAATGCGGCCCGCAAAATCGTTTTCAAACCAGCCCACCGATTGACGCAACACGTGCTTATGCGCGCGCCAGCGAATAAGCCCACCAAAATTCGGCAAAATCGCATTGTTGAGCAACGCCACATCAATGCCCTGCAGAACGGGGCGGACAATCAGGATAAAGAGCGCGACAATAAGAAACTCAGTTCCATAGGTTTGCCACACCAATGCGGGATCCCCTTGCAGGATATCAACGACGCGACCCATGTAGGAAATGAGCCATATTTCAACCGCAGCAACCACTACGGACATAATCGCCGTAATGATAAACAGCCGCTTAAACGGCTGCGCATAGGCCATCATAAAGGGCCACAGCTTGGTCGGCGGCGTGTCGGTGTCAGCGTATTCCACATAGGGATCAACAAGGCGTTCAAAGAAACCCAGCATCGCGGTCAACTTTCGTATTTAAGTTGCTAGACGAAAACCATGAGCGAAAAACCAGCCAAGGCCAAGGCCATAACGCGCATGAAAACGCGCCATGCCAGTGGTGTCGCCAAAAGAAACGTCAGCAAAGCACCCGCAGACGTCCAGAACATGCATACGAAAAAGTTAATACCAGAGAATGCTGTTCCCAAGCGCAGCGCCTCCCCCAAGGGATCAAGTCCCGCTGGATAAGCAGAGATCGCTGTGAGCGCGACCGCCCAAATCTTTGGATTGATCCATTGGAACAAGACCGCTTGCATAAAGGTCATGGGCGCGCCGGCGCTATCAGCGCCCTTGGGTTTTGCATTCCAAAGCCCCCATGCCATCCACAAAATCCAAAGCGCTGCGAGAATCTTTAACAAAAGCGTCAGGCTTGGATACGCCAACAGAAGCGTGCCCAACCCAAAACCGGTGAGCCCAGCAATAACCCCAACGCCCAGCGCAACACCCAAAAGATGCGGAAACGTCCGCCGAAAGCCAAAGCGCGCACCCGACGCTGTGAGAAGAATGACGTTTGGACCAGGCGAAAAAAGACCGAAGAAAACGAACAGATACAATGGGTCGGAGAAGAGGATCACCCGAGCAATTCTTCGCGCGAGAGGGAGAAATCAGACGTGATCCAATCCGCTTCTAACTGCTTCAATTTTTCGCCCAGCGCGCGGCCCGATAGGTCCGGTAGGTCTGCAGCCTTGATTGGAAACTTGGCTGAATCTCCCTTGTTAGACTCTGAAACTGTATCCAATGCGACAGGTTGCTCGAACAGGGACGCCCGCAACATAAGCACATCAATCGCTATGTCAGCGCCGTATAGATACCCAAGATGCGCCGCGGACTTCATAGTGCCAAGTTCGTCACGTAAAATGGCCCACTGTTTGCGCTCCACCTTGCTGAGGCGCAACGTATCTTCATCATTCGGCTCGGCCAAGATTGCTAGTCTACGAATAGCATTCGGCGCGCGACCGAGGGAGGTCTCATGGTGAACAAGCGGGGCAAGATAACGATCATCCGCGCCCTCCAAAACTGCGCCAAGAACACCGGCGCTACGCATTGACGCAACAGCGATAGACGGATCATGTGCGCCGAGAAGTTTCTTCAATTCGGCGCCTACGCGTTCGCGCGACAGTCCCTCAAGCCCCTCCAAATTTTCAGCAACGGCTGCCAACCCTTCCCTATCAATCCCAAGCGCTGGATCGCCGTACCAAGCGGTAAACCGAAAGAACCGCAAAGAGCGTAGATAATCCTCGCGAATACGCTCTTGCGCATCTCCGATGAACCGAACATGGCGCGCCTCTAAATCAGGCAGGCCATTCAATGGATCAAGGACGCTCCCATCTGGACGCGCATAAATCGCGTTCATCGTGAAATCACGACGCGCTGCGTCTTCTTCAACGCTCTTGGAAAACCGAACCTCTGCATGACGACCATCGGTTTCAACATCGCTGCGAAAGGTCGTAATTTCATGCGCGATGCCATCAGACACCACGGTAATCGTGCCGTGATCAATGCCTGTCGGAATAGCCTGCAATCCTGCCTTCTCGGCGCATCGGATCGTTTCTTCAGGATGGGCATCCGTGGCGATATCGATGTCCGAAACTGCAGTTGCTAACAACGCGTTGCGCACACAGCCCCCAACGAACAATGCTTGATACCCGTTTTGGGTAAGCGCGGCGCAAACGCGTTGGGTCGCTGGCTCATCTATCCAAGCGCCAGAAACGATCATTTTGGCTCCAACAGCTCAGCAAATGTTCTGAGCATCCGCGCCGTTGCGCCCCAGATATAATAAGGGCCGAAAGGTATCGTATAGTAATATCGCCGCTTCCCACGCCACCGCCGCGATTGGATTTGAAAGCGTGTTGGATCAGTCAAAAACGACAAGGGCACTTGGAACACTTCCGCGACTTCACCCGCTTCGGGATTTACTTGAAATGGTCCCTTCAGAACGCCAACGATCGGAGTCACGGTAAACCCTGTCACCGTTTCATGGGTCGGCAATTGACCGATAATTTCCACATTTTCTGGCGGTAGGCCGACCTCTTCATCAGCTTCGCGCAGCGCCGTTTGAAACAAGTCCGCATCACTGTCATCTTGTTTGCCGCCCGGAAATGCAATTTGTCCCGGATGATGTTTGAGAGCGCTGGAACGCATCGTCAAAATCACGTGCCATGCGCCTTTTTCTTTGATCAGGGGAACAAGCACTGCCGCAGCGCGCAATTTGCGCCCTTCAGGTAAAGAAATTTCAGGATTAAGATCAAAATCTGACGAAGGCGCATGGTCCTTCGTCAGTTGTTTGCGAATATGATCGATGGCCTCAGGCATTTGCCTCGAACCCAACGGTCGCCGGGTCCAGATCATAATGTGAACCGCAAAATTGACAATCTGCGGTAACGCGGCCCTCTGGCGTCGTCATCGTTGCAATATCTTGCGCGGAATAGATCGACAGGCTTTGACGCACGCGATCTTCGGAACAGGTGCAGCCAAAACGCACTGGCTGCGCGCCATAAACTCGCGGCGCTTCTTCGCTAAACAAGCGCAAAAGCAAAGTGTCCGGCGTGACGCTTGGACCGATCAATTCGAGTTCTTCAACTGTATCCAGCAGAATATTCGCACGTGACCAGTTTTCACCATCGTCGCCATCTCCCGCAACATCCGCCGCAGACAGCAAACCAGCATCGCCCGTCGCTTCCGTCGCTACGGATGGAGAAGCCTTAGGCATGTGTTGCAACATCACGCCGCCTGCACGCCAATGTGGTTCACTCTCTTCAGTAGAAACGCCAAAGCTCAACTCAAATCGCGTTGGGATTTGCTCTGATTGCGCGAAATAAGCTTCTGCGCAGGCGCGAAGCGATCCACCCGCGATCGGCGTGATGCCTTGGTACGGCGTCATGTCCTGACCCTGATCGATCAATATCGCGAAATAGCCTTCACCAATCTGATCAAACGGTTTTTCGTCTGTTAACCGATCCGCATCATAGGTCGCATATGCACGGATGCGCGCAGGCTCTCCCGCCTCTGTCGGGCCATAATAGTCCGTTGCAATCATGCGCACTGCGCCTTTTGATTGCACCTGAAGGGATAATTTCCAACGCAAATCAATTGTTTGACCAATCAACGCCGTCAGCAATGCCATCTCGGCAACCAGCGCCTCAACAACAGGCGGGTAGTTATGTTGCTTGAGAATACCTTCCAAGACTCCGTCGAGCCGCGCAACGCGGCCACGGATGTCTGAAGCATCCAATTGGAAGGGTAGGACTGAATCGTCCCATGCGAGTTTTTGTCCGAGTGACATAGGCTTTCCTTATGCGCAGGCTCTTGGCATACCGCGCCTATATAGTCGCGGCAAGCGCAGGTCCAAGGGTAAGCTCATGATCAAACGTTTCGGAACCCCTCCAAAGGCAAAAAATAATCATCGGCTACGCCCGGGTGCCTATGCGGTTCTCGTCCGCGACAATCAAGTTTTGCTCACGTTTCAGGAAGAGCCGAAGCCCGAGTACCAAATTCCTGGAGGTGGTATCGACGCCGGTGAACACATCATCCCAGCGCTTAGGCGCGAAATCCTCGAAGAAACCGGTTGGGGTATCTCTACGCCCTTACGTTTGGGTGCTTTCAGAGAATTCACCCACATGCCTGAATACGGGTTTTGGGCCGAAAAACTTTGCCACATCTACCTCGCCAGACCCGCAATGCGGATGGGCGAACCTACCGAAACAGGGCATCACAGCAAATGGTGCACATTTGATGAGGCATTAGATCTTGTCCCCAATCCAGGCGCTCAGCATTTTTTGCGGTCTGTATTGCGAACCTATTATTGAGGTCGGTATTCATAAAGTGCAGCTGACACATCGTCAGGAAAACCTGCATCATCCGCAAACTCGGTCAACTTCCACACCAATGCTTCCAATAGCTGAGGTCCCGATACGCCTGCCAGTTCTTTCATAAGGCGTTCAAACCCTTCTTCACCAAGCATGACATCATTTCGATCTGGACATTCTGTAATCCCATCTGACGACAAGAGCAGTTGATCACCTGGCTCTAGTTGAACCTGAAACTCTTCAAATTCCACACCGTCAAACAGTCCAACAGGTAGACCGCCAGTGCCATCTTGCTCAATGGTTCCGTCTTTTCGTCTAACAAGCGGATGGGGGTGGCCCGCTTGGCACATGGTTGTTAGGCCAGTTTCCATATTCGCCAACGCGAGAATGACCGTAAAATAGTGGTCCGTTTCCATTTCCTCGAGCACAATGCGATTTAAATCAGCAACGACATCGGCAGGAGGACGGGCGCAAACCGATCCGTTTTCACAATACTTCAGCGCAATGTTCTGCTCTGGTGATGGCGAGCTGAGATAACCCGCAAGGCGCGCTGTCATGAGAGCAGAGCTGATACCATGACCCGAAACATCGATCGCGAAGAATCCAATTTCCTTCTCTGAGATCGGAAAATAGCCAACCAGATCCCCCCCGACATGCCCAGCAGATAGAAGTGTGAAAGACAGGTCTGCGTTCTCAAACTTCCTGTATCTTTCCCGAACCAGAGACTGTTGAAGCTTCTTCGCCTCTATCAAATCTTGATTAAGGGAATCGTGAACAGCGCGCAATTGCTCCAGCGTGTCAGAGACAACCTTGGTCTGACTAATGAGTTCGCGTTGCATTTGAATGATGCGCTCACCAGCCGCCAAACGCGCACGCAATTCGGTCCCATTGACCGGCTTCGACAAAAAGTCATCGGCGCCACTTTCTAATCCTTCTGCAACGTCATCTTTGCCATTTTTGGACGTCAAAAGGATAAAGTAGCCATAACCTTCACGCGGCATTTCCTTGAACGCATGACAGAATTCAAGGCCATTCATTTCTGGCATCATCCAATCACTCAGGACCATATCAGGCGGCCAGCCCAAAGAAACATCAAGCGCCATCTTACCCGATTCGGCTTCGCGCACCTCGTACCCCATACGCGTTAATGACGCTGAAAGAATCTTCCGCTGTAGGCGGCTATCATCAACAATGAGCACCTTGATTTTCTGGGCCAGATCGCTCTTTTCGCTCGCCTCTATCTGTTGAATTGCATTCACATACCGTTCCTTTCGACCCCCTCGTTAAGCGCTAGGTTTTAAGGAAAGGTGAAAACTAAAATTCGAAATTCATCCAAACGGAAAACTCAAAAGAGAAACCAAATCTTCATCTTTGTCCCAGACACTTCAGATCACAGGAGGCGACATGATTGACTGGGCACGCATAAGTGAGCTGCGCGATGAAATAGGCGCAGAGGATTTTGAAGAGGTTGTCGAACTCTTTCTCAGTGAAGTGGAAGAGCGTCTTGATGTTTTGAGCGCAGACAAGCCAATTCCTGAGCAGGAAGAGGATATGCACTTTCTTAAAGGAAGTGCGATGAACCTTGGTTTCGATCAGCTCGCAGCGCTCTGTCACGAGGGGGAAAAAAGCGCCAACTCTGGTGTGAGCGTGACAGGACTAAAGGCCATTATTGAAACCTATGAGACTTCAAAGTCGGAGTTTCTGTCTAAATTTGACACAACCAGAGCGGCTTAAGCCGCAATACCACTCTCAGTCTAAATCAAAAATTGCGCCAGATTTTCATCATCCGTGATGTCGGTATAGGTGAAACCAGCAGCCTCCAGTTTAGCCAAGAGTACATCGAAGTTTTGCGCAGACGTTGTTTCCAAACCAATCAAAACAGAACCGAAGTTTCGAGCTGACTTTTTTAGGTACTCAAACCGGCTGATATCATCATCTGGCCCTAAAATACCGAGGAACTCCTTTAAAGCACCGGGTCGTTGCGGCATGCGCAGCACGAAGTATTTCTTCAAACCGGCGTATCGCTGCGCGCGCTCTTTGACCTCAGGAAGTCGCTCAAAATCAAAGTTTCCACCAGAAGCGATGCAAACAATTTTTTGACCTGAAATTTGCTCGCGCACATCTTTCAACGCATCCAGCGCAAGCGCACCAGCAGGCTCTAAAACAACGCCCTCGATGTTCAACATCTCTAGCATTGTGATGCAGACCCGATCTTCGCTGATTTGAATCGTATCGGATATCGACACACCCTTTAATCGCTCGAAAGTGCGTGCCCCTATTTTGCCAACGGCAGCGCCATCCGCAAAGGTGTCAACGTGATCAAGGTTAACAGGTGTTCCTGCCTTCAACGCTGCATGCAAACAAGCGCCGCCCATCGGTTCAACAAAGTTCAATTTACAACGATCTTCAACGTAACTGCGCACACCCGCAGATAACCCACCGCCACCAACGGGGAGGATGATGCGGTCCGGCATGCCGCCAAGTTGGGCTTCAATTTCAACGGCGACGGTTGCTTGACCCTCAATCACATCCTCATCATCAAAGGGCGACAGAAAATACCCAGCCACCTCTTCGCAATATCCCTGCGCCGCGCGCAGCGTATCGTCGAAATAATCGCCTACCAGCTTAATCTCGATATGCTCTCCGCCAAAAATGCGGGTCTTGTCGATTTTTTGTTGAGGCGTTGTGACGGGCATGAAAATCGTGCCTTTCACTTTGAAATGCTTGCTCATATAGGCGACGCCCTGCGCGTGATTGCCGGCGCTGGCGCAGACGAAATGCCCTTTGTCAGGGTCGCTCGCCAAAACCTTGCGCATCGCATTGAAAGCGCCGCGCAATTTATACGAGCGCACAGGCGATAGATCTTCGCGTTTCAGCCAAATGTCGGCACCAAATGTTTCGGACAAATGGACATTGCGTTGCAGCGGCGTAGGCGGCAGCACCGAACGAATGGCGTGCTCCGCAAGGATCGCCCTATCTTGAAAACTGGTCATTTTCTGTGTCTGACGCAGCGCAGGCGCGCTTTCAAGCACATAACGCCCCACCTGACCTTGCCCAAGGCTGCAAAAAACGATATCGCGCGCACAAATTCTCCTGAAAGGAAACCGCGATGACTGCGCCAAAGAAAGTCGTTCTGGCCTATTCCGGCGGCCTCGACACCTCGATCATTTTGAAATGGCTTGAGACTGAGTATGGCTGTGAGGTGGTGACATTCACCGCCGATTTGGGTCAAGGCGAAGAGCTGGAACCAGCTCGTGCCAAAGCCGAATTGATGGGTGTCAAAGACATCTACATCGAAGACGTTCGCGAAGAATTTGTGCGCGACTTCGTCTTCCCGATGTTCCGCGCCAACGCGCTGTACGAGGGGCTTTACTTGCTCGGCACATCTATCGCGCGCCCGCTGATTTCCAAACGCTTGATTGAGATCGCGGAAGAAACCGGCGCAGATGCCATCGCGCACGGCGCGACAGGCAAAGGCAACGATCAGGTTCGTTTCGAATTGGCCGCCTACGCGCTCAACCCAGACATTAAGGTTATCGCGCCTTGGCGTGAGTGGGACCTGAGCAGCCGGACCAAATTGCTCGGCTTCGCGGAAGAGCACCAGATCCCAATCGCAAAAGACAAACGCGGCGAAGCGCCGTTCAGTGTCGATGCGAACCTGCTGCACACATCTTCCGAGGGTAAAGTTCTGGAAGACCCAGCTGTCGAAGCGCCAGACTATGTTTATCAGCGCACCGTCAGCCCTGAAGAAGCGCCAAACGATCCTGAGTTCATCGAAATTGGTTTCGAGCGCGGCGATGCTGTTTCCATCAATGGTGAAGCGATGAGCCCAGCAACAATCCTGACCAAGCTGAACGAGCTAGGCGGCAAGCACGGCATCGGTCGTTTGGATTTCGTTGAGAACCGTTTCGTCGGCATGAAGTCACGCGGTATCTACGAAACGCCGGGCGGCACTGTCTTGCTTGAGGCACACCGCGGCATCGAGCAAATCACACTCGACAGCGGCGCTGGCCACCTCAAGGACAGCTTGATGCCACGCTATGCTGAGCTGATTTATAACGGTTTCTGGTTCAGCCCAGAGCGTGAAATGTTGCAAGCGGCCATCGATAAGAGCCAAGAGAATGTGACAGGTACTGTGCGTCTCAAGCTCTACAAAGGTTCCGCAACAACAGTTGGTCGTTGGTCAGATCACAGCCTCTATTCAGAAGCGCACGTCACCTTCGAGGACGATGCAGGTGCATATGATCAGAAAGACGCAGCGGGCTTCATTCAGTTGAACGCACTTCGTCTCAAGCTCCTTGCAGCGCGAGATCGCCGCGTAAAGTAAGTCGACCACTTTGATTAATATTAGACGGCGCTACCTTGCAAAGGGTGGCGCCGTTTCTCTTTGAACTCGGTAAACTTCATTCACCAACGCGTGACATCACGCCTCTATGATTGATTGCACTTAAATCGTGACGCAACCTTCTCTCAAAGGAGTAACAAATGTCACGATTCCACACGCTCAAAGCCGGACTTCTCGCCCTTCTCATCGTTGCGGGATTCACGGTGCAAGGTAAGCCCGCGCATGCGGCAGAAACTGAAACCATCATCGTCGCAGGTGGATGTTTTTGGTGCGTGGAAAGCGACTTTGAACGCGTGACAGGCGTGATCGATGTTATTTCCGGTTATGCAAGTGGCACGCTTTTGGATGCGACTTATACCAAAGACACAAACAAACGGTCTGGGCGATATGAAGCTGTGCAGATCAAATTCGATCCTAATTTAGTGACGCGCGCTCAGCTATATCACCTCTATTTCCGCTCCATCGATCCAACTGACGCTGGCGGTCAATTTTGTGATCGCGGCGAAACCTATCGGACTGCAATTTTTGTCCAAGACGACGCACAAAGCAAAGAAGCAGTTGCCGCAAAGCATGAAGCACAAAGCGCGCTTGGCCGCGACATCGTCACCCGTGTTATCCGTGCGAAAACCTTCAGTAAAGCGCAGAGCCATCATCAAGACTACTATAAAGGGTCAAACCTAGTCGTGACCCGGTTTGGTACGATCAAACAATCCGACGCCTACAAACGCTATCGCAAGGGGTGCGGTCGGGATGCGCGGGTGCAGCAGCTTTGGGGGAAAAACGCCCCCTTTGTCAGCCATTAAAGACCAGCGAATTCCTCGACCTCTTTGAGGTCCGGAATAACGTCAGCAGTACCAAAGCGCGTCACCATCAACGCCGCAGCGCGCGTCGCAAGGGAAATCGCCTGCCCCATGGATAGCCCGCGATCCAACGCAGAGAGCACATAGCCAGTGAACGTATCACCAGCGCCCGTCGTATCGATCGGCGTAACTTTCAGCGCATCGAAGTGCTGATCAACGCCATCTGCTTTGCTGATCCAACGCGCACCTTTACCGCCCAGCGTGATGACAATGTCAGCCACATCTAGCTGCTCGATGGATTGGTCCAGCGCGGCCTCTAACTGCTGCGCTTCCACCTCGTTCAGAATGAGGAAATCGAGATACGGAAGAACGGCTTTAACAGCACTCGCATCAAAGGGAGCAGCCGCATAGCAGACCCGAAAACCCAATTTAGAGCCTAGTTTGACCGCAAATTCCTGCGCGTTGGTTTCGTTTTGAGTGACGAAGATATCGCCTGCCTTGCCAATCGAAAGGGCCTGATCAATAGCGGGCTCTTCGATATCAAAGTTTGCACCGGCCAGAAGCGTGATCGCGTTTTCACCTGCCTGATCGACATTGATGATCGCATGGCCCGTCGGCGCGCTCGACTGCGCTATATGGCGTGTATCGACGCCATATTCCATCAGGCGATCCCGCGCCCAAAGACCGTCACCACCAACCGCGCCGATATGCGCCACATGGCTACCTGCGCGCGCTACGGCAACGGACATGTTGGCACCTTTGCCGCCAAGACCAGTTTGCATGGAAAGCGCCGCCAGTGTTTCGCCCGCACCAGGGAGGTGCGGAACGTTGTAGACATGATCGGCGTTGATCGAACCCAGATTGAAAACAGTCATACGTGCCCCTTGGCGCGATTAGTCGACCTTACAGGACGCCAGAACCGCCATGTTCAGAATGTCATTCGCAGTCGCCACAGTCGAACAAATCTGGATGGATTTGTCTACGCCGCTGAGGATCGGGCCAATGACGGTCGCATCGGCAAGCTCTTGCATCAATTTGACAGAAATGCTCGCAGAGTGACGCGCTGGAACAACGAGAATGTTCGCAGGGCCGTTAAGACGGGAGAACGGGTACTGCTCTGCTGATTTAGCATTCAGAGCAACATCAACGGTCATCTCGCCTTCAAACTCAAAATCAACGCCGCGCTTTTCTAGCACGCGAGGGGCAAGATGCATCTTTTCAGCGCGTTCAGAGACCGGATAACCGAAGGTCGAGAAACTGACAAAGGCAACGCGCGGCTCAAGGCCAAGATGACGCGCAACGCCAGCGGCGCGCTCTGCGATATTCGCCAAATCTTCCTCATCTGGCCATTCGTGGACCAGCGTATCCGCCACAAGAACAATACGCCCCTTGTGCAAAATCGCCGTCACACCAACAGCGCCATGTTCCGCATCCGCGTCAAAAACATGGTTCACCAGTTCGAGAACATGCGCAGACTTGCGTGTTGCACCCGTGACCAAACCGTCCCCATGACCATGGGCCAGCATAAGAGAGGAAAAGACGTGGCGATCACGCGTCGCGAGACGGTGAACATCGGAGCGATCAAAGCCCTTACGCTGCAAGCGCTCATAAAGGTAATCTTTGTACGTATCCAAATACTGCGTATTCGCGGCGTTAACGATTTCGAGCTCGCGATAGGCATCGCCCATACCCGCTGCTTCCAGCTTTTCCTTCACGTCGTTCTGACGACCCACAACCAGCGCTTTGCCCAATCCACCACGTTGATACATGACCGCTGCACGCAAGACGCGCGGATCGTCGCCCTCGGCAAAGATCATCCGCGCCTGCGCAGAACGCGCTCGGGCGTTGATGCCGCGCAAAATGCTCGCAGTTGGGTCCATGCGGGACTTCAACGACAGCTCGTAGCCATCCATGTCAATGATCGGACGACGCGCCACGCCAGTATCCATCCCAGCCTTCGCAACAGCTGGAGGAATACGGTGGATGAGACGGGGATCGAATGGCGTTGGGATGATGTAATCACGGCCAAAGGTCAGGTTCTTGCCGTAGGCGAGCGCCACTTCATCCGGCACATCTTCACGCGCCAATTGCGCCAAAGCATGGGCACAAGCGATCTTCATTTCGTCGTTGATCGCACGGGCGTGAATATCCAGAGCGCCGCGGAACAAGTAAGGGAAGCCCAAAACGTTGTTCACTTGGTTCGGATAATCGCTTCGCCCCGTGGCAACGATCGCGTCAGGACGCACTTCATGTGCATCTTCTGGCGTGATTTCTGGATCCGGGTTCGCCATGGCGAAAATGACCGGATTATCCGCCATGCTGATCACCATGTCTTGGGTCACAGCGCCCTTCGCGGAAACACCAAGGAAGACATCACAGCCCTTCATTGCGTCCTCAAGCGTGCGCAATTCAGTGTTCGCCGCATGCGCCGATTTCCACTGGTTCATACCTTCGGTTCGACCTTGGTAAATCACGCCCTTTGTGTCGCACATGATGCAATTATCATGCTTGGCACCCATCGATTTCAACAGCTCTAGGCAAGCAATCCCAGCTGCGCCAGCGCCGTTCAAAACGATCTTAACGTCTTCGATCTTCTTGCCGGACAAATGCAGCGCGTTGATCAAACCCGCCGCACAGATAACCGCAGTCCCGTGCTGGTCATCGTGGAAAACCGGGATATCCATCTCTTCTTTGAGCCGCTGCTCAATGATGAAACACTCAGGCGCTTTGATATCTTCAAGGTTAATACCGCCAAACGTTGGCCCCATCAGACGAACCGCTTCGCAAAACTTATCGGGATCTTCTGTATCAAGCTCAATATCGATGGAGTTCACATCGGCAAAGCGTTTGAAGAGAACCGCCTTCCCTTCCATCACCGGCTTAGAGCCAAGTGCACCGAGATTACCCAAGCCAAGAACCGCTGTACCGTTAGAGATAACCGCGACCAAATTGCCCTTGTTGGTATAGTCATAGGCGAGTTCTGGGTTTTCAGCGATTGCTTCACATGGAACAGCAACGCCTGGTGAATAGGCCAAAGACAGGTCACGCTGGGTCGTCATCGGCACCGTTGCGGTGATCTCAAACTTGCCCGGTGTCGGCTCTAGGTGGAACGCGAGCGCGTCTTCATCGGTGATCTTTTGCTTTGCCATTATAGTACGGTCCTTCTCCCATTAAGGCCGTGTATCGCATGCTTTCTGATCGCTCAACTCCCCGTCGGTTTTTGCCTTTCGTCCCTGCCCTCTCCCAGCTAGTCTGCGCGCCAAGATCAGGGGACTTTCATGGCTGCTACCAAACCCACCGTCACACCAATGATGGCGCAATTTCTAGAGATCAAAGAGGGCTATCCAGACGCTCTTTTGTTCTATCGCATGGGCGATTTTTACGAGCTGTTTTTCGATGACGCTGTTGCCGCATCCGAAGCCCTCGACATTGCGTTGACGAAACGCGGAAAGCACGAAGGCACTGAAATTCCCATGTGCGGCGTGCCCCATCATGCGGCTGAAGGATACCTTTTGACCCTGATCCGCAAAGGCTTTCGCGTCGCTGTTTGCGAGCAAATGGAAAGCCCGGCAGAGGCCAAGAAACGCGGTTACAAATCCGTTGTTCGCCGCGAGGTTATACGGCTCGTTACACCCGGCACTTTGACCGAAGAAAGCCTGCTCGACGCACGTCGCCACAACTACCTCGCCGCTTATGCAAATGTGCGCGGTGACGGCGCGATGGCTTGGGCAGATATGTCCACAGGCGCGTTTCACGTGATGCCACTTAGCGCGGTACGTCTTTCACCGGAATTGGCGCGGCTTGCACCCAGTGAAGTCATCGTTTCGGATACAGAAAGTGCCGAAATCATCAATTTAGTATCTGAATCTGGCGCATCTATCTCACCGCTCTCGCCCAGTGCGTTTGACAGCACCCATGGCGCAAAGCGTGTCTGTGATATCTTTGAAATCGCATCTCTTGATGCCTTTGGCGAATTTGGCCGACCTGAAGTTTCGGCCATGAGCGCGCTGATCGAATACCTCGAAATCACGCAAAAAGGGAAGCTGCCACTCCTGCGTCCACCGCAAAAGGAAAGCAGCGGCGGGACCATGCAAATCGACGCCGCAACACG
>NZ_JBDWVM010000195.1:0-4062 GCF_039984035.1 Planktotalea sp. | reverse complement strand
ATGGCTCTGTGGCCAATAATGCCTCGACAGCAGTATCCGAATGGTTGGAAGCGGCCGCATGTAAGCGCGATTGCGCAAACCGCAAAAGCGCATGTCCTGACGCGCTTAAATGTCCGTCACGTAGAAAATGTTCAAGTGGAGCGTCCTCACAATTTGTTTGCGAAGAATAGTGCTGCGTATCAAAGAATGGGGATGGGTCTAACCCGCAGTATTGGCCTTGTTGGACATAATGTTCGTACGGGCGTTCAGGCAATTGACCAAAGGTCTCTTTGGCTGCTTGGCGATAAAAACTTGGATCAAACAGAGGTTGAGGTGAATGCTGCGTGTTTGACACCAAGTAGTGATAAACACCGCGACGAATGTCAGTGTCCTTACCAAGTTGCGCTCGATAGAAATCCAAATCGAAAAGAACGTGGGTCGATACGTCGTGCTCAGCATCCCAATAAGCTGCAAGAGCTTCGCGATAGCTTTCGAAGGTGCGATTCAATTGATGCCCAAGATGGTCAAAATCAACTAAGGCATGCGAGCGGACTTCATAAATATCACCCCCAAATAGTGCTGAATAGAACGCAGCAGGCGCGCCGAAATCGCAGTCTTTACAGATGAAATCTTCATCAAAGAACGGATGGAAACATGGTAGCCGTTCATTTCGGCGCACCCGATTAAGGCAGTCCTCAATTGCAGCGCTTGGATTTTGCAGAAGATGGGTACATTGCGATAAATAGAAGCTTGGATCGAACAATGGGTTGGGAGAAACACCACGTCTCATACCCTCTTGCAGATAACGCAAAACAACGTTCTCCAGATTTCGCGTGACACCTAGAGCAGTGCTGCAATGTTCGGCATCAAAAAGAACATTGGGAGCATAAGGGTCTTGATTGCCGGGGTCCAAAATCGACTCGATAATGGCATCGTCTGACAGATTTTCCGCGTTCTTGTTTCGCGTACGCACAAACTCTAGGTCGAAAAACCATCGGTGTGTATTGGCGAAATCAGAGCTATGAAAGTTCATGTAGTCGGGTCTCTTTGCTTTGT
This sequence comes from Planktotalea sp., assembly GCF_039984035.1. Taxonomy (GTDB): domain Bacteria; phylum Pseudomonadota; class Alphaproteobacteria; order Rhodobacterales; family Rhodobacteraceae; genus Planktotalea. Next base: position 3,027 of record NZ_JBDWVM010000195.1, on the reverse strand, counting down.
GCAGGCTGCCAATCCATTCGATGCCAAGCTGTCGCCGTTTTGATGATATTCTCTAGTGAGGAGTGCTTGGCCTCAAATCCGAGAATGCGCCGGGTCTTGCTTGGGTCCGCCACAAGAGCAGCGGGATCGCCAGGGCGGCGAGGTTCAAGGCGGTAAGGAACTGCAACCTGTAGTTCAGCTTCCACAGCCCTGATAATTTCAAGGACCGAATAACCGCTACCGACTCCCAGATTGAAGACATCCGTTTCCCCACCCTTCAGCAAATGATGACAGGCCGCTACGTGCGCATCTGCCAGGTCCAAAACATGGATGTAATCGCGGACAGCTGATCCATCTGCGGTATCATAATCTGTTCCAAAGACAGCGAAATCATCAATCCTGCCCAATCCAGATAGAATAGCCCGAGGAATGAGATGGGTCTCTTCCCTGTGGGCTTCACCCGTTTCGAGTTCAGGATCATCACCCGATGCGTTGAAATAGCGCAAACAAATGCTGCGCAATCCATAGGCGGACGAAAAGTCTTGTAGAACCTGCTCAACCATCCGCTTGCTATGTCCATACGGGTTGATAGGCCTCTGCGGTGTATTCTCATCTATCAGTGAGGCATCGGGCGTGCCATAGGTCGCGCAAGTCGACGAAAAGATGATTGGTATATTCCCAGCTGCCACAGCAGCCTGCGCGACATTCAAGGATCCGAGTGTGTTGTTCTCATAATACTTACCCGGGTTGGTCACAGACTCGCCGACATAAGCAAAAGCTGCGAAATGAATGATCGCAGCGGGTTTAGTTCTTGCAATGGCATTGTCCAAATCTGCTCGGGAGCGAATGTCGCCTTTGATGAGCTCACCCCACTTTACAAATTCGGCGTGACCCTCGGAAAGGTTGTCGAACGTCACTGGGTCAAACCCCATTGACTGTAACTTTTTGCACGTGTGGCTACCGATGTATCCGGCGCCGCCCAAGACCAAAATCTTTTGTCTCATGATACTGAAAAGTCCTATGCGATAAGATCGCGCATAAATGTTGATTGAAAAAATGCAAAAAATCGATAAATACCCCGACGACAAGCAAGCTAATTTGTTGATATATGTCAATGGGTTTAAGAACACGGTTGCGTTCACGATCGCTCCAACTTGGGTATGCTGTTGGGCTTCGGATAGTCTTTTGGAAAGGTATTTATGAAACGCCATCTTGTAAATTTTCATATTCCAAAATCCGCGGGTTCCGCACTTCGCGCTAACTTAGCTGCCAGCTTTGCCTCAGCTGAATTACCAGAACGGTATGTGCTCGGTGTTGAGCCGGGGAATGGGGTCGACCATTTCGAAGGGCTAACGCAACGGTTTGCTGCGGAGTTCCCCAAAATTTTTGATCAAAGTGACAGGATGATCTCGGGACACTTTAGGTATCGTGATGTAGCGGACATTATTGCGCCCCAGCGCGGTCGCGTCTCTTTGATCACTTTTTTGCGTGATCCAATTTGGCGCACGTTGTCGGACTATTACTACAGCATTTCCGCAAAGCATGACGATGCAGAGGCCTTCAATGCTATGTACCCAACGTTCGATCACTACATGAGCAATCCAGGCGAAATGAATAAGATGTGCAGTTTCTTATGTTTAGAAGAGTCGGATTCCGCGCAAAAGATATTGCAACAAGTCTTTCGGGACTTCGACTTTGTCGGTGTGACCGAGAATTTCACGGACGACCTTCTGTTTATTGCAAATTCCGTTAGAAGATCAGTTGAAAGCGAGAAGCGTGAAAACGAAAACAGGAACAAAGACGTAATGCTTCAAGCCTATGATAAGTATGCACCGAAGCTAAAGAATGTATTGAAAAACGACTACATTCTTTTTGATGGAATACTAGAGCAACGAGGACTTAAGAAACGTTCCTAGAGCCTAGTTTTGTCGGTTTGTGATTTGGCCAGATTAGCGGTGTTTGTGATGCAGTGTCACAGTCTTGCGGCACAGTCGGGTTTAGAGAGAACTAAACAACGTTTCCTCGCCTGAGAGACATCCAAAAAGTCGTTTTTCTATCCACAACCTTTTGGCTCTTCATCCAAGTTCAACTCTGATCAGAGGACTGATCGCCTTGATCCGCACCTACTCGGTCAAAGCCATCTCAAGCGTGTGCAAAATTGTGGCTTCCATCACGTTTACCTTCCAGGCAGATTGCGGGAGCGGCAATGCGCCTTTTGAGATCTTATGCGCCACTTTTTGTAATGTCTCTGAGGTGGCCACTTGATTAACCAGTCCAGCCTCAACTGCCTTGAGGCGAAGAGGAACGTTGGCGACACCGCCAACACCAACGCCAGCAGCGATAATGCGATCATTTTCGATGACAAGGCGGATTGAGCATTCGACAATGGGCCATTCCGCTTCGAACCGGCTGATCGACCGGAAATAGGCTGTCGTTTCTCCGTCTACTGCGGGAGGCAGGATGACATGGGTTAGGATTTCATTGGCTTTCAACAGGTGATCACGATCATAGACGGATCCATTGCCATATAGGTCCGCCACGGACATTTCCCGCTCGGTTGTGACAATGGTTGCATCATAGGCAAGAAGTGCCGTTGCCAGCGTTGACGGGTGCGGATGCACGCAACCTCCATTATCGAAAACGACTCCGTTTGTGTGAATCCCATCGCGTGCGCCGCAAACCGCATCGCCCTTTTTCGTGCAAGGCAGATCGGGGTGCCTGAAATAGGCGCAGCGGGTCTTTTGCAAAAGGCTTCCGCCAAAGCTAGCGGCCCAACGGATTTGCGGTGTCGCCAACCCATTCGCAGCTTTTGCCAAGGCACCATAGCCGGTTTGAACCACAGGGCTCTGCCCGACCTCATCAATCGTGACATTCGAGCCTATTTTCAGTGAGCCGTCCTTTAACTCTTCAATCCCGCCAAAATCCAACTTGTGTATATCGATGATTGGCCCTTCAGATACACCGAGGCGATATCGGTCGTGCAAATCAGTGCCGCCAGCACGGATTTCACCAATTGCGTCTTTGATGTCAGCGGTTTTCTTCAAAACT
>NZ_JBDWVM010000194.1:0-10141 GCF_039984035.1 Planktotalea sp. | reverse complement strand
CGATCGCATCAGCGTGTTGGTCTACGGCAAGGTGATCGCCACGGGCCGCGCAGCCGACATTCGCAGCAGCCAAGTCGTGCGCGACGCCTACTTGGGGGACGGCGAATGACCCTGTTGAACGTTGAAAACCTGACCGCGCACTACGGCAGCTCGCAAGCGCTGTTCGGCGTTGATCTGCAAATGGCAGAGGGTGAAGTCACCGCGCTGATGGGGCGCAACGGCATGGGGAAATCCACCACCGTCAAAGCGATCTGCCAAATGATTTCTGCCAAAGGAACCCTGACATTTGAGGGCCAAAACCTGCACGCGCTGCCCAGCCACAAGGTCGCGCGTCTTGGCATCGGTTTGGTCCCCGAAGGGCGTCGCTGTTTCGCGCAGCTCACCGTACAGGAAAACCTGATCGCCGCCGCGCGCGCTGGCGATTGGACGCTGCAAACCGTCGCTGATCTTTTCCCGCGCTTGGGCGAACGCGCCGATCAAAGGGCTGGCTCGCTCTCAGGCGGAGAGCAACAAATGCTCGCCATAGGACGCGCGCTCATGACCAACCCGCGCCTGCTGATTTTGGACGAGGCGACAGAGGGCCTCGCCCCCATCGTGCGCCAAGAAATCTGGACCGCTGTGCGCAAATTGAAATCAGAAACCGGCATGGCGATTTTGCTGATTGATAAGTCAATCAAGGAACTCGCCTCTGTCTGCGACAAGGCTGTGATCCTCGCGCGGGGCAAGACGGTTTGGAGCGGTGATATGGGTGACCTCAGCAGCGATATTTCGGAAAAATTCGTCGGCGTTTAGCGCCGCATCAAACAAGGGCTATGTAGTATGACACGCGATTGGGACGACGCATTTGCCAATATGGCGCATATTCCAGGCTCTGAGGCTCTGCCCGAGATCTGGCAAAACGATGCAGCAGCCTATCGCGCCTCTGGCGTCAAAATCGAAGAACTGGCCTATGGCGAACACCCCCGCGAACGCATGGATGTGATCTGGCCAGATGGTCCGTCCAAGGGCATCGCGATCTTTGTGCACGGCGGGTTTTGGATACGGCTCGACAAATCCTATTGGACCCATTTCGCGGAAGGCGCGCGCGCGCAGGGTTGGATCGTCTGCATGCCCAGCTACACGCTCGCCCCCGAGGCGCGGATTAGCGAGATCACCACCCAAATCGGCCGCGCGATCACGAAGGCAGCAACGCTCCACGACGGCCCTATTCGCCTGTCTGGGCATTCCGCTGGCGGGCATTTGGTCAGCCGTATGATCTGCGATGACTCGCCTTTGGACAGCGCCGTTTTGGGGCGGATTGAACGCACCGTTTCCATCAGCGGCTTGCACGATTTGCGCCCGCTTCTGCACACGAAGATGAACGAGGATTTCCGCCTCGATCTGCAAGAAGCCACCATCGAAAGCGCCGCGCTGCATTTGCCAGTGGGGCACCCCGATGTGATCGCTTGGGTCGGCGGGGGCGAGCGACCAGAGTTCATCCGTCAAACGGAATTGCTTGGTATGATGTGGAGCGGGTTAGAGGCCCGCATCCGCGTTGAGATCGAAGGCGCACTCAATCACTTCACCATCCTAGATGGATTGCGCGAGACCAATAGCCCCCTAACCCAAGCGTTTGTGAGTGAGGTTTGAAGAAGACGGGACAAAAAGCCGTATTCTGCGAATGCCAACCAAATATTTATTTACGAGCAATAGTTCTGGCTAACCTGAAACCGGCTAAAGGCGTTGCAAAATCCGATGGGACAGGAAATCTAGAGCTAGGATTTAGAATATAATCAGGTGTAGAAAAAGCTCCGCCTTTAAACATAACATTGGTACAGTCTGATACTTGAAGCGCGGTTCCATCTTGAGGAATCAGGTCTAAATCTTCAGAAAAACAATCCGCGACAAACTCAGCAACATTCCCTATCATATCCCTTATGCCATATTCGTTAGCCTTCGAAATGTTCGTTGATGAGATATTTTCTGAAAAAATGTTATAGCTCGCAGGTCTTTTCATATCCCGCCAAGGAAATTCATGGTTGCTTCCCGAAAAGGCAGCCATTTGCCATTCGGCTTCTGAAGGCAAGCGATAGTTTCGCCCTGAAGAGTGGTTTACCCAATCAATAAAATCTTGAATTTCAACGACTGTGACAGAATGAACTGGTAACAAAGGGTCATCTTGGTTCCCCCGCAAAGGGGCACATCGCCCTGCTGAAATACACCTTGTAAATAGACCAACGCTTATTTCATTTACTGCTAAGCAAAATTCACCGACACTAATTACTCTAGTATTTGCTGTTTTGTCTTCTGCATTTCGGTTAGGCGGCGACTTGATCGCTGTGATGCCTGAAGGCACGCGCACTTCTTCCAAAATATCTGACGAACATGCTGAAGCTATCTCTGATGCAGAAAAGGGAGATCCTAAAACAGAAAACGCTAAAGAGAATATCGGCAAAAAGCTGAAAGGACTAAGAAAACTCACAACTCACCCCAGTCGAGAAAAAGCGCGCTTCTGAAGTTTTTAGGGTCATCTAAGATTTGTCAACGTTAGTCTGCCTATCTATTGTCATCTGAAACCTTCAGCTTTCTGTATTTTTTGCCGCATCACCCCGCCAGCAAACTCTGAAGCCCATTCCAAATCGGCAAGATCGCCCCAAAAATCAGCATACAGGTGATCAATCTTGAAAAGCCGCTTGATGACAGGCGCGCGCTGAGTTTGTCGCCGATCCACAGGCCTGTGAACGCGGGGATCAGGGTGGCGAAACCGATCCATACCGCACCATCTGAATAGAGGTTGAGCGTTTTCAACGATATCAGATGCAGTACCGAAAACATCATGAACATGGCCGTGTTACAGAAGATGAACTTGGGCCGCGTCAAGCCGAGCGCATGGAAATAGGGCGATCCCACAAGGCCCGACAGACCCACCGTGCCATGGGCTACGCCTGCGGCAAATCCAAAGGCGGGCGCGAACCGCGGATCGGCCGGCGCGCTTTTGCGGGTACGGCGGGCCAGATAGCTGAGCACAAACAGCCCCAAGCCGATCTCCAGATACGCATTGCGCACATAGCTGAGCACCAACGCACCTGTGAAGAGGCCAAACACACCCGTTGCGAGAAACTTGGGGAGCACCTCAGAGCGCCGATGCGCGCGGAATTTCCAGAGTTGCCAGATGTTCGTCGCGATCACAGGAACAATCGCAATCGATAAAGCCATGGGCAATGAATGCACCGCCGTCAGCACCGGAATGGCAACCATCGGCATGCCGAACCCCATCGCGCCCTTCACGATGCCGCCCAACAGAAAGGCGCAGATTGCGACGATGGCGATGCTGGGGTCAGACAGAAGATCAATCATTATAGTGCCGTCGTCCTTTGCCCATTTGCGCGCACTCTAGAGGGCGCATTCAGATGTGCAAGGCAGTGCATCAGTACCGTTCGCCCAACAAGCGATAGCACCAAAAGGCCTCTTCAGTTTGAATCGCATGGTTAAGCTGGGCTGGCGAAAATCCTGTGGCGCGGCGCACCGCGCGGCCCATGTGGGATTGATCGGAATAGCCCGCTTCATAGGCAATATCCGCAAGCGGCATATCCTGATTTTTATAAGCGATCTTTTGCAGGCTTTCCATCGCGCTGAAGAATTCCAAAGTGCGCCGTGTTTGCCCGCTGAGCCGTTTGGTGCGCCGCTCAATACTGCGCAGGCTTTGCCCCGCACCTGTCAGCGCAGAGCGCGTGATCATCGAACGGATCCAATCAGAAATCAACGTGGTGCCGCGCCATGTGCTGGCGCGCTGCTGCGCCCAAACAGGGGCGAGGTTGGCACAAAATGCCTCCCACCCGCGCGCGGGCGTTGGTGCATCGGCGAACTCTTCCAACGCAGTATGCAGCGCCATTGGCACCGCCTGATATTCGAGATCACCGCCAAGGCTAAGCCAGGCATCGGGGTATAGTCCAAGCGTGAGCGCCTTGGTTCCAGCAGGGGACCAACTGCTCAGCGGGGTGTCTTGGATCGGCCTAACGCTAACACGCTCCAACGCCGGCGCATCCCGCGCACTGCGCCAATCTTGTCCGGTGGGGAGCACGTGTATCGCCCCCTCCATCAAAAAGGTGACAGGGACCAAAGGCGAAGCTGGAAAATGGTTCAGCCGATCTGCATCACTCAGTTCAACGCCCCGTGTGTCACGATAAATACCCGCCAAAATGAGCCCGGACAGGGCAGCGGGCGGTTGGAACAGTTCAGAGATGGCTGGCATCATCGACCCTTTTGCGTGTCGCAATCGTTCTATCTCAGGACATCTCTAAAACGCGATTAAGGCGCAAGTCACAAAACGAGGAAAATGATCAATGGCGAACATAAAATACTCCGGACCTTTGTCTTTGCGTCTGCGCGCTCTTGCGACAATCAGCAAAATCGCAATCGCCACATCCATGCGCCACGCCGTTGGGCGCAAAATGGCACCGGATTGGGATGCAAATTTCGAAACCGGCATTCGCTTTATCCGTCATCAATTTACGACGGCCATGCGCGGCGGCGATATGGTGCGGGGGCGTTTGCTGTTTGACGCGGTGCAACCTGAAACCGACGATATCTATGAGGTGGACACGCGCGATGCCGAGGGCATCAACGCCATTTGGTATGAACCGAAAACGCGCAAAGGTGACACCGTTATCCTATACCTGCATGGGGGCGGTTACGGGTTTCATGGCGGCGTCAGTGCGCGTTATGCGCAAATGATCGCCCATCACACAGGGCTTCGCCTGTTCGCGCCCGATTATCGTCTAACCCCCGAACACCCCCATCCCGCGCAGGCCGATGATGCCATGGCCGCCTGGGATTATCTGGCGCAAAGCGTCCCTGCAAAACAGGTCGTCGTCCTTGGCGATAGCGCAGGGGGGCATATGACCTTGATGCTGTCCATCGCGCTGCGAGAGCAGAAAAAAGAGCAACCCATGCTCTGCGTCGGGCTTTGCCCCTGGACCGACATTGGGGATCGCGGGGCCAGCATGACCGCGAACGATCAATATGATCTCGTGCAGGGTTGGATGGCCGTCATGTTTGGCAAATGGCTTGATCCCAAAGGCACCTATGGACGCAAGGCCCTGTCCCCGATCAGCTATAATTACGAGGGGTTGGCCCCGCTCTATCTGCAAGCTGGTGGGCGCGAAGTCTTGCGCGATATGGTCATCGATTTCGAGCAGGTTCAAAAGGCACATGGCGCCGATGTCATGCTCGATATCTGGCCCGACATGCCTCACAATTTCCAAGCCTATGACAGTTTGAAAGAGTCTTCGACGCAAGCGTTGCAGAGGATTTGCAAAGCCATCGAAATGCGCGCAGCAGGGCAGGGGCCATTGCCACCTTTGAAAGATATAACCGTTACCTAAATCAAATCTAAATCGCTAAAAACGCCTGCCCGCGACCAGTTACGCGGGCAGATGATTTATCTCGATCTACTCAGTCGCAAAACAGTAAAAGAGCCCCGCACCACCAGAGCGCGGCAGGTGCTGTTCACCGCAGCCGAAGGTGCCGTGCGACGAATTCCAAGACACCATGTTGCGCGCCGTGTTGCCGCCCATGCGATCATGATGCCCGACGATTGCGGACCCCTCAGCGCTGTTGCTTGTCCAGTTGGAACAGGTCGTATCGCCGCCCGCCGTGGAAAAGAAACCCATGGATTCAGAGCCTGTCAGAATGTCATGCTGATTTGGCGGCGTACCACGTCCGTTGATCTTGCCACCCTTTTCATTCAACGCGGTCTCAATGCTGATGAAATTACCGTCAGCACTATGCAATGCATCAATATCTTTCGCGATCATCATACCCATCGCATTATACCACGGGCCGCTCCCGATACGATCGCGCGCATTCACGCCATTGGTGATCTTGAACGGACGCCCGTTCGAGCGATCCACAACCATGCTGGTGCTGAGATAAGCGGCCCAATTCTTGTCTGATCCCGCTGCTGACGCGAGCGCATTGCAATGCGCGTCCGCCCCTTTAAGCCCGCCAAGATTTCCGCCGTCGCCTTTGCTCTCGCTGGTAACAAAGAAGGACATTTGATCGACATCAACTGTCTGCGCACTGCTGAGCGCGGGGCTCGTCGCAGCCAATGAAAGAGCCGCGATAAATGTCCAATGTGTTGTTGATTTGCGCATGAATTTTCCCTTTGCGAAATATGCGCTCTTCCTAACAAGGCTAAGGTATCACAAGGTCTCAACTCCATTCACGTCCATGCGAGCGGTGAAGATATGTTTGCAGAATTCGATCAGCGCCTCGGTTGGCTTCAGTATTGAGGCGCTGATCGAATTGATTGAAACGGAAACGTTAAACGTTACTGGGTCATCTCCACCAAAAGGCTGGCATACACCGCCCAAGCCGCCTGCCAGTTGATCGCCACCTCGTTCGTTGCGTAGCTTTCCACATCATCCACATACATCAACATGGGCGGCTGCCCGACAATCGCGCCCGTCAGCGGATCACCGGCAAGGTTGACCGAATTCGGCCCCCCCGCGATGAAACCCGCAGGCAGTTCAATGCGCCCGGACGACCAAGGGCGGAAATGCGGCGCAACCGTCGCGTTGCGATAAGCACCTGTGATGTAGGTTTGATCAAGCGGGTTCATCGCAAACAGGTAGTGGATCTGACGCTCTGCGTGGCTCAAATAATCGGTCTCGCCGCTGACCTTTGCCCACATCAACCAATGCCAACCCACCGTCGCAAAGACGCTGTTTGACCCCCAATCCAGCTGACTATCATCCGCCTTGGACACGCCCCAAGAGGATCGGTTTTGCGTCACTTTCCAACGATACGACGCCGTGCGCAGCGCGCTGGTCGATGCATCTGCCAGCACCTCGGGCGCATCCACAGTTTGCAACGCCCAAACACCGAGCAGGCCAACCTTGCCCCAATAGGTCGAATAATCATCGGACTTCATCGTCGCAGCGACATCATCAAGCAGCGCCTCTGCTTTGGCAAAATCCGCCGCATTCTGCGTCAGGGCCGCATATGCGGCATAGGCAAAGAAGCGTTCGTCGCGATCCTCCTGATCATCATATGGCCCGCCATATTGATCCCCATCGTAGGTCAAATCGATCATGATCAAATCAGGGTTTTCTTCGAGCCACGCCAAAGCGCGCTCTGCCGCAGCTTGGAATTCACCACCGCGCGTTTGATAGGCACTATCAGGTTGCGCGAGGTAGATCTTCGCCGCCAAAGACATCGCCGCCGCATAGTTGGCAGTTGCCGTTGTCGTCACAGGCATCAGCCATTTTGTGGCTGTATCATCCTCAGGCGTATCGCTCATCATCGGCCATTTGCGCGTGGTCGCCTTGTGATACACCGCACCATCTGCGCGCTGCATTTTATAGAGCCACTCCAATTGACCATCCGCCACGCGCAGCCAATCAGGTACGCCTGCCGCCGTGTTCGCAACGGGCGTCACCGCGTGATCCAAGGCCTCTGGTGCGATCAATCCTGTGAGCAACATCAGCGATACGCTATAGGCGCCATTCACCGAATATTTGCCGTAATCGCCAGCATCGAGCCAGCCCCCGCGCACATCTTGGGTTTGCTCAGGCGCGCCAAACACCTTGGCTGCGGTATCTTGCAAATGCGCTTCGGGGTAGGGGCCATCCGCGCCTTCCGTGATCCAATAAAATGCGCCCCATGCCTCATCGCGCGCTTTGCTCAGCATGCTCTGATCCGGCGTGACACGAAAGGATTTGGTCACCGCTTCCGTGCGCGCGCCCGTGCTCGGCACCGTGAGTTCATAGTCCCCCGCTGGCAACATACCAAGGTTCACGCTGCTCACACGACTGTCCGAAATCGGGGCCGCGCGCGTTGGCATGTTCACAGGGATTTCTTTAACCCCATCAGGACCATTCAACGTCAAAATCGCAGAGGTCAGCGCGCGGGTTTCTTTGTCGTCATGCCACGCAACCAAAACCTCAACCGCCGTGTCAGCCGCATAGCCCAAGGACGACACATGCAAACGCTGAGGCCAAATGCGGTTGTCCTCTTCTGGCCAGACCAAAACGCGGAAATTTGAAAGCGTCACATCATAACCTTCCGCGCCCGCTGTCATGAAGGCAAAACTCGAAATCGTATCTGCCGATTTGGGCATCTGAAACGTCACAGGCCCAGACATATGCGGGATAAACGCTTTGCCATCAGTATCAGATACGCTCATCTGCAGGCTAAGCGCACCATCACTATTGAGCGATGGAACCGCCTGTTCGCCATTCACAATCGGCTGCAATACCGACGTCCCCCAGAGCGGGCGATGCCCCTCGCCAACCGCGACATCAAAGGCAAATTGTTTGCGCCCATATGGCAACGGTTGGTTGAAACCCACCTCCCACATAGACGCATCATTGAAGGGGCCGACGCCGGTATCCTGCATCACCAAAACCGTATCACCGCCCGAGGGCATAATCCGATTCTTGGACCACAAATCTTTCGGAAGCTCTGCAATCGAAAGCGGGATTTCCATCGGCTTTTCGTGCGATTCTGCGTACATGGACGTCCCCCAAATTAGTAAAAGAAAACTCAGAACTATCTGCGAAATCACGGTTTTCATGGTCTCGGCCTCCCTCAGCTCCCATAGCGTGTTTCCATAAGAGTTGACAGAATGAAACCTCTATGTAAACGTTTACTTGCCCGATTGCTTCAATTGCAATCGTTTACACAGCGGTTATGAACCGTGGGGCATGGGAGGAAAATGATGGTTGGATTGAAGGATGTCGCCGCTTTGGCGGGCGTTTCGACCGCGACTGTGTCGCGCGTCATCAATGCCACGTCTCCCGTGAATGTCGAAACGCGCGATGTTGTAGAAAAGGCAATTCGAGATTTGAATTACCGCCCAAATCGCGCGGCCCAGATGCTCAAGATGCAAACCTCACAAACGATTGGCGTCGTTGTGAACCGCTTCGATTCACCCTACTTCGGTGCAATCCTTGAGGGTGTCGATCAAGCCCTACGCGGTGTCGGGTTCAAGACCATCGCAGAGGCCAGTAACGAAACCGAAAAGGGTCAAATCGATGCGCTCGCCTCGCTCAGCGCGCGCCAATGCGAAAGCTTCGTTGTACACGCTGATGCGGTGCAAGAGGACAAGCTGGTCGAGCTGCTCCAACACTACCCAACCGCCGTTGTCGTGAACCGCGAAGTCCCCGGCTATGAGACCCGCTGCGTCAAGCTCGACAACATCAGGGCAGGGGAGAAAGCGGCAGAGCATCTCTTGCAAATGGGCCATACAGATATCGCCACGGTCACAGGTCCGCTCCACCTGAACGAAATTCGTGACCGCCACACTGGCTTTACCAGTACCCTTGAAAAACACGGGCACGCGCTCAATCCCGACCTGATCTATCGCGGCAATCTTAGCCCCAGTGGCGGCTATAGCGCCGTGAACGAATTGCTCGACGCAAACACATCCGCAACCGCTGTTTTCTTTCACAACGACATGATGGCAGCAGGGGGCATGCAAGCCTGTTACGAGCGCGGCGTACACGTGCCCCAAGACCTATCTTTCATCGGTTTCGATGATCTCGATTTTGCACAATTTATGAATCCACCACTCACGACCGTGCGCCAGCCTATGCGCGAAATTGGGGCAGCAGCCGGACAGTTAGCGCATGCGCTGCTCGGGCCTGATTTCGACGCATCAGCCACGCTTCGACCTTTCAAAGCCGATGTCATTGAACGCGCATCGGTCCTGAACAAAACGATCAAAAACTAAGACCATCAAGAGGAGGAAACGAAATGAAGAAGTTTGATATGAGGTCCGCGCTGCTTGGCGCAACGGCCATCACCCTATTGGCCGCGCCGGCAATGGCGCAAGAAATCCGTTTCGACGGCTGGCCTGATTTTGACAGCCACCTAAATGTCGTTATCCCGAAATATGAGGCCGCGACCGACGGCGCCAAAGTCACCTATCAAATGAACAACCACGGCGATCACCACAAAAAGCTGACGACGCAGTTGGCAACGGGTGAAGGCGCAGGTGACGTTGTTGCGGTTGACGTTGGCTTTATCGGTGCCTTTGTGAACGAAGGTGGCTTCGTTAACCTGTCCGAAGAATTCAATGCGAACGAACTTGAAGATCTCTTCGTTGACTACGCATGGCAGCAAGGCCGCGGCACAGACGGTGCGCAATATGCCATGC
>NZ_JBDWVM010000193.1:0-5035 GCF_039984035.1 Planktotalea sp. | reverse complement strand
CAGATGCGAAAGTGATTGAACCTGTTGTCTTTGATGTCATTGAGCTTTGATGCGTTAGGACACAGGCCATGAACACTGCCCCCTTCGCCCTGCATGAAGCGCTTGCAGAAACGCTTCTCCCCTACTCGATCCCGAACGATTCAGATGGGGCACATGATATCGCCCACATCACCCGCGTCTGGAACAACGCCCGCGCCATCGCGCACGTTGAAGGCGCGGATTGGGAGGTGTTGTTGGCCGCAACCCTTCTCCATGACTGTATCAGCGTGGAAAAAGACAGCCCCGATCGCGCAAAGGCATCGAGCCTTGCCGCCGCGGCCGCGCGCGGCCATCTCGCGCCGCTCGGATGGGACACAGGCAAGGTTGATGCAACCTGTCACGCGGTTGAGGCCCACAGCTTTTCCGCGAACATCCCAACCGAAACGAGAGAGGCAAAAATCTTGCAAGATGCGGACCGTCTTGATGCCATCGGCCTGATCGGGATCGCGCGGTGTTTCTATGTTGCGGGCCGAATGGGCAGCGCGCTGTATGAACCGAGCGATCCGCACGCTAAGGAGCGCGCGCTGGATGATCGCAGCTATGCCATAGATCACTTTGAAACCAAATTACTGACGCTCTCAAAAGGGTTCAAAACGGGCGAAGGCCAGCGCATGGCCGAAGCGCGTCATCAAGAGCTGCTCGATTTTCGCAGCGCCTTCTTCGCGCAAGTAGGGGCGTGAGCCGCGATCACGTTACTGTGTGAAAGTGGCTGAGCGAATTGCGCTGCACAGCGGGCGCGCTAACTTTCCCACGGGATTGGGAGGGATACTATGCGCACCAAGATACTGTCATTGCTATTCATGTGTTGCGCTGGATTTGCGAGCGCGCAAGCCTGTCCGGACAGATATCGGTTTGTTGATTTCGGACTTGAGACCAATGATGGCGCACTCATCCGCGGCGGCACGATTTTTCGCGCCTTCCTGCCTGACAACACGCCTCTTCTTTTAACGGAGCAAACCTCGTGCGAAGACGTTCAATACCTCGCAAAAGACGGACGACAACTGACCGTTCCGGTGGTTTCAACGATCAGTGTGAACACCGCGCTGATCGATATCGGGTTTGATACCCTACGCCTTAGCAAAGTTAACAACGTTGATGCGCGCGCAAACGAAAATGCTCAGAAGCATCATCAAAGCTCTGCTACAGCAACGCGTGGCGACACGTTTTTATGTAAGCAAGGCGAAGATCAGACATCGAGTTGCCAGATGCTTTCTCCCTTTGGGAACAACATCACCTTGGTGATCTATTGCGATCAAAGCCACTGCAACATGCCGGCCCTTGCGTTCAATGAAACCCTGATGTTCGACGCCACATGGCCGCACGACACATCAACGAGCGAAACCCTTGGCCAAGACATTTCAGCCAAGCTTGTTCTGCTTCATGATTTCCTAACGCAACATATGGACTTTTAAAGAAAATGGCCTGCGCTCGATTGAGGCAGGCCACTCTTTTTCAAAGTTAAACTCTGAATTAGTAGAGCTTCTTCAACATGTCTTTTTCATAAGCCGCCAAGTCCGCGAGCTTACCTGCTTGCACTTGGTTCGCCCAATCAGGGTTCGCAATCAACGCACGTCCCACCGCGACGAGATCAAACTCTTCACGTTCTGTGCGCTCTAGCAAATTGTCGATGCTTGCAGGTTCCGCCGCTTTGAAATTTGCGGTTCCGTCTTCAGGCAAGAAGTCTGCGTTCAAGCCAACGCTGCCAACCGTAATCGCCGGTTTCCCTGTGAGCTTGCGAGTCCAGCCAGCAAGGTTCAGATCACTGCCTTCGAACTCTGGTTCCCAGAAGCGGCGTGAAGAGCAGTGGAAGATGTCAACGCCCGCATCAGACAGACGATTGACGAAAGCGCCCAATTCTTCTGGTGTCTCACAGAGACGCGCGGCGTAGTTTTGTTGTTTCCACTGGGAAAAGCGGAAAATGATCGGGAAATCTTCGCCAACTGCGGCGCGCACCGCTTGTAAAATTTCAATTGCAAAGCGCGAGCGCGCTTCCAAATCACCGCCATAGGCATCCTCGCGTTGGTTTGTACCGTCCCAGAAGAACTGATCAATCAAATAACCATGCGCGCCATGCAGCTCAATCGCGTCAAAGCCAATGTCCTTGGCGTCTTTGGCCGCTTGCGCGAAGGCCGCGACCACATCGTCAATGTCTTGCTGCGTCATTGCGTGGCCCGTCACCTTACCGGGGAATGCCATACCACTGGGGCTATGTCCGGGCGTATCGCCGCCGGGCATCACGCCGGGGCGACGCACTGCGCCCACGTGCCAAAGCTGCGGCGCAATTTTGCCGCCTGCGTCATGCACCGCGTTTACAACCCGTTTCCAACCTGCAAGAGCGTCTTCGCCAAAGAACGCGGGAACGTTCGGATAGCCGCTCGCCGCGACATGACCCACGAATGTGCCTTCGGTAACGATCAAACCCACACCGCCTTCGGCGCGGCGGCGGTAGTATTCAACGTTTAGATCATTCGGAACATTTCCCGGTGACATGGTTCTCGTCATCGGCGCCATAACAATCCGGTTTTTCAGCTCAAGTTTGTCAAGCTTCACAGCTTGGAACAGGGTATCAGTGCCGCTCATTGCGCATTCCTCAGTATTTTAAAGTTGAGAGGACGCTAGCGCGCGCGCATGGGTCAGACAACACAGCGTAGCAAACGACCTTGGGGCACAAATTCTAATTTCACTAAAAACATGAAATGCCGTTACGTCGTTTTAGCCCAAAAATAAAAATGACCCCTGCAAGCACTCACTCTTGCAGGGGTCGCTCACGGCCGTTTTGTTGGGAAACTACGGCTTGGAGACCTTATTCAGCGGCTGTCGCTGAGGGGTTGTTTGGATGCGTAGTCCAATTGGCATACTCTGGATCAACCTCGCGGCCCGTGCGTGGATCGACTTGGCCAGCGGGCATCTGTTCCATCGTGATACAATTCTCGACAGGGCAAACATTGACGCAAAGATTACAGGCGACGCATTCATCATCGATGACGCTAAAGACCCGCTCATCGGACATAGCAATCGCTTGGTGTGATGTGTCTTCACAAGCAGCGAAACAGCGACCGCACGATATGCAAAGATCCTCATTAATCTTCGCCTTAGCGATGAAGTTGAGGTTCAGATACTGCCAATCTGTGGTGTTCGGCACGGCCATGCCAACAAACTGCGATGTATCGGTGTAGCCCTTCTCATCCATCCATTGGCTGAGGCCAGAAATCATCTCCTGAACGATCTTAAAGCCATAGGTCATCGCAGCCGTGCAGACCTGCACATTGCCACAGCCCAGCGCCATAAATTCAGCCGCATCGCGCCATGTGGTGATGCCGCCAATGCCCGAGATCGGCAGACCTGCTGTTGCCTCAGCGCGGGCAATTTCGCTGACCATGCTCATCGCGATAGGTTTCACCGCAGGACCGCAATAGCCCCCATGCGTGCCTTTGCCGTCGATGGATGGCTCAGGGCTCATGGTATCAAGGTTCACAGAGGTGATAGAGTTGATCGTGTTGATAAGCGACACCGCATCCGCGCCGCCGGCTTTTGCCGCCGCCGCAGGTTTGCGCACATCGGTAATGTTCGGCGTCAGTTTCACGATAACGGGTTTGGAGTAGTACTGCTTGCACCAGCGCGTCACCATTTCGATGTATTCAGGCACTTGGCCCACCGCCGCGCCCATGCCGCGTTCTGACATGCCGTGCGGGCAGCCAAAGTTCAGCTCGATCCCATCTGCGCCAGTGTCTTCCACAAGCGGCAGGATCGCTTTCCATGCTTCTTCCTCGCAAGGCACCATGATCGACACGATCACAGCGCGATCAGGGTAATCCGCCTTCACGCGTTTGATCTCTTCAAGGTTCGTGAACAGGTCGCGATCCGTAATCAGCTCAATATTGTTGAGCCCAAGCAACCGACGATCCGCGCCGTAAATCGCGCCATAACGAGGTCCATTGACGTTAACGACAGGCGGGCCTTCTGAACCAAGCGTCTTCCAAACGACACCGCCCCAACCGGCCTCAAAGGCGCGGCGCACGTTGTATTCTTTATCGGTTGGCGGCGCAGAAGCGAGCCAGAATGGATTAGGGCTTTTGATACCTAGAAAATCTGTCGTGAGATCGGCCATTTTATGCGCCTCCCATCAATGTAGTATGAATATCCATCGCAGCGTCACGCCCTTCGGCTACTGCGGTCACCGTCAGGTCATCGCCGCCAGAGGCGCAATCGCCCCCCGCCCAGACGCCCGTGATGCTGGTCTGACCGACCTCTGACACTTTAATCTTGCGACCGTCCAAGGCAGGCAAATCATCGCCCTCCAAGGTTTGACCAATCGCTCGGAAAACTTGATCCGCCGCAAGGCGCACGGTTTGACCCGTCGCTTTCAAATCATCGTCGGTGTATTCAAATTCGATCTCGCGCACCGCGCCATTGCCGTGAATGGCCACAGGCGTTGCGTTCGTGATGATGCGCACCCCTTTTGAGGTTGCCAAATCCTGTTCAAAGACGCTGGCGTTCATGCGCGCTTTGGAGCGGCGATAGACCAAAGTCACATTGAGCGCGCCAAGCAATTTCGCCTGAACCGCCGCATCAATCGCCGTCATGCCCCCGCCTATGACAACAACGTCACGGCCAATTGGCAAAGCACTTAGATCTTTCGCTTGACGCAGATCGGAAATGAAATCGACCGCATCCGCGATCCCATCCTTGTCATCGCCTTCAATCCCAAGGCCGTTCACGCCGCCCAGACCCATTCCTAGAAACACTGCATCGTACTCACTTTGCAGCGCTGCCAAGGTTACGTCTTTGCCAAGGCTCACGCCGTGTTTGATCTCAATGCCGCCGATTTGCATCAGCCAATCGACTTCTTTCGCAGCGAAATCATCAGTGCTCTTATAGGCGGCAATGCCAAATTCGTTCAGGCCACCTGATTTCGCACGGGCATCCATGATTACAACATCATGACCCAGCATGGCTGCGCGGTGTGCACAGGCAAGGCCAGCTGGCCCTGCCCCGA
>NZ_JBDWVM010000192.1:0-7389 GCF_039984035.1 Planktotalea sp. | reverse complement strand
AGAGGGAAGGGGTGCCCTCAACCCTGTTTCCATGCATAGTTAGCGTAACTTTGGCACCGCCCCTGATCCAGCCAGAGACGCGTAGGCGTCCAGACGCAACCGAAACAGAATCCAGAAACCCGACTGCGTCCCCTGCATCGTCAACGATCTCGCGCGATTTGGCCTTGGCGTTTAGATGGGCAACTTGATATCGGTACCGAACGGCATTTGCGAACTGCAGGATGGGAAGATTCATATTGTGAAGTGTTCCGCTAAGTGCGCCAGCCGACAGTAGGCCGAAAGAATTCAAAAGTAATTAATTTATTTTGACCCAATATACCAGCGGTTGCGTTCTGGAAAGGTCAGAAAACCAGTACTGGTCGTTCCATGTTGGGGCTGGTAAATTATCGCCGAAAAATGGTATTTGAGGCGAAGCGTCGCTTCGAGCGGCGCACTAATTTATAGCAGTTGATGGTCTGCAATCCGAGACTGGCAAAGAGTGCTGGCAATTAGTCAGAATATTTCACACTCAAGTCCCAAGAATTTGACGAAAGGGCAAGCTGTGCTTCCTGAACATGCTAGAATTGTCTATTGTATCGGAGCTCAAAAAGCTGGGACAAGCTGGCTTTTTGATCAGTTGCAAAAGTCGCCTGAGTGTCATGGCGGCGCTGTTAAAGAAATGCATTATTTCGATACACTGCATATGCACAGCGAACGGCACCACGCAGAGCAGCGCTATAAGTTGCTGCAAGAATTGGTTTCACGCGTAAAAAGCGGTTTTGCCCCAGAAAATGCCACGCTGTTTGATCAAATTAGACAAGTAAGCCACCAGCTAGAATGCTTCGCTGCGAGCAAAGGGGACCACACCGCGTATGTTAAGGCGATGACGCATGGGCGCACGACAGAAGCGAACTTGCTTGATTTTACGCCGTCCTACTGCGGTATGAGTGCCGAAGGTTTTTCGGACATGGCCGGCATTGGGGCCAGCAAATTCATTTTCATCCTGAGAGATCCCGTGTCGCGGATGTGGTCCCAGATTCGCATGCGCACCAAGATGTTGAAAATTGCCGAAACGGATCAGGAATTTTACGACATCAGTGCTGAACATGCTCAACGTTTGCGCCACATGGGCCGCTATCCAAAGATTTTCCGCGCCAACTACATGAAAACCATGAGCCTGCTCGAAGAGTCAGTGCCGGCGGAAGATATCAAATATGTGTTCTACGAAGACCTGTTTCGACAAGATACGATGAAAGACCTCTGCGCATTTCTCGGTATTGCGCCGGTTAAAAGTGATGCGAGCAGACAGGTTAATTTGGGGCGCTCTATTCCCTTGAATGGCGCTGTGCGTGCGTTGATCGGGTCTGAGTTGCGAGAACAATATGTTGGAGTTTTTGATAAATTCGGCGATGCGGTGCCGCAGAAATGGCGTGATACCTTTAAACAGGTCGAGGATTTCACCAACACATCCTACCTGGAACATGTCGCATCGCAGGTTGAATCTGATACTGTGATAGGCCGTAGTGGGCGCAAATTGCGTGGGATCGTGTCGCATCTTAAGCCGACTAAAAAGGCCAAGAAAATCCGCCCCGTCGTCTTCTTGCACATCCCGAAAACGGCCGGACAGACGATCACCAAACAGGTGCGCCTTGCTGTTGGTGCGCGCAATGTTTCGCCAATCATGACCCATTCGCAGGCCCCCGTTGAAGAGCAATTCCCCAAGGGGTTCCTGTATTATGGCGGTCATCTCGATTGGGTTGCGATGGAAGAGAGCGTCGATGATTGCTTCTCGTTCACCGTCCTGCGCGACCCTTACGAGCGGATTGCATCGCTCTATTTCTTCTTGAAGCGACAGGCGATGGCGCTGTCGGCAATAGATCTTGAGCGGCCAGAACATGCAGGTAAGAAATTCCTGCTCGAGGTGTCAGCCGACGACTATTTCTTCTCGGATCGCGCCGACATGCAGTTGTTTGTCGCCAACGGATATTACAACAAATATTGCTACTACTTCGCGTCGCGCAGGATGCAGGGCTGGACGGATCTGAAGAATTTGGACGAGGCCGACGTTTTGCAACATGCGCGAAAGGGCATCAGAGATATCAGCCGTGTTTACGGAATGTCGCAGTTGGATTTGCTTGAACGCGACCTGTCTTCGGTGATGCACCTGTCGTTGTCTTTGAAAGGACCGGCCAAAAACGTTGGGCCCAAAGCAGAGCGTGGTAGCCGCTGGGGCGACCTGAGCGCCTTGTTCGAAAGGGACAGCAACATTCAAAAAATGTCTAAATTTACAGCATATGATGAAAAATTGCTCGAATTGCTGGATTTTTCAGATGGCCCATTGATTGGTCGAGGTGGTGAGATTTAGAACTGGGCCTCAGGTCAGCATGGATGTTGAGCGACGGGCGAGGGCGGTGTTTGTTCGACAATGCGTGCGAACAATTCACCCATGTCCGCATGGCCAGATTACGCGCCAGAGATGAAAATATGGTTGCATGCGTGCTTCATCCTGTAGCGGGGCTTCGCTGGCGGGCAATAACAACCTTGCATTTATGGTAGTTTCACAAGAATAAGGCGTCATATTAAGCCAAGGAGCTATTTTTAGAATGAAGATTGCAGTTATCGGCACTGGCTACGTGGGCCTCGTCTCTGGAGTGTGTTTTTCGGACTTCGGTCACGATGTTATTTGCGTCGATAAGGACGCGTCAAAGATCGAGAAACTCGAGAACGGCGAAGTGCCTATCTTTGAGCCCGGTCTTGAGACGCTTATGGCGCGCAACGTTGAAGCGGGCCGCTTGTCATTCACGCTTGACCTTGAGCACGCGCTTGATGGCGCCGAAGCCGTCTTTATTGCGGTCGGCACGCCAACGCGCCGCGGCGATGGCCACGCTGATCTGACTTATGTGATGGCTGCCGCGACCGAGATCGCGCAAACGGCAAAAGATTACATTGTCGTTGTCACCAAATCCACCGTTCCTGTTGGCACGAACGCGAAGGTCGCTCAGGTGCTCGCAGAGGCGAACCCGAACCTTGAGTTCGATGTTGCGTCTAACCCAGAATTCCTGCGCGAAGGTGCGGCGATTGATGATTTCATGAAGCCTGATCGCGTTGTGGTCGGCGTTGAAACAGAACGCGCGGCCAAGGTCATGTCTGACATTTATCGCCCGCTTTATCTGCGTGACTTCCCGATTGTCACAACAGATTTGGAAAGCGCGGAAATGATCAAATACGCTGCCAACGCATTCCTTGCGACGAAGATTACCTTCATCAACGAGATTGCGGCGCTTTGCGAAAAGACCGGTGCGAACGTGAAGGAAGTGTCGCGCGGCATGGGTCTGGATGGCCGCATCGGCAACAAATTCCTGCACGCAGGTCCGGGTTACGGCGGCTCATGTTTCCCTATAGATACCATGGCGCTTGCGCGTATTGGTCAGGAACATGCGGTTCCAATGCAGATCACTGAGGCGGTCATCAAGATCAACGAAGAGGTCAAGCGCCGGATGGTTGATAAGCTGCTCGACCTTTGTGGTGGCTCGTTCAACGGTAAAAAAATCGCTGTCTTGGGTGTAACGTTTAAACCGAACACAGATGACATGCGCGATGCGCCAAGCCTGACAATTGTTCCTGCACTTGTAGGTGGCGGTGCCGGCGTGACTGTGACCGATCCAGAAGGCCGCCGCGAAGGCGAAGCATTGCTGCCAGGTGTCACCTGGATGGATGATGCATATGCGGCCGCAGCCGGTGCTGATTTGGTTGTTCTGTTGACAGAATGGAACGAATTTCGTGCTTTGGATCTTGGCCGCATTGCCAACGATATGAACGTCGCGAAGATGGCTGATCTACGCAATATCTATGCAGAAACAGATGTACGCAAAGCGGGCTTTGAGGCTTATGTCTCTATTGGTCGCGGCCGCGAAGGAGAGGCGAATTAGTCGCCCCTCCAACACCCTTAATCAAACTTGGAGTTGATTGATGCCTAAGGCTCTTATTACCGGCGCCGCCGGCTTCATTGGCTACCATTTGTCCAAACGCCTTCTAGAAGAAGGGTTTAGCGTTATCGGCTTTGACGCGATGACGGATTATTACGACGTCGCGTTGAAAGAACGTCGTTTGGACATGCTTCTGGAGAATGAGGGCTTTCGCGCCGTGAACGCGCGCCTCGAAACAGAAGGCGCTCTGATGGATTTGATCACAGCAGAAAAACCTGATGTGATCGTCCATCTCGCTGCGCAAGCGGGTGTTCGGTATTCTATCGACAATCCCAAATCTTACGTTGAATCCAACCTGATCGGGACATTCAATCTGCTCGAAGCGGTGCGCGCCAACCCTTGCAGTCACCTGCTGATGGCATCTACGTCTTCTGTGTATGGCGCGAATACCGAAATGCCCTACAAGGAAACCCACAAGGCGGACATCCAGATGTCGTTCTACGGGGCGACCAAAAAGGCCAATGAGGCGATGGGGCATACCTATTCCCACCTCTATGATCTGCCGATCACCATGTTCCGCTTCTTTACAGTTTATGGTCCTTGGGGGCGTCCTGACATGGCGCTCTTTAAGTTCACCAAGGCCATTTTAGATGGCGATGAAATCGACGTTTATAACCACGGCGACCTTAGCCGTGATTTCACCTATATCGACGATTTGGTGACGGGTATTCGCCTGTTGATCGATACGCCGCCTGAACGCCCAGACAGCGCAGAAACGATTGAACAGGGCGACAGCCTCTCCACAATCGCGCCTTATCGCATTGTGAACATCGGCAACTCCGAACCCACAAAATTGATGGATTTCATCGTTGCGATTGAAGGGGCGCTTGGTCAGGAGGCCAAAAAGAACTTTATGGAGATGCAGCTTGGTGATGTGCCGGCGACATGGGCGGACAGTTCGTTATTAAAGTCTCTGACAGGCTATGAGCCAAAGACAAAGCTGGATGAAGGCGTTGCCAATTTCATCGCTTGGTATCGCGACTATTATCAGGTCTGATCCTGCACGCGGGCGGTTCTCATTGATTTGTGAGGGCTGCGACCTCTTTCTGAAAACTGCGGTAGGCGGTCATTAAATCTGGCGGAAATACTGACAGATCTTCTGCATCGCTGCGCCCAATGCTGGTCTTGACGATAAACCCTTCAGGAATAGGCGTGTCCGTTGGTCGCCCGAAAAATTGCTGAAGGCGCGGCCACTCTATGTCTGGGCGCATGCAGAAATCATCATAATCAATCAAGAGATATCGCCCCGGCATCGCGCGTTGCAAATATGCGATGGCCCGTTGGTTTGCGGCAATCCAATAGCGCAATTGATGCACGGGATCGCCGTTTGTATCGGGGGAGGGCAATTCGTAATGATGGGCCCAGTGATCTGCCTGCCACGTGTTTTTGCTAAAGGACATATCAAGCCCGTTGCGCACCACATGGATATAGCGAAGGTCGGGAATATGCGCGTTTAGCTCTGGTAGAAACAGATGTGTGTTCGGTTCTTTCCAGCCCCAAGGTTGATCACGCCCGCCGGGCTGTAGATCGCTCGCGATCAGCTGCTCTGCGTGTTTGCTGCGCGCGCCGCATATCCACGGACCATCAGGGGGCAAATCATCTGCCAGGGACTGAATCAAAGCAGTCTCTTCAGCGGTCATATTTCCCGTTAAACCCGTGGTCATCGCCCGTCGAAACAAATCGACCGAGATGGCGACGTCGGCCGGATCGGGTGTTTCCTGCGCCCAGCGTTTGCGTTTGAACAAAACGGTGAACCACAGATTATCCAACGCTTTGTTTAAGTCCTGCCCAATCGTGAGCCCTGCATGCTGTAAACTTGCCGCGAACACGCGCGTTCCGCTGCCGCCTAGACCACCAATCGCAATTGGTCCCGTGGTTGGTTGGTCAGTTGCATCCGTCATAGGGGGCTCATTTTCTGGCATTCTCGATGCATTTTTCAAGTCAGACCATAGCTTTGTAATCTGCCAAACTGCAATATTTTGTTTCTAGCAGCCTCTTTGTCCCCTCATGTTTCGTACCTCGATTTTGTTAAGGAAATGCAGTAGGATATATGGTTAAGACAGTATGGGTAGATCGATGAACGTGTCGCCAAAAATCAACTTCATAATACCCGGGGTTCAGAAGTCCGCGACGACGGCGTTAAGCCGTTTTTTATCGTCGCATCCAAGGCTCCTTATGCGTGCCAATGAGGGTCATTTTTTTGATCGCGAGTCAGAGGATTGGGACCGTCCAAACTATTCCGCATATGAAGAATTTGCAGCGGTGGCTGAGGCGGGTCAGCTCGTCGGGGAAAAGACGCCCAGCTACATCTTCTGGCCAAATGCGATTGAACGGGTCTTTACCTACAATCCAAGTATGAAGTTCGTCACTTTGCTTAGAAACCCCGTTGATCGCGCATTTTCGCATTGGAAAATGGTGACGCAGAGGGGCGTGGAGACTAATAATTTCAGCGACGCTATTCGAGAGGGTCGCAAGCGGGTTCCCGTGGTTCCGACTGACGAGACGGCGAAAGCCAAGCGGAGCTTTTCCTATGTTGAGCGTGGATTTTATAGCCCGCAGATAGAAACGCTTTGGCGATTTTTCCCAAAGGAGCAAACCCTATTCATCTTGAATGAGGATCTGCTGAATGATCCCAATACGGTCTTTGATAAGGTCTGCGATTTCCTATCGGTTGATCGCTTTACAACTTATCCCCCCCAAAAGATCATTCGCCCAAATTTGAATTTAGCGAAAGGGCGCGCACCGGGGGAAACGAAGGTGACAGATATGTCCGAAAGCGATCGCGCGCATTTGGCGGGCATTTATCGCGAAGATATTTTGACGACACAAAACCTGCTTAAGATCGATTTAAGCGCATGGTTGGCGCGCTAATTTCGGCTGATGCGGTAGTGCGCGCCTGCATCTAACGGTCCGCTGACTTGCGTCGTTGAACCATCTGGCCAGCGGATGCTCAGTTCCGTCGCGTGGCGTGCCCTGCCCATACCAAAATGCGCGCGTGGCGCATCAAAGGACATGAAGCCGCCACCAAGCTGCAATTCACGCATTTGGGTGCGTCCTGTGTCGTCGGTCAGGGTGATCTTTGCGCCGATGCCGTCGCGATTGCCGATCTGGTCGTGCAGCGAAATCACCAGTGCAGGCGCTTGGGTGTTATTGCGGAAAACGGCCATTGGCCCGTTGACCGGATGGGTGACCATGTCGAGATCACCGTCGTTGTCCATGTCAAAGGCCGTCGCCGCCGCCGTCATGAGGTAATCCTCAAGACCAAAAGGGCCGGACGCTTCGACAAAGCGCCCATCGCTTTGATTGTGGAAGAAAAGGTTCGAGGGCGAAACCTCGTTTGGAACCCAAGTGCCGTTCACGATGTAGACGTCTTGCAAACCGTCGTGATCGAAATCCGCGATTTTCGTGTCCCAGCTCCAGCCAC
>NZ_JBDWVM010000191.1:0-6470 GCF_039984035.1 Planktotalea sp. | reverse complement strand
CTGCGCGGGTAATGCCTGCTGGACCGAATTAGCAAAAGGAAACGAAATGCTGAAAGTATATCTATCAGGTGAAATTCATACCGATTGGCGCGAGCAAATTATTGCAGGTGCGAGCGGCTTGGACATTTCCTTTTCTTCGCCGGTTACGGATCACGGTGCGAGCGATGATTGCGGTGTCGCGATTATGGGGGCCGAGCCGAACAAATTCTGGCACGACAACAAAGGCGCAAAGCTCAACGCGATCCGCACACGCAAAGGTTTGGCTGATGCTGATGTTGTCGTTGTGCGCTTCGGTGAAAAGTACAAACAGTGGAACGCAGCGTTTGATGCGGGGTATGCCGCCGCCCTTGGTAAGTCTTTGATCATCGTCCATGGCGATGATCATCAACATGCTTTGAAAGAAGTAGATGCCGCAGCGCTTGCCGTATGCGATGATCCCAAACAGGTCGCTGAAATTCTGCGATATGTTTTGACTGGTGAATTGCCAGCATAAAGATTTGCTGAACATCCACGGGAAGTTCTCAACCACGTCTCACCACGTGGTTGAATTTTTTGAGGGTCGGCCAAAGGTCCCCAAAAGCGAGCTCACATTTTTTCCATTTTCGCTCCAAAAATGACGAAAACGTGGAAATTGTCCCATAAAAAAAGTGACAGAACTATGCGACTTGCCCATAGTGCGCCTGCGCAAACGCTATAGAAAAATAAGCGCACTCAAAAGGGAAACGGGACTTAGAGGGACCAATCATGATCAAAGAATTCAAAGACTTCATCGCCAAGGGCAATGTCATGGACATGGCTGTTGGTATCATCATCGGCGCGGCTTTCACGGCGATCGTTACATCGTTGGTTGGCGACTTGATCAACCCAATCATCAGCCTCTTCATGGGCGGTATCGATTTTGCAGGTCAGTACGTTCTGCTTGGTGAAGGTGAGTACGGCTCCATCGGCGCAGCTGAAGAAGCGGGCGCAGCGGTCTTCGCATACGGTCGTTTCATTATGGCGATCATCAACTTCCTCATCATCGCATTCGTGGTGTTCATGCTGGTTAAAGCAGTGAACAAAACGAAGAAGGCTGAAGTTGAAGAAGAAGCACCAGCAGAGCCAGCAGGCCCGACGCAAGAAGAGCTTCTTGCAGACATCTTGGCAGCTCTTAAGAAGTAATCTTCCCTTTTTGGGATGTTAGGAAGGCCCGCCAATTTGGCGGTCCTTTTGTGTTTAAGTCTTCAGTGCGAGTTGCGGTGAAATCACGTCGATCCCGAGCGCTTTGCCCACCTCAAAATATGTGAGTTGGCCCGAATGGACGTTCAGACCGTTCAGCAGATGCGCATCCTCTTCGCAGGCTTTGCGCCACCCTTTGTTCGCGAGTGCAAGCATGAAAGGCATGGTCGCATTTCCCAAAGCTATCGTAGACGTCCGCGCAACAGCGCCGGGCATATTCGCGACGCAATAGTGCATGATGCCATCAACGTCGTAGATAGGGTCGTCATGCGTGGTGGCGCGAGAGGTTTCGAAACAGCCGCCTTGATCGATTGCGACATCGACGATGGCTGCGCCTGTTTTCATCGTTGAAAGTTGGGCGCGTGACACCAATTTGGGTGCCTCCGCACCGGGGATCAAAACGGCGCCAATGACCATATCCGCCTCGGCAACCAATTCGGCGGTATTGCCAGCGCTGGCGTAGCTGGTCTTGAATACACCTCGATAGGTATCATCGAGATACCGCATACGCGGGAGGGATCGATCAAGCACAGTGACATCCGCGCCCATGCCCGCTGCGATCCGCGCAGCTTGTGTGCCAACGACACCGCCGCCAATGATGGCGATTTTCGCGGGACCAACACCCGGAACGCCGCCCAAAAGTACACCTCGACCACCGTTTGCTTTCTGTAAAGTCCACGCACCGACCTGCGGAGCAAGGCGCCCCGCGACTTCCGACATCGGCGCGAGCAATGGAAGGCCACCGTTTTGGTCTGTTACGGTTTCATAAGCAATTGCAGTGCACCCTGATGCCAAAAGGTCCTTCGTCTGTTCTGGATCAGGAGCAAGGTGCAAGTAAGTGAACAGCAACTGACCTTCGCGCAGCATTTTGCGCTCGACTTGCTGGGGTTCTTTAACCTTTACGATCATATCGGCTTGACTGAAGACGTCGCTCGCCTCGCCAACAATTTCAGCGCCCGCTTGGATATAGTCCTGATCTTCAAAGCCAGCGCCGATACCAGCGCCTGTTTGGATCACGACACTATGGCCGTTTGCAACAGCCTCGCGCGCGGCGTTGGGCGTCATGCCAACGCGGAATTCCTGTGGTTTGATTTCTTTTGGGCAGCCGAGTTTCATGGTCGGATATCCTCCGTTGCGATATGCGATTAGCTTGGCGCGCATTGTCAGCAAGAGGTTTGAAAAAACGCCTGTCGTCTTGCGCAATTTTGCAAGATACTTCGAAAATCAGCAGATCACTCGCAAGGATGTCTCGTCAATGAGTCTTGATTCAATCGATAAACGTATTCTTGAAGCCCTTCAGAAGAGCGGGCGAATGTCGAATGCGGCTTTGTCGGAAGCCGTGAACCTGTCTGCATCCGCCTGTCATCGACGGGTGCAAAGGTTAGAAGCCGATGGGTATATCCGTGATTATGTGGCGCTTTTGAACGCCCGCAAGATGGGGGTGCCGTCGACCGTTTTCGTGGAAATTACCCTGCGCGCGCAAGCGGACGATGTGCTTGATGCCTTTGAAAAGTCAGTCGCGCGCATTCCTGATGTGTTGGAATGTCACTTGATGGCGGGTAACGCAGACTACCTGCTCAAGGTTGTGGCCGAGAGTACAGAAGATTTCGCGCGCATTCATCGCCAGCATTTGTCTCGATTGCCCGGAGTTGCCCAGATGCAAAGCTCGTTTGCACTGAGAACGGTGTTTAAAACGACGGCATTGCCTGTGCTTTGACGCGGCTGAATTGACACAGAGCCGCGAAGGAATGGTTTGCCTTACGCTGCCAGACTAGCTCGAAACGTGCAAAAGCCTTACACCTCAGAAGCCTTTGAAGGCCTAGGATAGGGTGATCGAAATGAGCCGAGTTCAAACCGCATTTGCTGTTGCATGTTTTAGCGTGCTCACGCTTGTTCCGATGGATGCGCTTGCCGAAGGCAAAGCGCGCCTTGGGTATGGGCGTTTGATCAACAATGATTTTCTAGGTGATCTCAAGGATCGGGGACAAACCGGATCATATGTTTCAAGCCGGATCTATGGAAAGTCGTGGAACGGAAGCTTGCCAAGCCGTGCGGGTGAAATTCTAGAGTTTCGTCTGCAGGCGGATATTAAATCCCCGGATAATCTGGTTAATCCCGCCGTTGGCGATCGCCCGTTTGCTGGATCGATTACACTGGGCTTACATACGCATTATGAGCAGTCGGGTTACGAAATCGCTTTAGGGGGCGAGGTCGTGGCAACAGGCCCGCAAACGCGGTTGGATCAGTTCCAGACAGCCTTTCATGATGGGATCGGCGTCGCTGGACCCTCCGCGGCGACACGCGCTGCGCAGATCGGTGACAACTTCTTCCCGGGCGTTGTAGTAGAAATGGCGCGACCTTTTAAGCTGGGAGCGCGTTCTCAAGTTCGCCCCTTTGTAGAGGCCCGAGCAGGCGTTGAAACGCTTATTCGCGCCGGTGTGGATTTTGAGATTGGCCAGCTCACACAAAGCGACCTGATGGTACGAGATGGTATCACAGGACAGAGATATCGCACGATTGTAACCGAAGAAACGGGTGTTGCTTTCGTTCTTGGCTTTGATACGGCCTTGGTATCAGAAAG
This sequence comes from Planktotalea sp., assembly GCF_039984035.1. GTDB lineage: Bacteria > Pseudomonadota > Alphaproteobacteria > Rhodobacterales > Rhodobacteraceae > Planktotalea. The sequence goes on along the minus strand of NZ_JBDWVM010000191.1, from coordinate 2,671 downwards.
CGCCTACCTTCCCAGTAACCTTGGCTTTACACTAACGGATCAGCGCGACCGTGCACGCGCCGGCATTCATTGGTCTTCAAACAAAAGCCATGGCTTCTTTGGCGTGACCTATCTCGGTCGGGAATACACGAGCCAAGCAAGTGAACAAGTTGTGGGTTCTATTCGCCTATCGCTCAAGTTCTGAGACATTCTGGCCACAATCCCTAGATGCACTTCATCTAATTCTTCCAAGCGTTGAATTCGTTTGTTAACGTTTTGGTAATAAAAAAAGATTGAGGCAGAGCTAGAGTATGAAAACGGGCTTTCGAGGCGCGTTTGTCATTTCCTGGTCGCAAACACAGTTAGACGGTATGGGGGCGGTTCCACTGCAGTCCCTTGATGTAGGTACAGCTTGGGCTTGGACCGGCGACGCAATTCGCGTTGACGGACCATCCAAATTGTTGCGATTGGACGGGGCAGACGGGGATGCGAATATTCGCAATCGCGCCGCAAAAATGGTGCGCAAATTGGTTGGCATCGCGCTGACGGATGGCAGTCAACTAGACGATATTGATGATGATCATCCGATACGCGATAGCAGCTTCGTTGTGACCGATGGCGCGCAGAGCTATACGATTACAGTGATCGAAGTGGGCAATGGAAAGCCTCCATTGTTAATGTTCGTTGATCAAATTCCACCAAAAAACAAAGATCTTTGGGTTGTGCATCACACAATCGATGTGCGCGCCGCCGATACAGTGTCCGTGTCTTCGGGCGGTGTGATTTGCTTTACCCCTGGCACAATGATTGCGACGCCAATTGGGCCTCGATTGGTTGAAGAACTGCGCGAGGGCGATAGGCTCGAGACACGTGACAGCGGGCCACAAGAAATTCAATGGATCGGTGCGCGTCGAATGAGTGGTGCGCGTTTGTTCGCAATGCCTGAGCTTCGCCCCGTGCGAATATCGGCGGGCGCGTTGGGGCTAGAAGCGCCAGAGCAGGAATTTCTCGTCTCGCCACATCATCGCATGTTGGTGCGCGGCGATGTTGCGCGGGATCTCTTCAATACGCCCGAAGTGTTGGTTGCGGCCAAGGACATGGTGAACGGGTCAACCGTTACCGTTGATCGGCATGTGAAAGAGGTGAGTTACATTCACCTAATGTTGCCAAGTCATCAAATCGTTATGGCGAATGGCGTGGAGAGTGAAAGTTTCCATCCTGCATCGACAGCTTTGTCGACCATTCCGGAGCTGGACAGAACGCGATTGGCAGACGTGAATTCTGATTTGATCGCTGATCCGGATAGCTATGGTGGCTATGCGAGACGCATTTTGTCCCAATCCGAGGCGGCAATCCTCGCACACGAAGCGGCTTGATCTCATTGTGCGCCCTTAACGGGCGCGCAGTTTTAGCCCTCCCACGGGAGGGCTGATTGGCGCAAAGTACAAATGTTTGAGTGTTAGCTTGCGTCTGCATTGCGGGCGATGACCGCATTTAGAATGGCTTTGGCATTCTCGCTGGACCAGTCAGCATCACCGCGAAGGCGCGCGATTTCTTGACCGTCTTCGTTAAGGATAACCGTGATCGGTAGCCCAAGAACGCCCATGTCACGCGCAATCTTCTGTTTTGGATCGCGGTGGAGCGGGAGATTATCGACACCGATTTGGGCGAAGAACTTTTTCATTGCGGGCGGCGCGTTACGCCCGGTGGCGAGAGTGACGACCTCGAAGTTGTCGCCGCCCAATTCGGTTTGCAATTCACTCAACATCGGCATCTCGTGACGGCAAGGCGCGCACCAAGTCGCCCAAAAATTGAGCAAAACGACTTTGCCCTGATGATCGCTTAACAGGCCTTCGCTCCCATCATCTTTTAGGTAACTTTGCGTTGAAACTGGTTTTGCTTCACTGTGGAAGTTCAATTTCTTCATATCGCCGTCGCGCATCGCGGCAATTTCGCTCAGATCGGCGTGGGCAAGGTTTGCACCCATCAGCAGAGCGGTATACAGGATTGCAGCAATACGTTTTCTCATTTTCCCTCCAAGGGTAGGCTCATGACCAATTCTTCTTCAAACCAAATGTGGGGCGGCCGGTTCGCTGCTGGACCCGATGCGATTATGGAGGCAATTAATGCCTCAATCGGGTTTGACAAGCGAATGGCACGTCAGGACATCGACGGTTCTCGCGCTCATGCGGCGATGCTCGCCGCACAAGGTATCATTACAGATACTGATGCGGAGGTCATTCGTGAAGGGCTGCTCACGGTCTTGTCAGAAATTGAAGCAGGAACGTTTGAATATTCAGCAGCGCTTGAAGATATTCACATGAATGTTGAAGCGCGCCTGAAGGAAATCGTTGGTGAACCCGCAGGGCGTTTGCATACGGGGCGTTCGCGCAACGATCAGGTTGCGACGGATTTCAAACTCTGGGTGCGGGATCAATTTGATGCGGCTGAAGGCGCGCTTTTGTCCCTGATCGGTGGTTTGCTCGATCAAGCGGAAGCAGGCGCCGATTGGGTAATGCCCGGTTTTACGCATTTGCAAACGGCGCAGCCTGTGACCTGGGGCCATCACATGATGGCGTATGTTGAGATGCTCGGGCGTGATTTATCCCGTGTGCGTGATGCGCGTGCGCGAATGAACGAAAGCCCATTGGGCGCAGCGGCGCTAGCGGGCACATCTTTCCCGATTGATCGC
>NZ_JBDWVM010000190.1:0-1177 GCF_039984035.1 Planktotalea sp. | reverse complement strand
AATGAGCTGGAATTGCACTATCAGCCGCAGATCGATCTGAGCACAAATACGATAAAGGGCGTTGAGGCGTTGTTGAGGTGGAACCAGAAGGACGATGGGATGATCCCACCCGATGCGTTCGTTCCACTGGCCGAAGAGTGCGGTTTGATAGTTCCACTGGGGGATTGGGTCATCGGCGAGGCGTGTAGGCAGGCCAAAGAGTGGCCAGATCTGACGTTCGCGGTGAATGTTTCACCGGCCCAATTCCGACAGGGTGATTTGGTTGCCACGGTGAAAAATGCGCTCGAACGCGAAGGCATAGACCCCAGTCGTCTGGAAATAGAGATTACGGAAGGGGTGCTCTTGAGCCATACAGATGAAACCATAGCCGTTTTGGCCGGTTTGCAGGCCATGGGCGTCAAAATAGCGATGGACGATTTTGGCACCGGGTATTCAAGTCTCAGCTATTTGCGTCGGTTCCCGTTCGACAAAATCAAGATCGACAAGTCGTTCACAATGGATCTGGGTCTCTGCGCGGATGCTGACAACATTATCGAAGCAGTTATTAAGCTTGGCGCCTCTATGGGTATGACGTCAAATGCGGAAGGCGTAGAGACAGTCGAGCAGGCAAACCTGCTGCGAAATCAGGGGTGTAAAGAAGTACAAGGTTTCTTATTTAGCAAACCATTGCCGTCAAAATCGATTTCTGAATTGTTAACCGACTGGCAATGGCAGAAATATCAAAACGTTGAGAGTTCTTTTTCTAAGCAAGAAAGACCGTGTTAAACGACATTTTTGACAATCCAGATAGGACGAAACCGACAAAGTTGAGCCCAAAATCTGAAGTGTCTGGCAAAACTGGACAGCGTGCTAAGATGTATCCAACATTGACGACGGGATGCACGAATGATGCAGAGACGCAGTTTTTTAGACAAGTTCAAAGTTACGGTGGCGCTTGAAGCACTTCGTGAAGACAAGACGGCGCAGGGGATTGCGGCTAAGCAGAAAGCTCATCCAACGTAGGTAACGACATGGAAACGGCAGGCGATTGATCGCTGCCTGGCAGGGTTATGCGAAGCATGATCCCGAGAGGGGGCTGACTGACGTGTTCTCTGACAAGGTACGGCGATTGGAAGACAGCGAGGCTTAGGTCAAAGAACTTCACGCCAAGATTGGCAAGTTGGAGGTCGAAATTGTT
>NZ_JBDWVM010000189.1:0-4779 GCF_039984035.1 Planktotalea sp. | reverse complement strand
GAAGCTTCTTGAAAGCATGCGAATTAAGACCCTTTGCAAACAATTGGCCATCTTCGAAGTATCCTTTGGGATTGGCCTCGACGTGCCGTTTTGTTGGGTTCTTACCGAAAGCAAACCCAAACACGTCCGCGCCCAAAATCTTTAGCGTCTGCATCATAAGAGAGGAGCCAGAGCGCCCGAGCGTTAGAACAACAATCATGTGCACCTCCCATTAGGTTTCGCGTCTGTGCCGTGTAAGCCGCCTATCTTTAAGCTTGATTGTTTTTTCGGTCCACCGTCATTGTAATTCGCTGGTTTTTTTTGTGCGGGCCTTTAAAATTGACCGTTCGCAAAGGAGGTTTCCCGCCCCTTTTTACGAGCTTGCTTTGATCGAAAGAATGGATCAACCGTAATGTCGAAACACTTTCGATATCGTCTTTTTGATCTGGTGCTCGCATCGGACTTAAAACTCGATCGTCTCTTGCCAGACGAGAGCGAAAATGCGCCTGATTTATTCTGGAAGTGCTCGGATTTTGAGCAAGAAACATTTGAAGCCACAGATCAGGGATTGCTCTGGAAGACGGCGCCAGACTGTTTTGAATTGGCGCTACCGAATGTTGCCACGATTAGGGTGAAGGATGGGCACGAAATCCTAATCAACTTGGTGCCCGATGCACCAATGGCGGACGTAGAAACGCTCTTACTAAGCGCGGGAGTTGCCGCCCTCATGCAGCAACGTCAGGTATTCTTGCTACATGCCGCAGCCTTTGAAAGCGCGTCAGGCGCAGTTCTGCTCGCCGGCGTGTCTGGGTCAGGAAAATCGCTCTTGCTGAGCGCGCTCAATCAACGGGGCTATCCAATGATAAGTGATGACATCACTGCAATTTCCTGCACAAAGCAGGAAGCTTGGGTTCACCCCGCTTGGCCGAAAGTTTCATTGATGCTTGATGCATTCGAAACACTCGGGTTGGACCGCCCGGAGCCTAACTTGGGTCAAGCGCAAGGAAAACGCACATTTACTGCCACGCCATTTTGCTCCCAAAAGACACCGTTGGACAAAATCGTTTTCTTGAAATGGACCCCGGAGGACGCGATCTCAATTTCGAACCTTAAGGGCATTGAAGCTCTGCCGCAGCTTTCTAGTAATGTTTATCGCAGGACTTTTCTGAAAGGCATGCAGCTGCTCGAAAGCAATTTCACGGCTCTGAACCAGATCGCCGCGCAGGCCCAGTTTAACACACTAACACGACCTCATGATTTGCGCAGGCTAGAAAATGTGGTTGATAAGCTTGAAGAAGAACTTGGCATCATTCCCTCTAACAAGACACACCAATCAGCTCAGCAATCGGCGGCCAGATGACTACGATCCAAGCCAAAAGCAAATGCACATATTGGATCGCGTCATATCCGAAATCGGGAAACACTTGGCTACGCATGTTGCTCGCCACCTACTTTTCCGGCCTCGATGTCCCATTAAATATCAACGCCTTACCTAGTGGAACACTCGCATATCACCGAAAACGCTTCGACGAATTGCTTGGGTTAGAAACGGCCGATTTTCCTACTGAAACACTGACCGATTTGAGGCCCCGCATTTATGACATGATGGCAGGTTCTCAGGACTTTCAATTTGTCAAAACGCACGAGTGTTTTACACGCACATCGTCAGGCGAGGCAGTCTTTTCCGAAGCGACATCCGCGGGTGCGATATTAATCGTTAGAAACCCTCTGGATGTCGCAGTGTCGATGTCCCACTTCTTGCGTATGAGCATCGATGACACAATTACGCGAATGTCTCGTAATTCCCAAAGCTCCCAGCGCATCCAAACGGAACTGATTCCTCATGAAACAGGTTCATGGAGCAGCTTTGCCCAGTCTTGGTTCGAAGGATCTATGCCGCTTCTTGTCGTGCGATATGAAGATTTGCTAGATCAGCCCGAAATGGCGTTTTCCAAAGTACTCAGCTTCATGAATGAGCCTATAAACGAGGCGCGTTTGCAAAAAACCATCGCTTTTAACGCGTTCGAGAACCTAAGAGCGCAGGAGCTCAAAGACGGATTCGCAGCAATGCAAACCGGGGCGGCTTCCTTCTTTCGCAAAGGCCAGAACAACAACTGGAAGCAACAACTTACATCAGAACAACAAGAACGGTTGCATTCAGATCATGTAAGTATGATGAAGCAACTTGGTTATGAGCCGCAAATCGTTTGAAAACGGACATTTACAATCTTGAATGGTACGCCGATAAATGTTAGCAACCTCTAGAATTGACGGAGCCGAAGATGACGATTGAAACGACCACGACCCTGATGCGTTCACCGCATATCTTGGCATCCGAATTGGATGACGAAGTGGTAATGATGGACGTTCAGAACGGCTCTTATTTCAGCATGCCGGGCCCCGCGGGTCGTATCTGGCATTTACTTGAGACCGAACAGACTGTTAAATCTATATCGGAAACGCTTTTGGCTGAATATGAAGTATCAACAGAGCAATGCGAATCGGAAGTATTGCCTTTTTTGAAATCCCTGCTTGAACGCGATCTAATTGTCCTCCCGAATGGAGTAAAATAAATGACGAACACGACAAAAACACCTTTGGACACGATGGACAAAAAGCCTTGGGAAACTCTTGAGCTTAAAGTTCTGGACGTCCCATCTGAAACCAAAACTGGGTCTTTCCGAATTGATCCGGCTGAAAACTTTTTCGGTTACCGTCCGTCATAAACGGATCGTGTAGATGACGATTGGTCGATTTATTTGGCCGACGGCTGGAAAAGCTGCATCTAGCACAGTTGAGCTCGTGTTTTTCACCGGGCGCATCGACAACAAAAATCACTTGGCAGAGCAGTGCGACCTGAACAGCGTTGCGCCTTTGCGAAGCGTTTTAGAGACACTCTACGAACGGTTTGGGGTAACAAGCGCTGATCTCATCATTGGTGATTTTGTCATCGCGTTTTGGGACCCCGAAAAACGCTCGATCATCTGTTTTCGGGACGTCAGCGGCTGTGGTATCGCCTATTACCACTCAGGACCTCGCCACTTTGTTATCGCAGAAACAATTGAAAACGTTCTAGTAGAGAGCGATGCGTCGAGGGACATTGACAAACCCTTTGCACGTCAGGCTTTGGAGCGCCCGCTTTATCATCCTGAACACACTTTTCTGATTGACATAAAAAAGGTCCCTCCAGCGCATGTCGTGACCATCACACCAAAGGGTCGTACCCTCACGCGCTATTGGAGCCCACGCGACATTGCCCCGATGGATTACTCAAATCCAGAAAGCGCTCATCAACGTTTCCGCGAAATATATAGGCAAGCGGTTAAAGACCGATTGCCCGATCATGATAACATCGGCGTCCATATCAGCGGCGGTCTGGACTGCACATCAGTTGCCATTCTCGCCACCGAAATTTTGCGCGAAACCAAGCGCCCTGCCCCCACTGCATTTGCATGGCAACCACATCCTGATCACATAGAAACGCTTTCAGATAACCCCACGCAAACGTGGAAAGACGCACATCCGCATGAGTATGAGCTGCTGGATAGCGCGACTGATGAGCTCGGACTAGAGCTGCAATATTGTCCGATCATAAAACAAGATTGTCTGGAAATTTGGGATCGTGATGAAACCGTAAACAAGGCAACGGGCGGCATCTATGGCGAATGGCCCGTTCAGAAACGCGCGCAATCGCTTGGGGTCAAAGTGCTCTTATCCGGCGTTGGCGGCGACGAAGTTGCCTCGTTCAATGGCCGTGGATATCTGCCGGGACTAGCGCTGCGCTTTAAGTGGTTTCAGCTTTACAAATTTGCCAAGGCGACAGGCAGAAACGGCTTCAAAGCCATCGCATCGGAACTGCGTGCTGGATTGTACGCATTGCTCTTGCCAGAGACCATTTTGCAAACCTTCATCCGTGAATCGCCTTACGGCGTTTCGAAATGGAAGTCGCTCTTAAGGGTGCTCACGCGTAGAACTCGCACAAATTTTCTATTGTCCTCTTCGCAAAGAGCCGCTCTATCGCATCGCATTCCCATGCTCAATCGCGATGCCTTTGCAGGCGTCAAGCCACTTCCAGCTTGGCCTGATGTTCGAAAAACCAGTGCTCGTAATACGATGTGCGACTCGTTCGAAAGGGGTCAAATTTGCGAGCGGCTTGAAGGTTGGGCTGGCGATGGGGCCAAACACGGGCTCACATACGTCTACCCTCTGCTCGACAAGCGCGTGCTGGAATTTTGCTTTGCACTCCCTGAGCACGCCTTTCAGAATCCGCATCAGCAGCGACTGTTCTTTCGGCAAGCGATGGCACCCATTTTGCCGGATTTGATATGCTCCCGCCCCAAAGGGACTGAACCAGCGAGGGCGGGCGCAGGCATGCAAGCGGGTGTCGAGGCATTGATCGAATATGGAAAACGTTTGAAGCGCGGCGAAATCAAGTCCCCGAGACTGGATTTCATTGATCGCGACAAACTGTTAGATTCTTTGGAAGAAAACAACGTGGTCAAAAACACCGGTGTCGCGCGACGTCTGCTCGCGGTTCAATTCATTGGGCTTGGATCAAAATGACACAAGACGGCTCAACACAATTGCTCCCATCTTGTCGCTTGGATCAACTTAACGACAAAGCTACGCAGAAAACCTTTGAAAAAACGGGCTGTCTGTTGATTTCAGACTTTCTTCCGCTCGACCTGCTAGCTGCGCTCAAAACCCAAGCCGAAGCCAGTTTTGAGACAAGCACGCAGTCAGGAAACTTTGTCAAAGTCGGTCATAAGCGGCGCATGATCACCCTGCCGATCAAAGACG
>NZ_JBDWVM010000188.1:0-35219 GCF_039984035.1 Planktotalea sp. | reverse complement strand
GTTCAGTCGGGCTTTGGCCTGCAGGCTCCGCAGGCAAATTGCCACCCGGAGCCATCGTTTGCGGGAGGTTGATCGGCTCTAGCGTTGGGTCTTGCGGCATCAGTGGTTGGCTGGCCGACGATCCACCGTTGCCAGAACTTTCGCTCGGGACGACCAATTCCAACATATTGTTGCGTTGGAATGGATCAACACCGCGCCCGCGTAGCTGTCGCACCGCGTCATAATCAGAGGTCGGCGCGAGCCCGTATTTTTGTGCAGCGCGGCGCGCCATTCGAAGCTGACGACCTGTGAGACCTTCACGTTTGATCTCATCAATCGTCTGTTCAATCGACGCATTTGCTTTTGGCTGTTTTGGAGCAGCCTGAGCTTTGCTCGGCGCATCCTGTTGCTCCGCGGCTTTGCGTTGTGGCGCGGCATTTGCGGCAACGGCCTTTTTGACGGGCTGTATACGTCCAACGGCTTGCGGCTGTGCAGGTGCTTCCGGCGCAGGGCGCGGGGCTTTGGCCGCAGCTTCAGGAGCGCTCCCTTCAGAGAGAGCACCTGTTCGCTTGATGCGGAATTTCTTAGCCTTGGGTTTCGTAGTCATAGAGCTGTTTCGCCTCTTCCAAGGTATCAAACATATGCAACTTACCGTTCATTAGAACAGCAGCGGAGCTTGCGAATTTTTCCAATGTGTCGGGTTGATGCGACACGATAATGATCGTTGTTGTGCGCAACCGTTCGCGCAGGATTTCACCTGCTTTGCGGTTAAATTCTACGTCAGTGCTGTTCGGCATGCCTTCATCGATGAGGTACATATCGAAATCGAGCGCGAGCAGGAGCGCAAAGGTAAAGCGCGCGCGCATGCCGGAGCTATAGGTACCAAGAGGCTGGTCAAAGTATTCGCCAAGACCACAGAGCCACCGACAGAAGGCTTCTACATAATCCGGGTCCAGCCCGTAGAGTCGCGCGATATATCGCGAATTTTCCATTGCTGTGTGCTTACTTACGACGCCGCCCATAAAGCCAAGCGGGAAAGAAATCTTACAACTCCGCCTGATTTCGCCTTCGTCAGGTTTCTCGAGGCCAGCCATCATGTTCACCAGCGTCGTCTTGCCTGTGCCGTTAGGCGCCAGAATTCCCATGGAGCGGCCAAGCTCCACGCGAAATGACACACGATCAAGGATAACCTTGCGCTGCGTCCCGGTCCAAAAGGACTTGCTGACGTTCTCAAACTCTAACATTTACCTATCCGGCCTGCTGTGCCGCTCACCTATACCGTAGGTGTGTTAAGCATTCTTTATGTGCTAATTTTGTCCACAGTATGTCATATCGATCTTCATTGTTTCAATGGTTGCAGGCAAAGCTTTGAGAAGGAAATGGGAATATACATAAAAAAAGCCCCTCCCACGGGGGGAGAGGCCTGATTTTCTTAAGATATTTTAGATGTCTTGTTTTTGAACACGTGTGATCTTGCCAGCAATAATCGCGACAAGTGCAGCGGCAAAGCTGAACAACGCGCCCATCTTCGCAGCATCCTGAACCGGACCTGCATCAAAGGCGACAGATGCGACAAAGAGCGATACCGTAAAGCCAATCGCAGCCACAAAACCGATAACAACAAGATCGATGATACGCATCCCTTGAGGAAGGCCAAGGCCCAGCGGACGTGCCGCGACCCAGCCAAAGAGCAAAATGCCAACTGGTTTACCGATCAACAGACCTGCCAGAACCAGCCAAGTGGCATCGCCAATAGATGAGAATTCAACGCCGGCATTCAGCAAACCAAACAAGAAAAGCACGATCTCAACGGGATGTTTGAGCCAGTGCTCAATCGTGTTGAGAAGGTCGGTGAGATACTGCTCTGCTTCACTGAAAATCCCGAAAGCACGGTCTGCATGGGGGATTGTTGGAACGATGAACAGCAGGCCCAAAGCAGGGTGAATACCAGAGCGCATAAAGCCATACCAGCTGACGCAACCCGCGAGGAGATACGGCAAGAAGCTCAACTTATTGCGCACCCATGTGGAATTTGGACGCGCTTCCTTGCCGCGATCCAAGCGACGTGGCAGCCAGTTGAACAACACATAAACGGCGATGGCGGCGGCGAGCGATACAAGCAACCATTCGGGTGCAAGCTCACCTGATGGGTAAAACACAGCTAGGATGATCAGGCCGACCGCATCATCCGCAATCGCCAGCAAAAGCAAGAAGCGTACCGCTGGGTGACCAGCGCCAAAGACAAGGCGACCAATCAGATAGGAAAATGCGATGTCTGTGGCGGTTGGAATAGCCCAACCATTTGCAACAGCGCTGTATGTATCGCTGCCAAGCATCGCAGCAAGGCCAAGATAAACAGCAATAGGGCCAAACATACCGCCAGCTGTCGCGAACAACGGCGTTGCTGCCTTTTTCCCACGCAAAGACCCGTTTTTTAGAATAACGGCTTCCCAAACTTCTTTCGCGGCAATCGCAAAGAAGAAGGCCATCAGAAGATCATTCACCAAATAATGCAGTGTAAGCGTGCGATGCCCGTCGTGATAATGGCCAATCGGCGCATGATCCCAAATCACGAATTCGACGAAGTGATGATAGCTGCTGGGATTCGTATTTGCCCAAATCAAAGCAATGATCGCGCCGATGATCAGCAAAAGTGAATAGTTAGTTAGAAAGTTCCAAACGCGATACATGTTATTCCCCTTATTGTCTTGCACGTGTGCCGTCTGCGCAAGTTGACGCAGTGGATACAACATTGAACCCTTGTCGGCAACGCACAGGCAGGTCAGTTTCAAGTGATATGTCCCAAGAACTCGCAACTTTGATCCAAGATATAGAACGTTGTCGCCACTGCGCCGAAAAGTTTGCGCTAACTGCGACGGCGCACAGCCCTCGTCCTGTGATTTGGGCCAGCGCTGAGGCGCCCGAACCGCGCATCCTGATCGCAGGGCAGGCACCAGGCGCGCGGGTCCACAAAAGCGGTCGTCCTTTCACCGACCCATCGGGCGATCGTCTGCGCGATTGGCTTGGGCTTGATGAGGCCGCGTTTTATGACCGCAGCAAAATCGCAATCGTGCCGATGGCTTTTTGTTTTCCGGGCTATAACGCGAAGGGGAGCGATTTGCCGCCACCGCCCATTTGCGCGGCCACTTGGCGCAGGCCGTTGATGGAGGCAATGGGCGATGTCCCGTTAACCCTGCTCATTGGCGGCTATGCGATGAAGTGGCACTTGGGCCGCAAATCCGGCGTCACAGAGACCGTCGCAGCGTGGCAAAGCCACGCGCCGACCGTTTTTCCCTTGCCGCATCCGTCATGGCGCAATACCGCATGGCTCAAGAAACACCCTTGGTTCGAGGCAGAGCTCCTGCCAGTACTCAGGGCGCGCGTGAAAGAGGTGCTGAAATGAGCGAAGAAACCCCCCTTGATCTGGCACATGCCGCAATGGAAGCCGCACCCGAAGACGACGCTGCGCGCCTGCGGTTTTACGAACGCCTCTCGGATAGCGAACTCTTTCTGTTGCTCACCAAGGACGTTGAAAACGATCAAGTGGACCCAGAGGTTTTTGACCTCGGCGATGTGCGTTTTGTGTTGGTCTTTGATCGCGAAGAACGCCTGTCGCAATTTGTCGGCAAACCCGCGCCTTACATTGCGTTGTCTGGCCGTGTGATTTCCCAGATGCTGGCGGGGCAGGGCATTGGCCTTGGCGTGAACCTCGAAGTCGCGCCCTCGCAAATGCTGATCCCGCCAGAGGCAGTTGTTTGGCTTAACGATACGCTCGCCCATAGCCCCGATGAGGTGAACGAGCGCGCCCAAGAACTCTATGCGCCCAAAGGCCTGCCCGAAGAATTGCTGACAGCCATAGATGCCAAACTCGCCAGCGCTGTGGGCCTCGCCCAAAACGCATATCTCGTTGCCGTGAAATATGAGGGCGGCGGCAAGGGCCACCTTTTGGGCTTTGTCGGAACCCAAGAGGGCGCAGAAAGCGCACTCGCTAAAGCCGCTGGTGAAGCGTTGACTTTCTCTGGCATTGAAGCGGGCAGCATCGACGTGGGTTTCTTTGACGCCAACGATCCTATGGCGGCGGCGATGGCCAAGGTCGGCTTGCGTTTCGTACTCCCCAAACAAACAGCGCGCACCGAAACCATCCGCCCCGCGCCGGGGTCTGATCCTGATAATCCACCCCTGTTGAAGTAGGTGTTCAAATCGTCAATACCTATGGTGGTGCGATTGCAATTAAGGATTGAGTAATGAGTGCGACCCGACTTCTAAAAGACTCGCTTTTGATGATTAAAAGCCAAGAGCGCAAGTTGCTCACCGTTTTCGCTCCTGTTTATTTACTTTGGAAAGCGTTAGAATTTGTTTTTTTGCGCAGTGCAGATGTTGGCGGAACCTCAGATGGCGTTGGCGCATTGGCTGCTGCACCTTACATTGCAAGCCTTGCTATTTTGAGCTGTAATATTGTGCTTGGAATAGCTTTGGCGGTGATGTGGCATCGTTCTGTTCTCAATCTCGAAGACATTCGTCCACGCAGGGCCTTTTTCGTAGGCTACCTTGTTCAAAGCTTATGGCTAGGCTTAATATTGGTGCTTTTTCTTATTGTGCCGATTGTCGCTGTGAGTTTCTTGGTAGTTGCAGGTGTGAGTTTCTCGCCAATTGTGATTATTGTTGCGTTTATCGTTCAATGGATCGCAATCAGAATTTCGCTCGTTCTACCCGATGCAGCGACCTTGCAGCGCGGTATGACGCTACGCAAAAGTTTTGACCTTACCGCGCCGCGAAATACAGAGATCTTAGTCGCCGTAGCTGTAATGTTTGCGGTGCAGACGTGCGTTGAATTGATCGGCTCGCCAGACCAATCTCAAACCGTGCCAACCATCGTTCAGTATCTGATCCAGATTGCACTTTTCCCTATCTCGGCTCTGATAGGATTGTCAGTGCTGACGCAGCTTTACAAAGATGAAGTCTTGGCAGAGGCCAACGCCTAATACCCCGCATCCCGATCCACGAGATGTAAGAACGGCTCACAAGCTTTGCCGCGGCGGATGTTTTCAGCGATGCACTGGCTCGCTGTCCATGCGCGGGTTTCGGAGGCGATGTGCGGTGTCACGGTCACTTTGGGATGCGCCCAAAACGCGTGGTCCTGAGGCAGGGGTTCAATGCGAAACACATCCAGCGTTGCATGACCCACTTGCCCTTTGTCGAGTGCGGCCAACAAAGCGTCATCATCGACCAAAGGACCACGGCCCGGATTGATAATCGCGGCGCCCTTGGCCAGCCATGACAGGCGCTCAGCGTTCAAAACATTCTCGGTGGCGGCGGTATCTGGCAAGAGCAGAACAACAATCTCTGCACCGTCTAAGGCCGCTTTCAAACCGGCATCGCCGTGAAAGCAATGAACGCCTTCAATCACCTTCGCGCTACGGCTCCAACCCGAGACGTTAAACCCAAGATGGGCCAACGTTTGCGCGCAGACGCGCCCAAGTTCGCCTAGTCCCAACACCGTCACAGAACGTTGCTCAGCGAGGGGTGGAGCGATCGGCTCCCAACGGTGATTGGGGTTTGCGATATGCGCGTCCATACCCAAGTGATGGCGCAGCACATGACCGGTGACCCATTCCTTCATCCCTTGGCTCAGCCCATGATCAACCATGCGCGCCAGCGGCACGTTTAGGGTCGGGTTGGGGGCAATCGTTTCAACGCCAGCCCAAAGGCTCAACACCGCTTTCACCTTGGGAAAGACGGAAAAATCCTGAACAGAAGAATTCGGTGCGTAGACGATGTAATCCACATCTGCACTCGGGATATCGCAAGACACATGCGCGTCGACGCCTGCATTTTTCAACGCCTTGTTCAGAGGTGTCTCATACTCAAGCCAGCGCTCAGGTTTGGCAGCAAATAGAACCTGAACCGTCATCAGCGCGGCCTATGCACATGGGCGCTCTGCACGAGGCCAAAACCCAAAAGCAAGATCAACATTGCCGATCCCCCGTAGCTAACCAAAGGCAGTGGCACACCAACGACCGGCGCCAATCCCATGACCATCGACATGTTCACTGCGAAAAATAGAAAGAACGTGGCTGCGATGCCTAGCGTCAGAAGCGCGGCAAACCGGTTCTTATTCTTCAGCGCAGACGCAACGCAAAACAGAATGATCAACAGGTATAGGACTAAGAGCGAAAACGCCCCGATGAACCCGAATTCCTCGGCTAAAGTCGTAAAGATAAAGTCGGTGTGTTTTTCCGGTAGGAAGTTCAGCCGCGACTGTGTCCCTTCCATAAATCCGCGCCCTGTCCAACCACCAGAACCAAGGGCAATTTTACTTTGCGTGATGTGGTAGCCCGCGCCAAGCGGATCACTCGCAGGGTCCAGAAACGTGTCGATGCGGCGGAATTGATAGTCCTTCAAGAGCTGCCATTCGGTACCGCGGCTTTGAAAGACGGCGGCAATCAAACCAATACCGCTGGCGAAAACAGCCGCGAAATAGGCCCAATGCACCCCTGCCATAAACATGATTAAACCACCGCCCGTGATCAACAAAAGCGAGGTGCCCAAATCAGGTTGGCGTAGCACCAGCATCGTCGGTAACAGGATCAGAATAACGGGGATTGCCACCCAAAGCGGGCGCGAAGTGCGCGGCAAAGGGAGCCAATCGTAATAGGCGGCGAGCAACATCACGAGAGCGATTTTCATCAGCTCTGATGGCTGAAGTCGCATGAACCCAAGATCAATCCAACGCTGCGCACCCATGCCGAGAGAGCCGAAAAATTCAACATAAAGCAGCAGGAGGATCGACGTGCCATAGGCCACGCCTGCGATGTTGCGCCAGAACCAAATTGGCACCATCGCGATGATCAGCATGAGCGTAAAGCCAAGCAGGAAACGTTTGATCTGCGGCTCTGCCCAAGGGCTAAATGATCCGCCGCCCACAGAATAAAGCATCAAAAAGCCGATGCCTGCGACGCTGCAAATCAGGACCAGCAAGGCCCAGTTCAAATGCAGAGCTTTCGAAAAACCGGTTGGAACCGATTTGACGGTATATTCAAGATAACTCATGCGCGGCCGCTCTCGGTATCTGAATCGCTGGGCTGCAATTCACGTAGTCGCTTTTGTAGCGCGCGCGCGCGTGAGCGATCTTTCGCGGGATAGGCCTCAAGGGGTGGGTCCTCACCATACAACGCCTGCAATGTGATATCGCGCGCAATCGGTGCCGCTGCAGTTGATCCACCGCCGCCATGTTCGACGACAACGGCAACCGCGATTTCAGGATTGTCGTAAGGTGCAAAGTTTACGAACAACGCATGATCTCGGCGTTCCCAGGGAAGGTCCGCATTTCGCGTCACCCCGCGCGCACGTTCGGCCGCAGAAATGTTGCGCACTTGGCTCGTACCGGTCTTGCCTGCCATGCGGAAGGCATCGGCGATAATGCGGCTGCCATAGGCCGTGCCGCGACGATTGTTGGAGACTTCAAACATCGCCTTGCGGATTTTGCGCAGGTTGTTTTCGTTTATCCCTAAATCTTCGCCAGCGCGGCTGGGTTGGGCGATGCCATCAATCGTATTGATCAAGCGCGGTGAAATACTCCGCCCCGTGGCAAGGCGCGCTGTCATAACCGCCAATTGCAAAGGAGAGGCCAGAACGAAGCCTTGTCCGATGGACGCGTTAACCGTATCGCCGATCACCCATTCTTTGCCCCGTTGGCGTAGCTTCCATGCTTTGTCTGGGGCCAATCCTGAGGCGACCGCTGACATGGGCACATCATGACGCTCGCCAAAGCCGAGTCTACGCGCCATTTCTGATATCTTTTCGATCCCGACCTTGAGTGCGAGATCATAATAATAAACGTCACAGCTTTCGCGCAGCGAGAGTTCTAGGTTCATGTGCCCGTGACCAGACCGTTTCCAGCAGTGGAATTTGCGATCACTGACTTCCAAGTGGCCGGGGCAATGCACGGTGTCTTCAGCGGTGATGAGGCCCGCTTCCAAAGCGGCCATAGCAGTGACCATTTTAAAGGTCGATCCGGGCGGATAGGCATCCTGCACTGTTTTTGACGCCAAGGGACGGCGATCATTATCGCGCAAGAAGGCATAATCCGCGACGGAGATACCGCGCACGAACTTATTGGGGTCATAGGTTGGTGAAGACGCAATCGCGAGCAAGTCGCCGCGTTTCAAATCCATCACAACGACCGATGCGCTTTCTTCGCCAAGACGCGCTTGCAGATAGTTTTGCAGTTTGTGATCGACTGTTAGCTGTACATTCGCGCCGGTTTGCCCTTCGCGGCGATCCAGCTCGCGCATGACACGGCCAACCGAATTGACCTCAACGCGTTTTGCACCGGCTTTTCCGCGCAGCGCATCTTCATACTTGGCTTCAACGCCGACTTTGCCAATCTGAAAACGCGGAATGCGGAGCAATTGATCGGGGTCTTCAATTCGGTCCAGATCACGTTGACTGACAGGGCCAACATAACCCGCCACATGTGCAAAGGCAGAGCCGAGCGGGTAGCGCCGTGACAGACCAACCTCGGGTGTCACGCCTGGAAGCGCAGGAGCGTTCGCTGCAACGCGCGACAGTTCTTCCCAAGAGATACGATCCGCAATCGTCACAGGTAGGAACGGCGCACTTCTGTTCATCTCGTTCAAGGCGCGGTTCAGATCGTCGTCATCCAGTTCAACAAGTGTTGAGAGACGTGCAATGACTGTGTTCACATCGCCTGCATCCTCGCGCACCATGGTGATGCGATAGCTTGGTTCATTCTCGGCTATCACTGCGCCATTGCGATCAAACAACTGGCCGCGCGCAGGTGGGATAAGACGAATATTGATACGGTTTTCATCGGCGAGCAGCCGGAATTCATCCGCCTGATCCACCTGCATAAACCGCATGCGCGCACCAAGAAGGCCGACAAAAGCAACCTGCGCACCAGCTACGATCAAACCGCGTCGGTTGATCTTAACTGCGCTTTCAGCCGTTTCTGTTGCGGACCGTCTCATAACCTATGCCCCAATGCGTCAACTTCACCCGGCGCTGCCCGACGCACTTTGAAAATCACATGCGAGACGACAACGACGATAGGATATAAGGCTATGGTCATTCCCAGCTGAATCAAGACCAATCTGAGCGAAGGCGCGGGAATAAAGAAAATTGCCAGAAAAATGCGATGGGTCAGCGCTACGCCAATCATCATGCCTGCGACGCTCATCCATTCGACCAGATAAGGCGTATCTCGATTGGCCAAAGCGCGCGCGCGCAGAACTTCTGCTGCGACGACCATCAGCGCAGCTTGCAAGCCAGGTGGGCGTTGAAACAATAGATCAGCCAATAGGAAAACACAGGCGACATTAATTGCAGGCACATATTCTGGTCGCCGCAACGCCCAAGCAAGCGTCAACGCCATGAGCCAATCAGGGGCGGCCCACCCATTAGGAACTGTCTCAAGTGGCAAAAGTTGCAGAAAGATCAGCAGAAATGCCAAAAACAGATAAACACACCGCATAAACCACATGCGAGAGGTGATGGGATCAACCATTGCCCGCCTCGCTGGTTTGATCTTCGTCGAAGTTTTCAGGCTCAGTCGGTTCGTTTGACGGCAATTCCTCAGGGCGGATCAAACGCCCCGTATCCTCGATCCGCTCAGCGCCGTAGTTGCGCAGCACGCGCAGAAATTCGAGTCGCTCGTAATCCGCAGCAAGGCGCACGCGCAAACGGCCACCTGGGTCTTTGGCAACTTGGCCAATTACAAGCCCCGCAGGAAACACGCCGCCATCACCAGAAGAAACAACGCGATCACCGGGGCGCACCAAATCGGGATTTTCCAAGAAATCGATGGGCGGTGAGCGGGTGTTGTCACCCACGACAATCGTATTCTGACCTGAAGGCTGAATGACCGAAGGAATTCGGCTCGTGGTATCTGTTAGCAAGATCACACGCGATGCATTCGCGCCAACGCCTGAAATGCGACCCACAAGGCCAAGCCCATCCATTGTCGCCCAACCATCTAAAACACCATCGCGGCGCCCAACGTTCAACAACACAGACTGGCGATAGGGTGATCCACTATCCGCCACCACAACGCCCGTCACATGGGTCAATCGAGGATCAAGGCGCACAGAATTGAGATCGAGCAGACGTGCGTTCTCTTGTTCAAGCTGGAGCGCCGCCTCTTTCCAACTTTTCATTTGCTGGAGTTCTCGGCGCAGTTCTTGGTTCTGCTCGTAAATCCGCTGATAGCTCTGAAAATCGCGGACCAGATTGACCATCGCGGTCACTGGCACCATCGCCCAATCAAAATTCGGCACTACACGGTCAATCACAGCCATGCGAAACCGCTCTACGCGTGGGCTATCAATCCGCCAAACGAGGAAAATCGCGAGCAAGCAAAGCACAATGATCCCCGCAAGCAACCGCTTTAGGGGGCCAGTGAAATCTTCGCTTTGAACGCGTTCGTTGGCCAAGTCACTCTCCGCTGCGTCAGGGTTAACGCCCTTTGCATATCACGAAACTGAAATCAGCTATCGTAGTCAATCGCGTGGCGTAGCTGTTTTTCGTACTCTAGGGCTTTACCGGTGCCAAGCGCCACACAATTCAGGCTCTCATCCGCGATTGAAACGGCAAGGCCCGTTTGCTCGCGCAGCGCCAGATCAAGATCGCCGAGCAACGCGCCGCCGCCCGTCAGCATTACACCGCGATCTACGATGTCTGCGGCAAGATCAGGGGGTGTCGCTTCAAGCGCGGTCATCACCGCTTCGCAAATCTGCTGCACAGGTTCTGCCAACGCTTCAGCAATCTGCGCTTGGGAAATTTCGGTTTCTTTCGGCACGCCGTTCAGCAAATCGCGTCCGCGAATTTGCATGGAAGCGCCACGTCCATCGTCAGGCATACGCGCTGTACCGATGGATGTTTTGATGCGCTCAGCGGTAGATTCGCCCACAAGTAGGTTTTGCTGGCGACGCAAATAGCTGATGATCGCCTCATCCATGCGATCACCACCCACGCGGACAGAACGCGCATAAACGATGTCGCCAAGGGACAGAACCGCGACCTCAGTCGTACCACCACCGATATCAACAACCATGTTACCCGTCGGATCAGTGATCGGCATGCCAGCGCCAATTGCGGCGGCAATAGGTTCTGCAATCAGACCGGCGCGACGTGCACCAGCGGAGAGAACCGATTGACGAATAGCACGTTTTTCAACGGGCGTCGCACCGTGCGGCACACAGACGATGATCTTCGGCTTGGAAAAGGTAGAGCGTTTGTGCACTTTGCGAATGAAATGTTTGATCATTTCTTCGGCTGTATCAAAATCGGCAATCACACCTTCGCGCATGGGGCGAATGGCCTCGATAGAACCGGGCGTACGGCCGAGCATCAGCTTTGCATCTTCACCAACGGCGAGAACTTTCTTAACGCCGTCTTTGATGTGATAGGCCACAACCGACGGTTCGGACAATACAACGCCTTTGCCTTTGACGTAGACAAGGGTGTTCGCCGTGCCAAGGTCGATCGCCATATCAGACGTAAAGAGGCCTGAAAGTTTGTCCCAAAATGCCATGTGCTGCGGTCCTGCTCAGAATTGGTATTGGTCCATATGGTGAGTCTAACGGACCAGTTGTTCTTATAGGGTGTTTTTACTGAGGGAAAAGGGGGTTCAGCGCGTCAATCGGCGCTAAACCGCCCCAATTTTAGCAACAGGGGGGTGATTGTGCGGTCATGCAGAATTTTGCAATGCGCGGTTTGCTAAATGCGCATTCCTAAAGTGAGCTACCCCAAATCCGCCCAATCAAAATAACCGCCATCTGCGGGATTCACAAAGACGCTTTCATCTAAATCCCCGAGTTGCGCGTTTAGGATAACAACTTTCGTATCCCCTTCGGTGTACACGATATGGTTTCCCACCTGCGCCGAACCGGCCATGAAGATATCAAACGCATCGTCTGCATCCCATGTTCCGTTGTTGCTCGGACCAGTCCAAAGCTTATCTTCTGCAATGTTGAAATCGCGGATAACGGTGCGGCCCGAAACCTCTCGGTCACCGAAATCTGTCACGAAAACAAACGCATCCGCGCCTCGACCGCCATACAACATGTCACGACCGTTGGTGCCGTCTCCTGCGATTAGAACATCGCGACCGTCACCGCCGAGCAAGGCGTCATCGCCTGCGTCGCCGTAGAGGACATCAGCGCCGCTGCCGCCGTGTAATTTGTCATCACCAGCGCCGCCAAACATGGTGTCGTTCTCTGACCCGCCAAACAATTTATCATCGCTCGATCCGCCGCGCAGATAATCGTTGCCCACACCGCCGATCAGCACATCGCCGAGATCGTCCGAACCGTCACCGCTCAGACTATCATCCCCTGCGCCGCCAAAAATTAAGTCGCTTCCATTGCCGCCGCTCAAGCTATCGTCGCCGTTGCCACCTTTTAGAGTGTCATTGCCTTCGCCGCCTAAAATAGTGTCATTGTCCGCGCCGCCAAATAGACCATCGCGGTCTTCACCACCGGAAATGTAGTCATTTCCTAAGCCGCCAAAGACGACGTCTTGCCCGTCGCCTCCGTAAACTGAATCATCGCCGGAGAACATGTGCGCCTTGATTGGGCCACCGGCCTCCATAACGCGCACAGTGTCATTGCTGCTTCCGAATTTCAGCGTGACGTTGGTTCCAAGTGTATGAACAATTGTGTCACTATCGCCGTACTTTACAAAGGTATTAGAGGTTCCAAGCAAGTAAGCCGTTGGGAAAGTACTTTCATCGTATTCCGAGTGACTGAATGCATAACTCCCGGAGATGCTTCCGAACAGGGACGTTAATGGTTCAGAACTCGTCAAATCGAATGGGGTGCTTACATCGATGTTGAGATCAATACCTTGGAATAAAACGCGGCCTTCCCATTCCCAATCTGGGAAACCGTAGGCCTCATTTAGCAAATCATCGTCAGGTTCATTTCGTAATACGAAAGCTGTAATTGTGCCTGAAACAAGTTCATTTTCTAAGCTGTAGGTAAGACTGATTCCTTGGACATCCAAAATCCAATCGGTTCCATATTCGTCGACGTCGAATTCTGTGAGCGTTAGAGATGTTTCCGAAAGATTTGAAACAACGGGCATAATTAAACCACCTATACATATAACAACCCTTTAAGATTACGGCCATTGTCGCCCTCGTTTCAAGGGCTGCGATGACGAATAGCAGGTTGTTCGAAGGGGAATAAATCGCCTGCAAAATCATGATGTTGCAGGCGATCGGCATTTTAAGACACGTCTTTGTAACTCACACCTTTGGTGTCATAGCCCACATCCGTTGTTTCGCGGCGCACGAGCAGGCGGTTCAAGGCGCTGACATAGGCTTTGGCAGAGGCGACAACCGTATCCGTATCCGCTGATTGGCCCGTGACGATCTTGCCGTCCTCTTCCATGCGCACGGACACTGTCGCCTGCGCATCAGTGCCTTCGGTCACCGCATGTACCTGATACAGTTGCAAACGCGCGTTGTGATCGAACAGCTCTTTCACCGCGTTGAACGTTGCATCTACAGGGCCGTCACCCGTCGCTGTCGTGGACTTTTCTTCGCCATCCACAACCAAGGTCAGCGCCGCTTCTTGAGGACCGTCCGTGCCGCAGACAACGCGCAAGGATTTCACGCTCAAACGATCAGATTCCGCATCCGTCGCCGTGCGCATCAGGGCGATCAAATCGTCGTCAAAGACTTCCTTCTTGCGATCCGCCAGCTCTTTGAAGCGAACAAACACGTCCTTCAGCTGGTTGTCTCCCAGCTCAAAGCCCAAGTTCTCCAATTTAGAACGCAGCGCCGCGCGGCCCGAGTGTTTGCCCATGACAATGTTCGTTTCTGTCAGACCCACATCCTCAGGGCGCATGATCTCGAACGTTTCCGCGTTCTTCAGCATTCCATCTTGGTGAATACCGCTTTCATGTGCGAAGGCATTTTTGCCAACAATCGCTTTGTTGAATTGAACTTCAAAGCCAGACACGGCCGCAACGCGGCGCGAGATGTTCATGATTTTCTTCGTATCAATGCCAGTGGTGTAGGGCATGATGTCGTGACGCACTTTCAAGGCCATCACAACCTCTTCCAAGGCGGTGTTGCCCGCGCGTTCACCCAGACCGTTGATCGTGCATTCAATCTGACGTGCGCCGCCTTCAACAGCGGCCAAAGAGTTCGCCGTCGCCATGCCCAGATCATTGTGGCAATGGGTGGCAAAGATGATCTCATCTGCACCAGGCACTTTGTTGGTCAACATGCGGATCAAATCGGCGCTTTCCACTGGGGCGGTGTAGCCAACGGTGTCAGGAATATTGATCGTCGTTGCACCTGCTTTGATTGCGATTTCCACAACGCGGCACAGATAATCGTCTTCCGTGCGCGTCGCATCCATGGGCGACCATTGGATGTTGTCACACAGGTTGCGCGCATGGCTGACCGTGTCGTGAATGCGCTCGGCCATTTCATCCATATTCAGGTTCGGAATGGCGCGGTGCAGGGGGGATGTGCCAATGAACGTGTGAATACGTGGCTGGCGCGCGTGCTTCACCGCTTCCCAGCAGCGATCAATATCGCCAAAGTTTGCGCGGGCAAGGCCGCAGATCACGCTGTCGCGAGAGTTCTGTGCAATCTCGCTTACCGCGCGAAAATCGCCTTCAGACGCAATCGGGAAACCTGCTTCAATCACATCAACGCCCATATCATCGAGCAAGCTGGCAATTTCCAGCTTTTCATCATGGGTCATCGTCGCGCCGGGGGATTGTTCACCATCGCGCAATGTGGTGTCGAAAATAATAACTCTGTTTTTGTCAGTATTGGTCATGGAGTGTCTCATTTGCATGGACCTGCTTTGGCAGGTTGAACCGGAATATCTTGGTGAAGTGGCGCGATCTTGTCTCCCCTGAGCGCTCGCGCCGATCCGGCACGCTCAGAGGCAAGTAAGTAGGAGAAGGAGCGCGAGGCCAAGCAGAGACGCAGCGCGAGCGCGCTGTGCATCAATCTGGATATGGCCGATCATAAACATGTGGAGGGTTATACCGCGATTCCATCCAAGGAAAACCCCTTTTTGGTTTGACGATACAACTTGTCGGATTAGCTCTGCAGGATGGCTTGGAAAAACGCATTGATTATTGGCGCATCCGGCGGGATCGGCGCTGCGCTGGTCGCCGCGTTAGAGGTGCGGGGCGTGCAGGTTAAAACCCTTTCGCGCAGTGCGGATGGGTTGGATATCACCGATGAGGCATCCGTTGAACGCAGCTTAGGTGCTTTGCAGCAAACCTTCGATTTGATCATTGTGGCGACTGGTGCCTTGGTTATCGATGGGGCAGAGCCTGAAAAATCGCTCAAACAGATTAGCGGACAAGCGATGATGGACCAGTTTGCAGTGAATGCGGTTGGTCCCGCGCTGATCCTCGCGCGTGCCGCTAAACTTACGACGCGCGACAGACCTGCGCACATCGCTGTCCTCTCAGCGCGCGTTGGATCAATCGGAGATAACCGTCTCGGCGGGTGGTATTCCTACCGTGCGGCCAAGGCTGCGGTGAACCAGATCGTGCATACCGCCGCTATCGAACTCGCGCGCACGCATAAACAACTCAACTGCGTTGCGCTTCACCCCGGCACTGTTCAAACGCCCTTTACGGCAAAATACGTTGAACGCCACAAAACTGTCAGCGCGGATCAAGCTGTGCAAAATTTGCTGGGGGTCTTGGACGGGCTCACCCCAAAAGAAACAGGGTCGTTCTACGATTGGTCAGGCGCAAAAGTGCCGTGGTAAAAGCGGCGGGTCAGCATTTTCAACGCAAAGATCTAGGACACCAAATCTAAAATAAACTTGCCTCAGAGCATGGTTTCTTGCTCATGTCGTCCAAGCCACTCAAAGCGCGCGCAAAGGGACAGAGACATGCCAAAGAACAGCTGGAAGATTGCCGTTATCCCCGGCGACGGGATCGGGAAAGAAACCACGCCAGAGGGCATTCGTGTTCTGGAAGCCGCCTCGAAAAAATTCGATCTCGGGTTTGATTTCACTGACTACGATTTCGCCTCTGCCGACTACTACACACAGCACGGCCAGATGATGCCGGATGATTGGAAGGACCAATTGGGCAAGAGCGATGCGCTTTTCTTTGGTGCTGTTGGCTGGCCCGAAGTTGTGCCTGATCATATCTCGCTTTGGGGGTCGCTCATCCAGTTTCGGCGGGAATTCGATCAATACGTGAGCCTGCGCCCTGCGCGCGCGATGCCTGGCGTTCCATTGCCCCTCGCAGGTCGCGCGCCGGGCGACATCGATATGATGATCGTGCGTGAAAATACCGAAGGAGAATATTCCTCCATCGGTGGCAAAATGTTCCCCGGTACAGAGCGCGAGATCGTCGTGCAAGAAACCGTCATGAGCCGGATTGGCGTTGATCGTATCTTGAAATATGCCTTTGATCTGGCGGCCAAGCGCGGCAAGCACCTGACCTCTGCCACCAAATCCAACGGCATCTCGATCACGATGCCTTATTGGGATGAACGGGTCGCTGAAATGGCGACGCATTATCCTGACATCGAAGTCGATAAGTACCATATCGATATTTTGACCGCCCAGTTTGTCCTGCACCCAGATTGGTTCGATGTTGTTGTCGCCTCAAACTTGTTTGGCGACATCCTGTCCGATCTCGGTCCAGCCTGCACCGGCACTATCGGCATCGCGCCGTCGGGCAACATCAATCCTGAGGGAAAATTTCCCTCTCTGTTTGAACCCGTCCACGGCTCCGCGCCTGATATTGCAGGAAAAGGGATCGCCAATCCCGTTGGTCAAATTTGGGCGGCCGCGATGATGCTCGAACATCTCGGGGCGCAAGGGGCCAGCACATCAATCATTGCCGCGATTGAGCGGGTCTTGGCAGAAGAGGCCCTGCGCACGCCCGATCTTGGCGGACCTGCTGACACCAAAACCTGCGGCGCGGCCATCGCGGATGCCGTTCTGGAAGGACTATAGGTGGTCGCCTCTGCCTTCCTCGAAGGCTTTGATGTGCAAAGGGTGCAATTGCCCGAATTGGTCATCAACTACGTAAGCGCGGGGGAGGGGCCACCCGTTTTGCTGCTGCACGGCCATCCGCAAACCCATGTGGTCTGGCGCAAGGTGGCTCCGCGCCTTGTGCAGGCGGGTTACCAAGTCATCGCGCCCGATCTCAGGGGCTATGGGGACAGCGACAAACCTGAAAGCAACCCTACGCATTTGCCCTATTCCAAACGGGCGATGGCCGCAGATCAGATCGATCTGATGAGGCATTTGGGGCATAAGAGTTTTTCGGTCATTGGTCATGATCGCGGTGGCCGCGTGGCCCATCGTCTCGCGCTTGATTTTCCTGATGCCGTTGAACGCATCGCCGTGCTGGATATCGCGCCAACGCACACGATGTACGCGCAAACCAATCAGGAATTCGCGACGCGCTATTTCTGGTGGTTTTTCCTGATCCAGCCCAATGGATTGCCCGAAAAATTGATCGCCTCTGATCCCGAATACTTCTTGCGCAGACATATCGCGGGACAAATGAAGATCGAAGGAGCTGTCGACGAAGCCACAATCGCGGAATACCTGCGAAGCTACCGCGATCCGGCCACGCTCCACGCGATTTGCGAAGATTACCGCGCCGCCGCCAGCATCGATCTCGCCCACGATGAAGAAGACTTTAACAAACACATCACAGCACCCCTTTTAGCGATTTGGGGCGCGCAAAGCACTGTCGGGGAGCTTTATGACGTCAAGGCAACGTGGCAGGAAAAAGCAAACCACGTCTCGGGCGTCGCTCTCCCCTGTGGCCACGCGATCCCCGAAGAAGCTCCGGTAGAGTTGGCCGAACATCTCCTGAAGTTCCTAAAGGACTAGGTTAAGGACCTTCACTAGCGTTCGGTTCTCAAGCGTCAGCGCGTCGTCGTACTGCTACTGTCGGACTGCTGTCGCTCGCCGCGCGGTGCGCCGCATCCGCGAGGGCGGGGATCAACCGCTCGGCGTCTTCATACATGAGCGCGAGCCCAGCATTCGAGACGACTTCGAAAGTAATCCAAGGATAGGCTTTGTGCAGTTCATCAAGGGCGGCGAAGCTGATCGTTGGGTCTTCCTCGGCGGTGTAGATGTGGACCGGAATTTGTCGCAAACCTTGCATCAGGTGGCTCCAATCCTCATGGAACGCAATATACTCCATCGCAAAGGCACGTGCGGCATTGCTGGACGGGCCAGCCATCAATTCCAGATTGGCGACTAAAACTTGTTTGATCTCATCTGACTGCAACAATGCCAAATCTGTAGGTGAGTCTCTGCAGATTTTGTTGAGCATCGCATCGGGGCCGATGCGTTTAGCCATCATCATGACCGCCTTGGACGCGAAATGCACAAGGCTGGGGTTATGTCGCGCGGTCCAAACAAAGAAACGCTGCCAACGCCCGGGGCCATCAACCGGTTCACCGCCCGGAAGACACGGTCGCGCACCGATACCGATCACTTCGCTAATCAATTCGGGGTGTTTCGCGGCGAGATCAGCAGCGAAAGGAAAGTCGCTTCCATGAACGGCATAGGGCAGTTTAGAAATGCCAAGGCTTTTCAAAAGAAATGCCGTATCGCTGCTGGTCGTATCTAGGACATCCGCATCGGCATTCAGATTGTCGCTTTCACCATATCCTGAACGAATGGGGCAAATGATGCGCAGCTTATGTTGAAAGGCCAATTTAATCATCGGTTTCGTCCATCGCACCATGGCCGATCCCATATGCGAATAGAGCACGGGTTGGCCGTTTGATGGCCCCATTTCATGATAGGTCATGACGCGCTCATCAGGGAGCTTGATCGACTTAAAAGGTTTCCACACCTGTGCTTGAAACCAATCCTCAGACGTGACCAGCGTTTTCACAGTCTCATCGCCACCACCGACGGCTGAGGGTTCAGAAAATTCACTCAGGATCAGCGCAAAGCGCACGACATCCGCCTGTGATCGCAGGTTCATCTTGGCAATGATTGATTTGATCTGCTCGCGCACAGTGCCCACAGTCGTTCCGCGGCTCGCGGCGATGGATTTCACATCATGCCCTTCGGTGAGCTTTCGCACCACACCCTGTTCGGCCTTTGTCAGTTTGAAAGCGTTGTTTAGGATATCCCCAATTGCCTCGCGCCAATGGACATATGTCGACACAACCAGGGCAGATGGCGTTGCTCCGTTCTGTGTTGGAATGCGGATAACACGAAACAACATGGCGCCCTGCTTTGTCTCGTTCTCCGATTTGATGAGCCGTTCGCTGCAATCGTTTCGGTGCAGAACGTCTTTCACAACGTTGAGCAAAGGCTCTTGCACGTCGCTGGGTATTTGTAGTGACGATAAGTTGTCACCTTTGGATACATTAAACGCTGCATTCGCGCCGGCGTTTGCACCCTCTACGATAAGGGCGGCGTTCACAGTAAAGGCGGCGAATTTATCGTATGGTTTCAGGTGGTCCTCAAGCTGCGTCGGCGGTGTATCTCCGAGCAGTAAAAAGGCTTCGGCCCGTTCCAGATGAGCTTTGAAATGGGCATCGAACGCGCCTGTTTGGTTATCCCCAGTTTGCGTAAATTGCTCTTCCCAATCTGTGTCAGCCCAAAGGTTGATAAACTCATCAAGCTGCGTTGGCTCTAATGCAATGTCATAAATACGCTCAAGGATCAGTTTGTGGTCATCCTCTGGCTGACTAGGCTCGTGTCTTTGCATTGAAATCCCTAAACGATCTATAGAGTTGCAGAAAATTCAGCAGTGATATCGTGGGTCGTAAATAAAAAATTTGCGCAATTTGCGCGTATCGGTTCACTCAACAGAATGCTTGTGCCACTCGTCAAGGCCCACGTTTGCTCTGACGCATTTCAGTTCGCAAAACACCAACTGATTTCGCCACTTTTTTGATCTTTGCAACGAAAGCAATGGAGTGAAACGCCAAAAGCTGCCCAAAGAGGGGCAGCCTGATGGTATGTCCGCCTGCGCAAAGGACAATTCATCAACGCAGGCAGACACACCTCAAGTCTAAGGGGATTAACGGAAGAGGAAATCACCCCCAGAGTACGAAAATTGGTGTCGGTTCACAATAAAACCATCGACCCACCCCCGCATACCAAGAGGGCAGAAAGCCCCCTGTTCATGTAAAACTGCCCATGTGCGGTGCGTGCCAAT
The DNA here is from genome assembly GCF_039984035.1 of Planktotalea sp. Lineage (GTDB taxonomy): Bacteria > Pseudomonadota > Alphaproteobacteria > Rhodobacterales > Rhodobacteraceae > Planktotalea. Next base: position 15,071 of record NZ_JBDWVM010000188.1, on the reverse strand, counting down.
CGTCGCAATTGTGCCGCGAATATAACGACCACTGCAGAGGCCAGAATAAGCCCGCCAAACGTCACGAGCGCTAAAATTAGGAATTGCGGCATTTCGATCGTTGTAAGGTTCAAGACCTCAGGCAACGTCAGTGGAAGCAGAACCATCATGTAGGGCGACAAAAAGCAAGTCGTCATCCCCGCAAAGGCTGGTGAACTCAGCTTTTTCTTAGCGTTCGCATCATCTTGAGCGATATCAACGCTGCCTTTCCAGATGTCGTAAGCCAACCAGAAAATATAGGCCATCATCACGTATTTGGAATATTCAAAGAACTCCGGCACAGAGGTCAGCCACGCGCTGAGGCCAAAACAAACTGCGGTGACGATCAGGACGCCGCCAACAGCGAAGCCAAGCCCAAATCTGACTGCGCCTTTGATATCGTTGCTAGCAGACCGGACAATTAGCATTAAAACGACGGGGCCTGGGGCTATTGCGATGACAAAAATAGTTAACCAATATGAAAAAATATCGACATAGGTCATCAAACGAGATCTCCATCTAAAGTGTTATGAAAAATGCTGCGAGACCTTGCACGCGAACGGCGCAGACGCAGGGCAAGCCCTGTGACGCCAATCGCGATGACACTACCTTGGATAAGCGCGGCAGAGAGGTTGAACTCCTCGATCAGACTGATCGAGACAAAAACCGAGGACATCACATTGGCAAGAGAGTAGGCGAGGCTGTTTCCATTCAGAACGCCCCATTGGACTGCAGCAAAGGCGGAAATATACAAAAGAAACCCAAGAACACCGATAACCTGAAGCGCGCCTAATGATTGGCTATAGTCAAATATCTGATCCATAAAAATTCCTCCGACTTAATGATCGAAGGGTTAATCGGCATCAAAAAGTCTGGCATCTCCCATTTGGGGGGTGAGGGCGAAAAAGGTGACGTTGGGTAAGGATTTCATTACCTTAAGAGCGGCGAAAAGCCCCAAATTAGGATTCATGCAGGCAGAATTGCGTGGCGAAAATGAGATCGCTCGCTGCGGCCGTAAAAGGTCCGCGGTCTCTCAAAGCCTTAGCTCAAATTTACTGATCGCTGTAGATTTTCAGGTGCCCCTGTTAACAGGCGGTGAATGCTTAGTTCCCCGTTGCGTCCGTCGGGCTTTGCTCCAGAAGTTGGCCATTGGCCCAAGTGCCAGACGCGACCCTGCCGTCTGCATAGCGCATCTCACCTTGGCCTTCACGTTTGCCGTTCACAAAGCGGCCTTCGTAAATATCGCCTGTCGCATAGCGCGCTGTTCCGAGGCCTGTCATCACGCCCGATTGCCATGCGCCATCATAGGAAAAACCATCCGCCATTCGAAAGATGCCGCGCCCATTGCGTTGCCCGTCTTGGAACTGCCCTTCATAGATTGATCCGTCAGGGAAACTCGCCGTTCCTGTACCGGTGATCTGATTTTCGACCCAAGCGCCTTCATAGCGATACCCGTTCGGGCGGGTCAGAACACCTTGCCCATGATGCCGTGCATCTTTGAAGCTGCCCTCATAGATCGTACCATCGCCGTATACCGCGCGCCCCGCACCTTCGATGACATTGGCAACCCATTGGCCCTCATAATGCGCGCCGCCCGGATAGGTGATCTTGCCTTGCCCCTGCGCCAGGCCGTTTTTCATCTGCCCTTCGTAAACAGAGCCATCAGGATAACTCACGCGGCCGATGCCATCGATCAGCCCCTTTTGCCATGCGCCTTCATAAATATAACCGTCGGTGGCGGTGAATTTTCCAACGCCGTGACGCAGATCATCAAAGAAATCGCCTTCATAGATGTCGCCGTTTTGATAGGTGACCTTACCTTTGCCTTCGCGCCGACCTGCAACCAGGTCGCCCTCATAGACATCGCCATTGGGTTGGATCACTTTGGCAAGTCCGCTCAATTGTCCACCGCGCCAAGGACCATCAAGGATCATTCCATCGCTAAGCGTAAAGATGCCAATGCCTTCGCGCTGCCCGTCTTGCACTTGACCTTGGTACTCAGACCCGTCGGGATAAACGATTGTTGCCGCGCCTTCCTTGGCACCGTTCACCCAATCGCCGTTGTACACATACCCGTCTTCGCGGCGCAGACTGCCTTTGCCGTGCTGCTTGCCACCTCGGAACGATCCTTCATAACGGCTCCCATCTGTGCTGATGGAAATCCCCGTGCCCTGTGGAAGCCCGTCGAGCCAGCTGCCCTCATAGGTGCTGCCGTCTGCGTAAGTGATTCTGCCGATACCCTCTGGTTTGCCCTTGGCAAATGCGCCGTCATAGACCGCGCCATCGGGAAACTTTGCGCGTCCTTGGCCGAGAATTTCACCCGCAATCCATTCGCCGGAATATTCATACCCGTTCGGAAGACGATAGGTCCCCAGCCCATGCTGCAACCCGTCTTTGAACGTGCCTTCATAGACACCCCCATCATCATATTGCTTGGTCTCGACACCTGAGGTTTGCGCAGACACAGCAAAGGGTTGAACGCCAAACGACAGGCTGGCGGCAAGAACTAAAGGGGCAAAGCGCATGTAAGACGTCCAATGCTTGGGGCAATTCCGTTTGGGCGACCCTAGTTCAGGGTCCAGACAAGAACAAATGGAATTTATACGCGGGTTAGCGCAGGCCCTTTCCCTCGCTTACAGCTGTGATACATCTGCCAAAACACGAACTGCCGGAGCGCATGACATGACATCTGCCAACGCAAGCGATCGCTTTCGCATCACCCTTGGTCAATTGAACCCAGTGATGGGCGATATTGAAGGCAACGCTGCCAAAGCGCGCGAGGCTTGGATCGCGGGCAAAGCGGCAAACGCCGACCTCGTTGCGCTGCCCGAAATGTTCATCCTCGGTTATAATTCCCAAGACTTGGTGATGAAGCCCGCTGTGCAAGCTGCCTGCCTTGCCGCGATTGAAGCGCTCGCAGTTGACTGCGCCGATGGCCCCGCGCTCGCAATCGGTGGCCCTGCGGTAGAGGAGGGTAAACTCTTCAACGCTTATTTCATCTGCCGCGATGGTAAGATCGTCAGCAAAGCGCTCAAGCATAACCTTCCGAATGAGGACGTCTTTGACGAGGTGCGTATTTTCGACAGCGGTCCACTTGGTGGTCCGTATTCCGTTGGCAACACGCGTATCGGCAGCCCGATCTGCGAAGATGCGTGGCATGAGGAAGTCTCCGAAACGCTCGAAGAAACCGGCGCGGAATTTCTGCTCGTGCCAAATGGCTCGCCCTATTATCGCGGCAAATTCGATGTGCGCATGAACCAAATGGTCAGCCGCGTTGTTGAAACAGGCTTGCCACTGATTTACCTCAACATGGTGGGCGGTCAGGACGATCAGGTCTTTGACGGCGGCTCCTTCGCGCTCAACCCCGGCGGCCAACTTGCCGTGCAACTGCCGGTCTTTGACGAACAGATCGCACATGTTGATCTTACACGCACCGCCGACGGTTGGCGCGTGGATGACGGCGAAAAAGCCATCATCCCCGGTCAATTCGAACAGGATTACCGCGTCTGCGTGCAAGCCTTGCGCGATTACATGGGCAAGACGGGTTTCAAAAAGGTTCTGCTCGGCATGTCAGGTGGCATCGACTCAGCGCTGGTCGCCACAATCGCCGTCGACGCGCTGGGCGGTGACAACGTGCGCTGCGTGATGCTGCCCTCGGAATATACATCCCAAGGCTCGCTTGATGACGCAAAAGACTGCGCAGAACGGATTGGCGCTACATACAATTTCGTCCCGATCAAAGAGGGACGGGATGCGATCACCAACACGCTCGCCCCACTGTTTGAGGGCTTAGAGCCTGACGTAACAGAAGAAAACATTCAGTCGCGCCTGCGCGGTTTGCTCCTTATGGCGATGAGCAACAAATTCGGCTCTATGTTGCTGACAACTGGCAATAAATCCGAAGTTGCCGTAGGTTATGCGACGATCTACGGCGACATGTCGGGCGGCTATAACCCGATCAAAGACATGTACAAAGTGCGCGTGTTCGAGGTCTGCCGTTGGCGCAACGAAAACCATTTCGACTGGATGATGGGGCCAGAGGGCGAAGTCATTCCGCCCTCAATCATCGACAAACCCCCGTCAGCAGAATTGCGCCCTGACCAAAAGGACAGCGACAGCCTACCAGACTATCCGATCCTTGACGGAATCTTGGAAATGCTTGTCGATAACGAGGCCTCCGTCGCCGATTGCGTCGCCGCTGGTTATGAGCGCGCCGTGGTCAAACGGGTCGAACATCTGCTCTACATCTCGGAATACAAACGCTTCCAATCTGCCCCCGGCACGCGCCTCTCGCGCCGCGCCTTCTGGCTGGATCGTCGCTACCCAATTGTGAACAGATGGCGCGATAACAGCTAGGCCATGGCACTAACGTTCAAAAAACTCACCGGCGTTAACAGCGCCGAATGGTCCGCGCTGCGCCTTGAAGGCGCGCGTGATTATCCCTTGGGTTTCCTGATCACCGAAGCTGATGTTCTGGGCGTGAGCGAAGACCAAGCGCGGGCAACCTTGGACAGCGGTGTGTATTACGGCGTTTTTGACGGTGAAACTCTCGTTGGATTTTGTGGCTTGCGCCCACAGCAACTTGAACGCGTCCGCCACCGTGCAGAGATTGGGCCGTTCTTCGTCAAAGGCAGCCACCACGGCACAGGCGCGGCAAGTAGGCTGATGGCTGGGATCATTGACGAGGCGCGCAGCATAGGCATCGAGCAGCTGGAGTTGTTCGTAGACACAGAAAACCACCGCGCTATTGGCTTTTATGAAAAGCAGGGTTTCGAACGCATCGCCATGCACCCCGACGGCGTGCGTATCGATGGTGTTTCGCGAAACGATTACTTCTATATCTTAAAACTCTAGACCTGCAAAAGCGGTCTGGTCTACATCATCGCCGCTGCAGATTGCGCTGTGAAAACACGCACGAAATCACCCGGGGATGATCCCGCCCAGAACACCCACAACCGGTTTGGTTGGTTTTCATCGATCCAAACATAATCACCTCGCTCCAACCCACGCAGTTCCTCGCTGATGTAATTCACTTGCGTGTTGGCCAGAAAATCTGTCGCGCCCATCGTGTCTTGCTGCACCGCAACGCCTAGAATAGGCGCGTCAAAATCGATATAGCCTTGATGAATGCCATTGATGCTGTCGAAAAACACGTAGTGACTGGCGACAATGGTCCCTTGAGGGATAACGCCTGTCTCAGGTCCAATATCCACGCGGATCGGTTCGATCAAAAGAATGTTTTGATCCTCGTCAAAAGCATACAAATTGCAGTCGTCGAAGGTGTCGTTCCCAACGGAAAACTCTTCTCTTGGATCGAGTATGACGAAATCCCCATTGCCTGATTGACGCAGGATATGACCGTCAATGACCGTCGCATTGGCCGACGTTGCGACCAAAAGGGGCAACGCAGTTAAGAGTTTTCGAAGTGACATTGGTGTTCCCCTGATCATGCGATCCACGCCGCAGTTGAACGAACCTTACCGCAAAGGCTGACAGCGCGGTGATCAAATTTCCGTAGGGATCACCAAAATCCTGTCATTCCTTGCAAACGGTAGCCGTTAGTCGTGGTAAAATAAAAACAATTGAAAATGAAAATCGAATTCCGCCTGCAGAAATGTGCCAAGCGACTTGAAAAACATCAATATTTTGACAACTTGCGCGTGTGAATAAAACGTAAAAGAATAATTTTATGCATAGAATTTTGAGTTTTGTTTTCCTTGCCTTAGGCGGGATAGGTGTTTCGGCGTGCGGTGGATCAACCATGTCCAGCTCTGGTTCGATTGAAACCGAGACAACGACAATTCAAAGCTTGGTGGACACAAATGAAGCGCGCTTCAGCAACGCTTTGTCTGTTCTCGCAAGGGATACGTCTACCGGAATGGTGATGTCCAGCGATCGTAGGGAAGTCACTGTAACGCCGAGCAAAAATGCTGCGGGCGTCGTGGTTTATAACGTGACCGCTTTTGGCCGAACGGTAACGTTTGAACCTTCAGATCTGAACAGTTCGGGGTCCTCGTTCTCGAAAACACTCCCTGATGGCACAAAAGTCTTTATGTGGTCGTTCGACGGCTCTTGGGATAAAATTCAGCAAGGGACGAGCAAATTCAAATACATGGTTCGGTTTAGCACATCAGACATAGCCGATGGTGTGAACACTCGGGCATATGGTGTCATGGGAACCCCAACCTCGGTGGCGCAATTGCCGACGAATGGCTCGGCAACGTATTTCGCGGAAAGAGGCATGCGCGCTGATGCTTATCTAACGACAGACCCGGATCAACGTGTCCGACTATACGGTGACGTCAACTTGGATGTGGATTTTGGTAAATCTCAAATTTCTGGTGAATTCAATAACCTGACAGATCAAGATGGAACAGGCAGCGACACTGTTCTCAAGTTGAAACCGGCAGCAGTGCGGAACGGTTCCTTCGCTACAACTTTGAGCATAGAAAACGGTGGAGATGAAGAAATAATGACGGCTTCTGCTGTCAACGGCAGGTTCTACGGGGATGAGGCGCAAGAAGTTGGTGGCGATTTAAGCTTCACAACGTCCAATGAAGGATCCCAATTTGTGGCTGCAGGCGCGTTTGGCGCCAAAAAGCAGTAGGCACGTTCCAATTTTTGGAAATGATAGGGTGACTTGTTTGCGGCTAAATCACCGCAAACAAGTTTCTCAAAATCCTACGCCGCGCCCTGTCTTGCCTTAGTCGGTAAGCCAAAGCGCGATATGTTCGATTTATTTCGCCAGAACGGCATCGATATCAGCGGCAGAATGACGGTTCGGCAGTTGACGTTCTTCAGGTCCCCAAGCCGTATTCACGATCTTACCGCGTTGCACCGCTTCGCGCGCATCGATCTGTTTGGTCCAGCGTTGCAAGTTCTCGTAGCTTTCCACATCCAAGAATTTGCCAGCCTCATACAATCCGCCCATAGCAAGGCGTCCGTACCAAGGCCATGTGCAGATATCGGCGATTGAATACTCATCGCCTGCCAAAAATTCATTATCCGCCAAATGACGATCCAGAACGTCCATCTGACGCTTTGCTTCCATCGCGAACCGATTGATCGGGTATTCCCATTTGGTCGGCGCATAGGCGTAGAAATGACCAAAACCACCGCCAAGGTATGGCGCGCTCCCCATTAGCCAGAACAGCCAGTTATAGCACTCAACGCGGGCTTTGCCTTCTGGAATAAACGCACCAAACTTCTCGCCAAGATACATCAGGATCGATGCGCTCTCAAACACGCGCACAGGCTCGTCGCCGGAATAATCCAGCAGGGCAGGGATCTTAGAATTCGGGTTCACGCCGACAAAGCCCGACCCGAATTGATCGCCCTCGCCAATGTTGATCAGCCATGCGTCATATTCGGCACCCGTGTGGCCAGCTGCCAGCAGCTCTTCGAGCATGACCGTCACTTTGACGCCATTAGGTGTGCCGAGTGAATGCAATTGCAACGGGTGCTCGCCGCGCGGCAGTTCTTTGTCATGGGTCGGGCCAGAAATCGGGCGGTTGATCGAAGCAAACTTGCCACCGCTGCTTTGATCCCATGTCCAGACTTCGGGCGGTGTGTATTCGTTAGTATCGCTCATTGGGATCGCTTTCTTTTCAATGAAAAAAGGTGGAAAGGGTGATATGTGTCGTACTGAACTGTGAAGATAGTGATTTTGATCGGATATTAAAGCGTTCACTCAAGAATGCACGCCCCTGTGAACTTGGCGCTGCGTCATTCCCGTGCGATACCTCGTAATGGCGCTTAGATTTGGAACGTTTAGATCATGCAATACGCGTTGTTTTTAAGGGCAGTGAACGTTGGCGGCACGGGTAAATTGCCCATGGCTGACCTGCGCGCTATGTGCGCTGAATGCGGGCTCAAAAATGCGCAAACCTATATCGCCAGCGGCAAAGTCGCGCTTAAATCCTCGCTGAACGCTGCAGACATCAAATCGCAGCTTGAGGCGAAACTAGACGCTTATGCAGGGCAAGCCGTTCCTGTCTTTGTGCGTAGCGCCGAACAAATGCAACGTATCTTAGCAGACAACCCTTTCCCAAATGCGGCTGGGAACCAAGTCATGGCGATCTTGCTCGATACTGACCCGCTCAAAGCCGCGCAAAGCGATATAAAGGGGCAAAACGATGAAGAGATCATCGCAGGCGAAAGCGTGCTCTACGTCCACTACCCAAGCGGCATGGGGCGATCCAAGCTGAAGATCAAAGGCGCGGTAGACGGAACCGCGCGCAACATGAATACCATTGCCAAGATGGTTGCGCTTACTTCGTAGGTTTTTCGCTGATCCAAACGGTGATCACGCCCTCAACGACGGCCGTGCCATCGGTGCGCCGCGCGGTCACTTTGATCGGCACATCGCCTACAACCCAATCAGCAGGATCACTCACTGCTTCACAAATCAGATCGCTGTCCGCTTTGGCGGGATAAGTCAGATCCATACCTTTCGGAATCCAGCGCAAATGCTTTGGCACGGTCGCCTCTGCCAAAAAGCCCATCGCCATTTCCAACCCATTGGCTACCGCGATTACATGAAACGTGCCGATATGGTTCTCTACCGCGCGCCGCTTCTTCAACGCGATTTCACAGTGACCCGGTTTCAGCGTCTTCACCAATGGCTTAACTGTGCGGAAATACGGCGCTTTGCGCGCGGCATAGGCCGAGAAAAGCTGCCGACCGAAAGGCCAGCCAAGCGCCTTTTCATAGGTGCGCAGAATGTAAGGTTTGCTCATGTCATGCCTCGCGGGTTACGTTGTCGCAAGTTAGGGCAACTTCTGGCCCATTGCATTAGTGACGCTGCGGGAGGCTGCGATGAGTGAAAACAAGACACAAGAAACCAAAGTTGATCCACGCGGTTTCATCGACGCGCTCGAACACCCAACGCGTAAGGCCGACGCGCTCACCTTGCTGGCGCTCTACGAACGCATCACCGGATACAAAGCCAAAATGTGGGGCCCAACGATCATCGGCTTCGGGCGCTATCACTACGTCTATGACAGTGGCCACGAGGGCGATTCCCTTGCAGCCGGTTTTTCACCGCGTAAATCCAGTCTCTCGCTCTACATCATGCCGGGCTATCAGGACTACGGCGATATCCTTGCGCGACTGGGCAAGCATAAAATCGGTAAAGCCTGCCTCTACGTGAACAAACTGGCCGACGTTGATATGGACGTTCTGGAGGAACTCATCACGCGCGGGCTGCATGATCTCGACAAAACCTGGCCGGTGCATCCAGAATAGCGGGCAAAACTGGACAATTCCCATCGCCTGTGACAGAGCACCCCCAACAGGAGATGCACCGATGACCACCACCCGTTTCGCCCCGTCGCCAACAGGCTATATTCACGTAGGCAACCTGCGCACTGCGCTGTTCAACTATATGATCGCGGCTAAATCCGGCGGCACCTTCATTCTGCGGATCGATGACACCGATCCTGTGCGTTCCGAAGAGAAATATGTCGACGCGATCAAGCAAGATCTAGAATGGCTCGGCCTGACGTGGGACAAGGTGGAACGCCAGTCTACACGCCTTGATCGCTACGCCGAAACCGCCGACAAACTGCGCGAAATGGGTCGCTTCTATGAGGCGTTTGAAACGCCTGTTGAGCTCGACCTCAAGCGCAAAAAGCAACTCAACATGGGCAAACCGCCCGTCTATGACCGCTCTGCTTTGGCGCTTTCTGACGCCGAAAAAGAAGCGATGCGCGCAGAGCGCGGCAATGGTGTGTGGCGTTACAAGCTTGATCAAGAGCGTATCGAATGGACCGATGGCATCCTTGGTGACATTTCGATCGATGCGGCCTCTGTGTCTGACCCTGTGCTCATTCGCGGCGATGGTCAGGTGCTTTATACGCTCGCCTCTATCGTTGATGACACGGACATGGGCGTCACTAATGTTGTGCGCGGCTCTGACCACGTCACCAACACTGCGACGCAAATCCAGATGATCAAAGCAATCGGTGGCACCGTTCCTGACTTTGCGCACCACTCGCTCCTAACTGGTCCACAGGGTGAATCCCTGTCCAAGCGCCTCGGCACACTGGCCCTTCGCGATCTGCGCGAAGCGGGTGTTCAGCCGATGGCGCTTCTTTCGCTCTTGGCGCGTCTTGGCTCGTCCCAACCGGTCGAACTGCGCACGTCTATGGACGAACTGATTGAAGGCTTCGACGTCACACAATTCGGCTCCGCGCCAACGAAATTCGACGTGGATGATCTCTACCCGCTGACTGCGCGCTATAACCAAACACTGTCGCTCGACGCCGTAAAAACCCGCATCTCCGACCTCGGCATCTCCGATGATCAGGCAGAGCGTTTCTGGGACGTCACGCGCGAAAACATCACTGTTCTCAGCGATTTGGCGGAATGGGCGGACCTCGTGAAAAACGGTGCAGAGCCGTTGATCGAAGACGAGGATAAAGAATTTGTCGCCGAGGCCATGGCAATGCTGCCAGAGGCACCTTACGTTGACACGACGTGGGGCGAATGGACCTCTGCCGTGAAGGCCGCAACAGGTCGTAAGGGCAAGGGTCTCTTCATGCCACTGCGCAAAGCGGTCACAGGCCGTCAACGTGGACCGGACATGGCCTCGCTCATGCCGCTTCTGCAAGTGATAAAAGCCAAAGGATAATACATGTCAGAGCAAGCCAAGTTTCTCGAAGGTTCGCTCTTTAAACATGTATCGGTGATGTCGCTCACGGCTTCGGTCGGATTGATGGCGATCTTCCTTGTCGATTTCGTGGATATGATTTTCATCTCCATGCTCGGCAAGGCAGAGCTTGCCGCTGCTGTCGGCTATGCGGGTGCGATCCTCTTTTTTACCACCTCCTTCGGCATCGGCATGTCGATCTCCGCGGGCGCACTGGTTGCCCGCGCCTTGGGCTCAGGGGATGAGCATGAGGCCAAACGCAAAGCGACCCATGCGCTGATCTATGGCATCGTCTTTGGCGCGATTTTCGCCGCATTGGTCTGGCTTAACCTTGGCTTCTTCGTCACCCTGTTGGGTGCGACGGGGGATACTCATGATTTGGCGGTTCACTATCTGCAAATCATTGTCCCAACCCTGCCGTTCCTGATGGTCGGCATGGTCGGCGGCGCAATCCTGCGCGCGCATGGTGATGCGAAACGCGCGATGTTCGCGACGATCTCTGGCGGCGTGGTTAATGCTGTGCTCGATCCCATCCTGATTTTTGGCTTGGATCTTGAGCTTACAGGTGCAGCCCTTGCCTCGGTCGCCGCACGCCTGACTATCGCAGCTGTTTCCTTGCAACCCATCTTGAAATTCTACGGCGGTTTCGTGCGCCCCGAAGCCCGCGATCTGATGATCGATTTGCGCCCCGTTCTGGCAATTGCATTCCCAGCAATCCTGACCCAACTCGCGACCCCAATTGGGCAGGCCTATGTCACCCGCGCGATGGCTGAATTCGGCGAAGCGGCGGTCGCAGGTATGGCCATCGTGGGCCGCCTGACCCCCCTCGCTTTCGGAACTATCTTCGCCCTTTCTGGCGCTGTTGGGCCCATCATCGGCCAGAACTTCGGCGCGGGGCAGCATGACCGCGTGCGGGGTGGCTTCTTTGCCGGCGTGATCTTTACAGCAGCTTTCGTCATCGCAATGACACTGCTGCTTTTCCTCCTCAGGGCACCCATCGCCGACATCTTCACGGCCACGGGGATCACACGCGAATTGGTCTATCTCTTCTGTGGACCACTGGCGCTGATGTTCTTCTTCAACGGGCTTCTCTTTGTCGCAAACGCCAGCTTCAACAACCTTGGCCACCCGTTCTATTCCACATGGCTCAATTGGGGTCGCCACACGCTTGGCACCATTCCATTCGTGATCTTAGGGGCGGCATGGTACGGTGCGCCGGGCGTTTTGATTGGACAGGCCATCGGCGGCGTGCTCTTCGGGATCGCTGCGCTGGTGCTGGCCATGCGCGTCATGCGCAAAGTTGAGACAGGCGTTGTCCCAGCAATTGAACCGGCACCCTTCGAGCGTGAAGCGCGCCGCATGCGCCGCGCTTTCTGGCGTCGCTAGTCGCGTATAATCGTGCACTCTAACGCATGTACCGCTTCGTCAACAAAGCGCGTTTCATCCGTGTTCAAAACCTGATGGCGCGGATAGCGCGGCGCGGCGCGATCATCCAAAATCGGCGTGTCCCAACCATGGGTCGTTGCGAAAAACAGCGCTGCACCCGCTTCCCCAAATTCGCGCAAATATCCCTGCACGACCACATCAAGATAGCTCATCAAGATCGAATGGGGGGCAGGTGGCACAGGGTGCTTGCCCACCGGTACCTCGTAAATCGCGGTGTTTTCGGTGCACGTTAGCGGAATACGGTTATAGCCATGTTCGCGTTCGTCCAGCGCACGCCAATCTGCATTGGGAACTGCTGCTGTCAGCCCCTCAATCGTTGACCCCGGCTCTGGCGTGGCTGTCAAAAACGGCGCGTCGTGCAATGTCGTTTGCCGCCAAACGCGCGCCCAACCCGAAATGCGGGTTCTTTGAATGTCTTGGTAACCGTGGGTGGCTCGGTTGACCAAGCTTCCGTAGCCAAAAAAGCGCGGTGGTGGTGTGCCCGCTTGATCCATGCCTGCGTTGCCCTTTAGTCAAATTCCAACAATTGTACCTCTACCTGTTGAACCTAACGACAGAAAGGGGGGCAGGCAAAGCAACTACTCATGCGCTCGCAAAATTTGCGCGGGACGTGTCAAAAGCGGTCGCCAAGCAAACGCTAATCCTGCCAGCAATGTTGCCAAGATCCCGCCAAGGATAATTGCAAACGCATTGGTCCAGATCACCTCATACTCGGTTTCCATTATAAATGTACTAACGGCCCAACCACCCAAGATACCCGCGCCCAAAGCGACCAAACCCGCCGCACCGCCAAGCAAGGCAGAGCGCAAAGCAAAGCTGCGCAAAATATGCGCGCGCGTCGCGCCAAGCGTTTTCAGCACAGCCGCTTCAAAGGTACGCGCCTGCTCGCCTGCTGCAGAGGCACCAATCAGCACAAGAAAGCCGGTAAGCAGGGTCGCCGCCGCGCCATAACTTACGGCAGCGGCCAACCCCTCAAGGATACGCGCAACCCGATCTATCGCATCGCCGACACGGAACGCCGTGATATTGGGAAAGGCTGTGCTCAAATCTCGTAAAATCGCTGCCTCGCTTTCAGGCGTGGCATAGACTGTCGAAATGAAACTATGCGGTGCCCCCGACAATGCGGCGGGGTTCATCGACATGATGAAGCCAATACCCGCGGTCGAAAAATCAACCTCTCGCAGGCTGGAAATCGTGGCCGTGATATCGCGTCCCAGAATGTTGATCGTCAACTCATCCCCAAGCTTCAGTCCCATTTCTTCGGCTTCTTCTTGGGCAAAACTGACCAGCGGTGGACCTACGTAATCCGCCTCCCACCATGTGCCAGCGGTCAGCTTGGTGTCCTTGGGCATTTCGGTTGAATAGGTCAATCCGCGATCCCCTTGCAGCACCCAATGCTCGCCCGCAACATCACGCGCGCGCACGCCATTTATCTTGGTGATGATCCCGCGCAGCATTGGCGCACTGTCGACGCGACTTACGCTCGGATCAGCGTCGAGCCGCTCCAAATAGCCTGGCATTTGATCCTTTTGGATGTCGACAAAGAAATAAGAGGGCGCAACCGTCGGCAAATCCCGTGCAATCGCACCGCGCAGATTGCCATCGATTTGTCCGACAGAGGCCAAAACCGATAGGCCCAAACCCAAGGATAAGACGACCGACACCGCCTCTTCCCGAGGGCCAGAGATTGCGCCGAGCGCCCAACGTAAGCTCGCAAATCCACGCGCCCAAGGGGCGCCGCGTTTGGCCATAATGCGGATCAAATGCGCGGCGAGTACCAATAAAACTAATGCGCTCATAATGCCGCCAGCAGTCCAGAGCGTGAGGAAAACCGTCCCCGAAAACAGGCTTGCGGCGGTCAGTAGCAGCGCCAGCAGCCCTGCGATAACGAATAAGAAACGCAGCGCAGGCAATCGCGCGCTTTGCTGTCCGGCATCCCTGAATAGCGTCGCCGCGCGGATGTTTTCCGTGCGTGACAGGGGCCAGATCGTAAAGATTAACGCGGTCAACGCGCCATAGAGCGCCGCTTCAAGCAGCGGCTTGGGATAGATGGCGAATGCTGCGGGTATTGGCAGCCGTTCGGTGATTAACGGGGCCAAAAGTAGCGGCGCAAATGCACCCAGTGCCAGACCAATCGCGATGCCAATGACGCTCAGAACGCCGATCTGGATGAAATAAGTCTGAAAGATCACGCGCCGCTCAGCGCCCAAGGTGCGCAATGTCGCAATAACTGATGTTTTGCTTTTGAGATAACTGTTTACCGCTGCAGAAACGCCAACGCCGCCAACCGCCAGCCCCGATAAGCCAACCAGCACCAAAAACGCGCCAAGCCGTTCAACAAATTCGGCAATCCGCGGCGAGCCGTTCCTTGAATCTCGCCAGCGCACACCGCTTTCTTCGAATTGCGTTTCTGCGACAGTGCTCAGCGTTTCCAGATCGGTGCCCTCCGGCAGATCAAGGCGATATTTGCTCGAAAACAAGGTGCCCGCTTGCAATAATCCCGACCCGTCAAGCGCGTCTTTCAATACGATCACGCGCGGTCCTTGGGTGAAACCGCCCCCTGCATTGTCAGGCTCGCTCAACAAGATCGACGACAGCCGCAGCTCCTGTGTGCCAAGCTTAAAGGTATCGCCGACTTTCAGTCCCAAACGATCGACCAAAACGCGTTCCATCACCGCGCCGTTGGTGGTTAGCGCCGCGCTCAAAGGCATCTCAGGCTCTAGCACCACGTTGCCAATCAGCGGGTAAAATCCATCAACCGCCTTAACCTGCGTCAGCCCGCGTTCTTCGCCGACAATCGCCATAGAGCGAAAATCAGCCACTTCCGACACCGCAAGCGCGTTCTCCTCCATCCAAGTGCGCTCGGCCTCGCTGGCAAATCGATAGGTCAGTTCCATCTCCGCATCGCCGCCTAGTAGCGCTGCGCCTTCAACCGCCAATCCGGCCTCAATCGACG
>NZ_JBDWVM010000187.1:0-7592 GCF_039984035.1 Planktotalea sp. | reverse complement strand
CCGATCCACCCGCGGTAACGCGATTTCCGGCTTGCGCCAGTAAAACTGGCTCTGCGCCAATAAACACAGGCGCGTCATTGCCCACAGCGCCGTTGATCGTGACGGTGACGGTTGTTTCAACGCCGTCCGTGGTGATCGCTGTAAAGCTGTCGGTGAGCGTGTCGCCCGCTTCAAGCGTTTGGATCGCCGCCTGAGCGTTGTCAGCCGCATAGGTCCATGTGCCATTTGCCAAAAGGGTGAACAAGCCATAGCCGTTGTCGCCTGCGACAGATGTGATCGCGGTAAAGTCATCTGCGCCTCGGTAATCGTCTACGAGGGCGATGGTGCCGCTTGTTTGCAAACTTGCTGCGCTGTCTTCTATCACTGACGCGGTTGTGCCGCCTGTTGCGATTGGCAAGCCGCGCTCATCAACGTAGGTTTCAGAGCCATCATCCAAGACCGTATGCGTATAAAGGAGCGTGCCATTGGTTGCGCTGTGAACATGATGGATTGTGGTCCACGCATGGGCGCCTAATGGATCGGTGATCACTTCATCTTGTAAAACGCCAGCCACATAGCTTTTGGTCGATATTGTTCCATCGTCAAAATTCGTCACAAGGCTTTCGACCCGACTTGCGCTATCGTAACTTCTGGATTGGCTCGACCAACCATACGCGTTGTTCGTATCTGTGATGACTTGAGCGGTGCGCACTCCATCGGTAAAACTCGTTACTACGTGACGACCATCGTCGTTCGTCACGTTCTTGCTGGCGATGCGTCCGGCAGCATCATAGGTGAATGTGACGCTTGCCCAGTCGCGTGCATCCAACGTATCAACCCAATCGTCTTGGACTTTTACACCTGCGGAAAAGGTTGAGGTTTTTATGACCTCATCATCAAATGTCCAAACCTTCTCTTCCAGCAGACCACCAGCATCATAGGTTTTGACAAAACTTGCCCAGCTATAAAGGTTTGAGGTATCCAACCGCGTCACGCTCTGCGCAGCGGGTCCCCCAGCAGGGACGACAATCTGGCTTGTGCCGTCATCAAACAATGTCGTGGTCGTCAACAGCTGGCCAGCTGCGTCATAGTCGTAGGTTTTGCTAGCCCAAGCATAGGCACCGCCGCCATCGCTCACGATCAGCTCGGTTTTAATGCCGTTGACATAAGAGGTCGTGCTGACTTTCCCATTATCATCCGTGATAACTTTGGATGTGATCTCGCCAGAACTTCCATAAGTTCTCAGAACAGAGGACCAGTCATAAATGTCACTGACATCCGTTCTGGTATAGGACGTTTGCACGCCATCCACAAAAGTTACGGTGATCGTGGGTCCGTTGTCCAAAGTCCACGTTTTGCTACTCGGTAATCCGGTTACGCCATCAAAGGCTACTGAGATCGACGCCCAAGTTTGGATATCACCGGGATCCGACCATGTACTACCGGTTCTGAGGCCTTCGCTAAACGTCGTGTTGCGAATGGTACCATCATCAAAGGTCAAAGTTTCCTCGATGGGAAATCCATTCGCATCCGTTACGGTGACCCTTTGTGCCCAAAGATAAAGATTAGACGTATCGAATTCGGTCGAAGATGGCATCTGATCACCTGAAAATTTGAAATAGAAAACGTGCTTTGAAATGGCAACGAACAGATCAACGATCGCGCTTGCGGGTAGTATTATCTTAAAATTGCGTCTTTTGTAAGTTTTTGTTGAAATTCAACATTTTAAGTGGGTCGAGAGCTTTATGAATCGCAATCAAAAGTTGTTCTTGCGTCAAGAAAAATCCCGCCTAAGTAAAATTGCACGAACCTCTATTACTTTTCGACGTGCTGATCTCTGACGCCTTTCTTTAAAGGTCGAGCAGCGCGGATGGTAGGTAAGTTTGGGGTTCCCGCCAAAGATATTCCGATCCAGCAATTCCCCTCAGGAAACAACCTAAAGCAGATTGCCTTGTGTGTTGCCTCATGTCGCGCCGTATCTGATGAGGTCCTCGCGTTTGTTTAGCGGACCTAGTTCAATGCAGAAAAAATGCAGAGATCTACAACATTAGATTCCTCAACAAAAAATTAGCGACGTTTCGAAATCTCAAATCTTTAATGATTGCAAATACTTGACCGATGCCTCCGAGAAATGTTCTAAAAAATTCACATTTTTTTTGTGCGCATGTCGAAATATCGAAATGGCGAACGTCCTAGGGGTATCGAAACAGAAAACAAGGATTTTCAAAATGTTTACAGTTACACCAATCTACGCACTCGCCGCCGCCTTGATCACACTGGTCCTATGGTTCCGCGTTACGTCCTACCGTGGCGCCCAAAGCGTCTCCATCGGAGATAATGGAGATCCGAAACTGCTACAGCGCATCCGTCAGCACGGGAATTGCGTTGAATGGTCCAGCTTCATTCTCATCATGATGATCTTGGCTGAGGGCATGGGCGCACCAAGCCTATACATCCATATCTCGGGCGCCTTGCTGATCATTGGACGGATGGCGCACCCATTCGGTCTCAAGATCGAGAATGCCGGTCATCCGCTGCGCTATGTGGGCAATGGCACAAATATCCTAGCAGCCTTGAACATCATGATCTGCCTTGGCGTGAACATCCTCGGCTTCTGAAACCATCTCGTTACACACTGACCAAGTAGACCTAATTTGAACTGAAAAATGAAGGAAAGAACCAATGAAATATATGCTCTTGATTTACAATGATCCGACACAAGAACCCGCCTACGGGACACCAGAATTTGACGCCATGATGGCAGGATATTTTTCCGCCAACGAAAAGATGCAGGCAGATGGCGTGCTCGTCGGCGGAGAAGGCTTGCAAGGCATTGAAACCGCAACCTCATTGCGGATCAAATCTGGGAAAGTCGAAACAATGGACGGTCCGTTCGCCGAAACGCGTGAGCATCTAGGCGGATACTATGTTGTTGACGTTCCAGACCTTGACGGCGCGCTGAAATACGCCGCCCTGATCCCATCTGCGAACTTTGGCACAATCGAGGTCCGCCCTCTGATGGACTATAATCCAGCTGGATAAGCTATGAAAAACGCCGCCCCCAAAGCCATTGCCGTCAACAAGGCCGTCAATGACATCATACGAAATGACAGGGGGCGGCTCATGGCCGGTCTGGTGTCCCGATTGCGCGATTTCCAACTGGCAGAAGATGCTTTGCAAGATGCAGCGATTTCGGCGCTAAAACACTGGGGCCGCTCCGGCATCCCCGACAATCCAACCGCTTGGTTGATGAAGGCCGCTTTTAACAAAGGGATCGATAGGATCCGAAAATCAGACCGTGAGGGGCAAAAGGCGAAGGACCTCAGCCTCATTCTGGAGGATACCGAAGCGATGCACGCACCAGAAGACATTCCCGACGAACGCTTGCGCTTGATCTTCACTTGCTGCCACCCTGCTTTAGAAGAGAAGTCCCGCATCGCGTTGACCCTGCGCACGGTCTGCAATCTGAACACCCGCGAAATCGCCGACGCGTTTCTTGATACCGAAAGCACGATGGGTCAGCGTCTTTCGCGCTCCAAATCCAAGATAAAAGCCAAAGGCATCGGATTTGCCGTGCCCGAACCAGAGCAGCGGGCCGAGCGGTTGAACACCGTTTTGTCGACCCTCTATCTCATCTTCACCACGGGCTACGTGTCTGGTGATATCGACACCCGTAACCTGTGCCATGAAGGTATGTTCCTGATGCGATTGCTGAACCAGCTTCAACCGCATGACGCCGAAGTGGAGGGCGCGTTGGCCCTGATGTTGCTGACACAATCGCGCCGCGCCGCCCGCGTCTCCGCAAGGGGCGCAACAGTGCCAATCTCAGAACAAGATCACGCAACTTGGGATGCAGACCTGCTGCAAGAGGGCAGGGAGCTCTTGGAGCGCGCCGTTCAGCGCCGAGACCCCGGTTCCTTCCAAATCAAAGCGGCGATAGCCGATTGCCATATGGAAACGCCCGAACCCGATTGGATGCAAATGTTGTTGCTCTACCAATCCTTGTGGCGGTTCGAACCAACCCCCGTTGTCGCGCTAAATTGGGCGGTGGTTCTCGCTGAAACGGGGCAAACCGATGTCGCATTGAACAGGCTGAACGACTTGAAAGCCGAATTAGACGACTTTCAACCTTGGCACGCGGCCCGCGCGCGCATGTTGCAAACCCTCAATCGCCCAAACGAAGCCGCGCAAGCCTACGCCGAAGCAATCATGCGTGCCCCGACCGAGGCGGATCGACTATTTCTGCAAGACAAAGTGAAACGCCTGCAAATCTAGGTGCCTCGCTCGTAAGAGCACGGCAATCGCTTTTGCTGACAACGCTGTTTCCGCTCAGGTCAGTGCCCTTCTGACAAACGATCAACATCGTAGATGGAGATTTGTTTGCGCGAAACTTCCAAGACACCTTCTTTTTGCAGCTTATCCAGCGATTGCGTAACCCATTGACGCGACGCCCCAACGATTGAAGCGACTTGTTCATACGTGATGGATCGATCGATAACGACGACATCGCCTTCATGACGCCCATGCGTGCTAGCCAGAATAACCAAAAGCTGCTCCAAACGCTCGGATACAGTGCGCGTGCCCAGCATCTGAATCAACGCAGAATAGCAAGTTCCTTTAGCGACCAGACCGTCGATGACTTTAAGCGCGACAGCAGGAATTTCGCTGACCAAATCGCGCAATGCCATGCCTGACACAAATAGGACTTTTGTATCCTCTAGCGCATCTCCCGACCAAACGTGCCGCCCGCGACCAAAGACTTCCGGCCCACCAATAAAGTGACCAGCGGTCCAATACGCCAGTGTCAATTCGCGCCCGGACGGCGCCGCATAAAACGAACGCATCCGGCCCGATTCAATGATCCAAATCCCCGTGTGCGGATCCCCTTGAAAGAACAGACCCTCACCCTTTTTAATCAAACGTCGCGATCCGGCTTTGCGAATGCGCGCTTGGTCAATATCGTTCAATCCGCTGAGAAAACCTGCCCCTGAGTTTAGATCAAGGATGTATTCGGAAAGAAAGATCGCGCTTTGATCGTCGTGGACAAGGGGTAGGGGTTTAACTGTCATGGCGTGCCTCTTTGAGTTGCTGAAAGATAGCTGGCTAAGTCTTCGATTTGCGCATCTGAAATACCTGTCATCGCGCTGCGCATAATTGCGCCCAAGTCGTTGTCGCGACGCCCATCCCTGAAGTCCGTCATCTGCTTCTTAAGATAGATTTTGTGCTGCGCGGTGAGGTGGGGTGTACCGTCCTCAAGCTGCCCATTGGCATGACAAGACAGGCAACCGAGTTGGCGAAAGGCTGCTTCGCCCGCGCCTACATCGCCCTGATCATTCGGGGCTGGGGCTGTCTGGCTTGCGAACCATGCGGCGACTTCTGCAAAGTCTTCCGTTGAAATTTCAGTCACGATGGCAGCCATTTGCCCTCCACCGTTTGTGCGCCGCCCCTCCAGAAAATCATAGAGCTGCTTTTCAATATAGGGCGCTGGCTGGCCCGCCAGCTTGGGGAATTTCGCCATGCGCGAATTGCCATCAAGAGAATGGCACAGCGCGCAGACTTCATAGGGTGCTTCGTGTTCTGTTCCTATCGAATTGGCAGACGCGGGCCCCGCGCAGCACAGGGCGATAAACAGAACAGCGCTAGCTCTCGAATACACGCGATTTAACCTCTGCGCTGACCACCAACGTTTCACCGTTGACAAATGTAAGCTTCAGTTGGACAATATCGCCGCTCGCCAAAGGGGCGTCAGGGCGCATCAACATTACGTGCAATCCTCCCGGAGCCATCGTCAAAGTCTTGCCTGCTGGAATTTCGATCTGGTGAATCATTGCCATCGTTGCAATGCCATCTGCTTCCTTGCTTTCATGCATATGGGACATCGCATAGCCATCAGCCGCGACGCCAACCAGAATACGGGGAACCGCGCCATCATTATGCAGCGTGAAGTAAGCCGCATGTGCGCCTGCCCCCGGTGGCGCTGTCGGCACCCATGCCTCTGAAACGCTTAATCCGTCTGCAAATGCTGCCATTGGCAACATGAGCAATGCCAGTGCACTAAGTTTGATCATCACATGCTCTCCCTGCGATAAGAAATTTGAAGGCGCGCCAAGAATTCAGCCGTCAGTCCCGCATTAAAGGGCGGTTGCAGTTTCGCGCGTAGATTGCCGTCTGGATCGATGACGCTGACAGCGGAGGAATGCTGCACATCATAGAAACCAGTATTGTCGGGTGGCATCAGACGATAATAGCTATCTGTCGCCTCGATCAGCGTGTCTATCTGATCTCGTGCGCCCGTAACCCCCATGAATTCGGGATGGAAATATAAAGCGTATTCATGAACATAGTCCGCGTCACGGTCTGGATCGACAGAGACAAAGACCACTTTAGGGACGTTGTCTGGCCGCACGCGCATAGCCGTTTCACTGATCGCATGTTCCAAATTGCCAAGCGTGAAGGGACAAACGTCGGGGCAGGTGTTGAACCCGAACATGACAATCGTCCAATTGCCGAGCAAATCCTCTTGCGAAAACGTCTGACCGTCTTGATTGGACAGCGAAAACGGGGGCATTGGCTCTGGTGTGTCCAGTTCGACGCCTTGCACTTGTGCAACCGCGTCGAGGCACCCTGCGACCCAAAGGGTCGATGCAAGCACGAGCGCTCTCATTGGTTCTGTAGCTCGAAGGCCCGCATGCTTTCGCTGCGGATGTACTTCAAGCATTCCTTTTTGGCCGCGATATAAATCGGGTCGATCGCCATTTCTGGATCGCGCGGTCGTGGCAGTTTAATCTTAAGATCTCGGATGATCCGGCCGGGTGCCGCGCTCATGATCAAAACACGATCAGCAAGGAAAACCGCCTCGTCTACATCATGAGTGACAAAAACCACCGTAGTGCCAAATTTCTTCCAGATGCTCAGCAGGTTTTCCTGCATCATCAAACGTGTCTGCGCATCCAACGCACCAAATGGTTCATCCATCAGCAAAACCGACGGATAGTTCGCCAAGGCGCGCGCGATACCAACGCGTTGTTGCATCCCGCCAGACAATTCAGCGGGGTATCGATCCCCGAATTTGCTAAGGCCCACCATGTTTAAAAACGTGTTGGCGATAGAGCCCGCTTCGGTACGCGAATGGCCCGCCATTTTGGGACCAAACGCGACGTTCTCATAAACGGTTTTCCAAGGCATAAGTGAATATTGCTGAAATACCATCCCCCTGTCTTGGCCGGGCTTGGTGATCATCTCACCATCGACCAAAACCTTGCCCTCTGTTGGCGTGACATAGCCCGCAACTGCGTTCATCAATGTAGACTTGCCGCATCCAGACGGGCCAAGGATACACACAAACTCGCCCGGTTCGATTGTGATGCTTGTCGTCTCAACCGCGCGGTGCAAGTCTGCGCCTTGGCCGAACGTAATCCCGACGTCCATTATTTCGATCCGACCCTTCCCCGCAGAACTAGAGGCGTCTTCGGGCCTTTGGTATTTCAAAACATCAAGCATGTGCAGAAACTCCCGTTGTGCGCAAAGCGCGGTTTTTTGTCCAAGCGAGGTAGAAGGCCAAAGCGGTCAGAATTGCGAAACCGGATCCCGAAATCACAGTGCCAAGGTCTTGA
>NZ_JBDWVM010000186.1:0-3058 GCF_039984035.1 Planktotalea sp. | reverse complement strand
CGCGATATGGTGCAGAACCACTTGATGCAGCTCTTGTGCCTGATTGCGATGGAGCCGCCAGCGAAATTTGATCCAGATGCGGTGCGCGATGAAAAGCTCAAGGTCATTCGCGCGCTTGAACCCGTTGCGCCGCATCACATTGTACGCGGCCAATATGGTCCGACAGCGGATGACGAGGATTATCGCACGCACGCGGGCGATCCTGCCAGCAAGACCGAGAGTTTCGTTGCCATGAAACTTGCCATTGGCAACTGGCGTTGGGCAAACACCCCATTCTATCTGCGTACGGGCAAGCGCCTCAAAGCGCGCACATCTGAAATTACCGTCGTGTTCAAAGATGCGCCGCATTCTATCTTTGGCGCGGAAGCGGGGCGTCACAACAACGAACTGCGCATTCGTCTGCAGCCCAATGAGGGCATGACGCTGGATGTCACGATCAAGGAACCTGGCCCGGGCGGGATGCGTCTTGTCGATGTTCCGCTCGATATGAGCTTTGCCGAGGCGCTTGGCCCTGATGCGGACGAAGTGCCAGACGCATATGAGCGCCTGATCATGGATGTTATTCGTGGCAACCAAACACTGTTTATGCGCGGCGATGAGGTCGAAGCGGCGTGGGCATGGACCGATCCGATTATCGAAGGCTGGCACGCGCGCGGCGAGGTGCCTAAACCTTATGATAGTGGTAGCGAAGGGCCGACCGATGCGATGGCGATGATCGCCCGTGACGGTCGTATCTGGCGGGAGATCAAAGCATGAATTTCATCGAATATCCTGACAAAGAAATGATGATGATGGATTTGGCTACACAGATCGCGGATGATCTGACGGAGGCGCTTCATCACGATGAACGCGCGATCTTATCTGTTCCGGGCGGCACGACGCCTGGGCCGCTCTTTGATGCGCTTTGCGTCGTCGACCTTCCGTGGGAGCGCGTTGATGTGATGCTCAATGACGAACGCTGGGTGCCGCTCGACAGTGATCGCTCCAACACGAAATTGTTGCGCGAACGTCTTTTGGTGAACCGCGCGGCTGCGGCGCGGTATTTGCCGCTTTATGCGGAGGCGGAGCGCCCTGAGGACAAATTGGCCGAGCTTGAAAAGGTGATCGAGCCTGAACTGCCCATCGCGGTTTTGCTGCTTGGCATGGGCGCGGATATGCACACGGCGTCTATTTTCCCCGGTGCGGATCGTCTGAGCGATGCCTTAGCGAGCGATGCGCCGATTTTGTTGCCAATGCGCGCACCGAACGCGCCAGAGCCACGGATTACCTTGAGTGCCCGTGTACTGGATGGTGCATTGCGAAAACACATTCTGATTGTTGGCGATGAAAAACGCGCAGCACTTGAAAAAGCACAAACATTAAGCCCAATCGAAGCTCCGGTCAGTGCAGTTCTGACAGGCGCAAACGTTCACTGGGCACCATAAGGACATTTATCATGTGGAAAGACGCACAAGCCCTCGATACAGGCGCGCGCATCACGGATCTTTTTGAGAACGACGCAACGCGCGCATCGGGCTATTCCGTCACCGCGCTGGATATGTTGTTTGACTATTCCAAAACGGCGATGACTGCAGAGGCGCGCGATACGTTGATCGCGTTGGCGCAAGAGGCAGGCGTTGAAAGCAAACGCGACGCGATGTTCGCCGGCGCGCCGATCAATGACACAGAGGGACGTTCTGTTCTGCACACGGCACTGCGCAACCTTGATGGCGACGCGGTCATGGTCGATGGCGCGGATGTAATGCCAGAGGTGCTCGCCACTTTGGATCGCATGGAAACCTTCGCTGAAAACCTGCGCAATGGCACGTTCAAAGGGCAGGGCGGCGCGATCACCGATGTGGTCAATATCGGCATTGGCGGCTCTGATCTTGGCCCTGCGATGGCGACGCTTGCACTGGCTCCGTATCACGATGGTCCGCGCGTTCATTATGTGTCCAACGTAGACGGCGCGCATATCGCGGATACGCTGCGCGGCCTTGACGCCAGCACGACCTTGATTGTCGTTGCCTCTAAAACCTTCACGACGATTGAAACCATGACCAACGCGCGCACCGCGATGGCGTGGATGTCTGAAACGGTGAAAAATCCTGCCGCGCAATTTGCCGCGCTGAGCACTGCAGAGGACAAGACAGGCGCCTTTGGCATTCCTGCCGAGCGTGTCTTTGGCTTTGAGGATTGGGTCGGCGGGCGCTATTCGCTTTGGGGACCTATCGGCCTTGGCATTATGATTGCGGTCGGCGGCCCAGCCTTCCGTGCCTTCCTGCGCGGCGCGCAGAGCATGGATCGTCATTTCCAAGCGGCTGATTTGAAAGACAACTTGCCCGTCATGCTGGCGCTGGTCGGTGTGTGGCACAACCAAGTCTGCGGTCACGCGACCCGCGCGGTTCTGCCTTATGATCAACGCCTGTCCCGTCTGCCTGCCTATTTGCAGCAGTTGGAGATGGAAAGTAACGGCAAGTCTGTGCAAATGGATGGCTCCGACGCGCCAACCCACACAGGTCCGATTGTCTGGGGCGAGCCAGGCACAAATGGTCAGCACGCATTCTATCAATTGATCCACCAAGGCACGCGCCCGATTCCGTGTGAATTTTTGTTGGCGGCTGAAGGGCATGAGCCTGACTTGAAACATCAACACGAATTGCTCGCCGCGAATTGCCTTGCGCAATCTGAGGCACTGATGAAGGGTCGCTCCCTCGATGAGGCGCGCGCGATCATGGCTGCTAAGGGATTGAGCGGCGACGAGCTGGAACGCCAAGCGCGCCACCGTGTGTTCCCGGGCAATCGTCCGTCAACGACGTTGCTGTATCCTAAACTGACACCCGACGTGCTCGGCCAGATCATCGCGCTTTATGAGCACCGTGTGTTTGTAGAGGGCGTGATCCTTGGCATCAACTCCTACGATCAATGGGGTGTTGAGCTGGGCAAAGAGCTGGCAACGGCGCTACAGCCGATTGTTGAGGGTCGTGAAAGCGCGGATGGCAAAGATGGTTCGACCCAAAGCTTGGTGAGCTATATGCGCGCACGTGCGTAAGTGAAATGTCGGCGGGGGCCAGCCCCC
>NZ_JBDWVM010000185.1:0-14014 GCF_039984035.1 Planktotalea sp. | reverse complement strand
CAACCAATAGACCCATGTGCAAACCAGAAATCGCTAGCAGATGGGCAAGGTTGCTGTGGCGAAGATCGGTTAGGGTTTTCTGGGAAAGCTCGCTCCGATCCCCTGTCATCAAAGCAGCGGCGAAAGCCCCTGTTTGACCTTCAAGGTGTTTCCGTATGCGATCTGATAGTGCAAGACGCGCAGCAAAGAAACGATCAACATCCTGATCAAGCGAAGCCAGCAAAAGCGGAACGCGCGTGTATCCCAAGGCGCCCAATTGTTCGAACCATGCATGGCGCTGGAAATCAAAGCCATGCGGTTCTGCTGGACCTGAGGGCGGTGATAGATGGGCTGTCGTCATAACCCGCGCGCCAGCCGCCGGGCGCTGCTCTGCATCGCTCCCAAACAAGGAAATGCGCACTTGTGCTGGCGTTTGTTGCGCTGAACGGTTGCCTAATGCGACCTGATCCAAGGTCACCCGCATCGCGCCTGACCCAGAACGATCCAACCCGATCACCCGACCTTCAACCGGACCATAATAGCGCCAGTCAAGAACAGGCTCCGCTATCCAAGTTGTGCGCCAAGCGGCCATCGAAAAGCCAGCGGCAACAAGCGTGATGCACCAAAACAAAGGGCGCAGTTCGTAAGACGTGTGTCTAAATGCGATAATCCCCACGATACAAAGCCCTGTTGTTGCGCAATAATGCAGGGTTGAAGGTTCGGACGGCACAGAGAAGAACAGCAAGATACCAAGCGCAAAGATAACGGGCGTCCAGACAAATCCTTGGCCCATTTCCGCATTCAGGGCGTCGCGCCAATGCTCCTTGCGCTTCATGCTGGTCCTTGTCCTCGCCCGCGCTGATAGATATCAGGTGCTCAACTCTATCCAAATTATGCTTACCGAAAGGTTAATCGCGCTATGTCCGCTGATGTTGTCACTCGTTTTGCCCCTTCCCCAACGGGCTATCTCCATATCGGCGGGGCGCGTACCGCTTTGTTCAACTGGCTTTATGCCCGCGGCCGTGGAGGCAAGTTCCTGCTGCGAATCGAAGACACCGATCGCGCGCGCTCCACGCCAGAGGCGACCGATGCCATTTTGCAGGGCATGGCTTGGCTGGGGCTTGATCATGATGGGGATGTGATCAGCCAATTTGAGGGCGCAGCGCGTCATGCTGAGATCGCGAATGAATTGCTCGCTGCGGGTAAAGCGTTCAAGTGTTTCGCCACACAAGACGAGATCGAAGCCTTTCGCGAGACCGCGCGCGCCGAAGGCAAATCTACCCTCTATCGCAGCCCATGGCGCGACGCGGATGCGAGCACACATCCTGATGCACCTTTTGTTATTCGTATCAAGGCTCCGCAAGGCGGCACGATGGTCATCAAGGACGAAGTACAAGGCGATGTGAAAATCGCGCATGAGCAGCTCGACGACATGATTCTGTTACGCTCGGACGGTACGCCCGTTTATATGTTGGCCGTTGTTGTGGATGATCACGACATGGGGGTCACCCATGTTATTCGCGGAGACGATCATTTGAGCAACGCTGCACGCCAGATGATGATCTACGAAGCCATGGGATGGGACGTCCCCGTTTGGGCACATATTCCGCTTATTCATGGACCTGACGGCAAAAAACTGTCCAAGCGTCATGGCGCATTGGGCGCGCAAGAATACCAAGGTATGGGTTATCCTGCGGCGGGCATGCGCAACTACTTGGCGCGCCTGGGCTGGAGCCATGGGGATGATGAATTCTTTACCGACGCTCAGGCCAAAGAGTGGTTCGATCTGGATGGGATTGGCAAATCGCCGGCGCGTTTTGACACGAAAAAGTTGGAGCACCTCTGTGGTCAGCATATTGCAACCACAGATGATGCTGCTTTGCAGCAAGAACTTTTGGCATTTTGGGACGTTATCGGCAATGACGCAATGTCCGACACAAAAATCGCGCTTTTGTCAAAAGCCCTTGAGAGCTTAAAGGCACGTGCGAAAACCTTCCCAGAACTCATTGATAAAGCTACATTTGTCTTGGTTGATCGTCCGATCCAACCAGATGAAAAAGCAAGCAAAGCACTGGATACTGTATCCCGTGGTATACTGAACGCGTTGACGCCGCATTTGCAAAATGCTAGCTGGTCACGAGACGCTTTAGAGGCGGTCACTGCCGAGTTCGCGGAAGCGAATGACACGAAATTCGGCAAGATGGCTGGCCCCTTGCGCGCAGCTCTCGCTGGGCGCGCCGTAACACCAAGCGTATTTGATATGTTGCTTGTTTTAGGCAAAGAGGAATCGATTGCCCGTATCAAGGATGCGGCCAATCCAAACGGGTAAGACTTCGGTAATACCTCAACGATACATGAGCCTGATCGCGGTCCGCGCGCCAGGTCGATTTGAAAAGGGAAAAATATGTCTGACACTGCTAAACGCAGCGCTACGCTGACGATTGATGACAAAGAGATTGAACTACCAATCTACTCACCGACTGCTGGTCCGGATGTTCTCGACATTCGCAAACTCTACGGTCAGGCGGGCGTTTTCACATATGATCCTGGCTTCACGTCTACTGCGAGCTGCGACAGCACGATCACCTTTATCGATGGTGGCAAAGGTGAGCTTTTGCACCGTGGTTACCCGATTGATCAGCTTGCTGAAAAATCCCACTACCTCGAAGTTTGCTATCTGCTGATGTACGGCGAATTGCCGACAGCTGCTGCACTTGAAGACTTTGAACACCGCGTGACACACCACACGATGGTGCACGAGCAGATGAACAACTTCTTCCGTGGCTTCCGCCGCGATGCGCACCCAATGGCGATTATGACAGGCGTTGTTGGCGCGATGTCAGCGTTCTACCCTGACAGCACAGATGTGAATGATCCTTGGCAGCGCGAAGTTGCATCTATTCGCATGATCGCGAAGATGCCGACGATTGCTGCGATGGCGTATAAGTACACGATTGGTCAGCCATTCGTTTACCCACGCAACGACCTTGATTACGCGTCCAACTTCCTGCGCATGTGCTTTGCTGTGCCTTGTGAAGAATATGAAGTGAACCCAATCCTCGCTCGTGCGATGGACCGTATCTTCACGCTGCACGCGGACCACGAGCAGAACGCTTCTACATCTACTGTACGTCTTGCGTCCTCTTCTGGTGCGAACCCGTTTGCATGTATTGCGGCTGGTATTGCTTGCCTTTGGGGTCCTGCACACGGCGGCGCGAACCAAGCTTGCCTCGAAATGCTGCAAGAAATTGGCACCGTGGATCGTATTCCTGAGTTTATCGCCCGCGCGAAAGACAAAGAAGATCCATTCCGCCTGATGGGCTTTGGCCACCGCGTCTACAAAAACTTTGACCCACGCGCCAAAGTGATGAAGCAATCTGCGGATGAAGTTCTCGAATTGCTCGGCGTTGAAAACAACCCGATCTTGCAAGTTGCGAAAGAGTTGGAAAAAGCCGCATTGGCCGATCCGTATTTTGCAGAGAAAAAACTCTTCCCGAACGTCGATTTCTACTCCGGCATCATTCTTGAGGCGATGGGCTTCCCAACGTCCATGTTCACACCGATCTTCGCCCTGTCCCGCACAGTGGGTTGGGTCAGCCAGTGGAAAGAAATGATTGGCGACCCACAGAACAAAATCGGTCGTCCACGCCAGCTGTACCTAGGCGAAACCGAGCGCGCGTATTCCGACATCGAAAACCGCTAAGTCGGCGACTAGAAATGACAAAAGCGCCTGCCCTTCACGGGGTGGGCGCTTTTTCTTTGCTCAATGTTAAACCCGTCTAAAGCCTAAGCGCCGATGACGATTTCTGCGCGCAGACCGCCAAGCGTGCCACTCTTACCAAAGCGCAATGTGCCCCCATGGGCGCGTGCAATATCATTGGTAATCGCAAGGCCTAGGCCAACGCCCGTTCCCTTATCCTGATTGCGCGCGGGCACCAGCCGTACAAACGGGCGCACAGCCGCGCCGTATTGTTCTTCCGGCAGACCGGGGCCGTCATCTTCGACCCGAAAGACCACCGTTTTCTCAGAGCGCAAAACCGAGACCGCCGCTGTATTCCCATAACGTACAGCATTACCAATCAGGTTCTCCAAGGCCCTGCGAATGGATAAGGGATTGAGCATAACATCGCTGCCCGTTTCGCTTACTTTCATATGAACGTTGGTTCCCACGCGTACCCCGTCCTCGACAACGGATTGGGTTAACGCGAGCGGATCGCACATGACCTGTTCGCCTTCGCTGCTGCCGCGCGCAAAGTTCAGAAATTCATCCAGAAGCCGCTGCATATCTTCAACATCGCGCTCTAATGGCTCGCGATCATCGTCATCCAGCATCGACAAACCCAGCTTCAGTCGCGTGAGCGGTGTGCGCAGGTCATGGCTCACCCCAGAGAGCATCATCGTGCGCTGCTCAATCTGTCGCTCAATCCGTGCCCGCATCGATAGGAAAGCATTGCCAGCCGCGCGCACTTCCACGGCGCCAGATGCTGTGTAGGGCAAAGTCTGCCCGCGCCCGAACGCTTCAGCGACGCGGCCCAAACGGGTGATCGGGCGAAGCTGGTTTCGCAAATAGAAATAGGCGATCACCGTCATCAGAACGCCGAAAAACAGCATATTCACCAAGAGCTGATGCGGGTTGGACGCCGACACGCGCAACCGATCAAAACCGATTTGAACGGGGCCCAACTCCGTGCGCGCATAGGCATAAATCTGGCGATCATCCGGCATCGCAACCACTTGCAGCTCAACCAAACGTTCATCCAAAATACGCTCTACAACGATGCCCGAAAAGTCATACCATCGACGAATTGTCGTTTCGGGGACCAGAGCCTCGCTGACATACTGAATGTTATACTGCAAATTACGCGCGATATCCTTCACTGCGATCAAAGCCTCAGCTTTGCTATCGCGTTCTTGCATTTCGTCCAGCAAGTACCGCAATTCAAGCGCGACGCTGCTACTCATTTGCTCCGTGACGCCCTCAAAATGGCGTTGAATAAAGACAACCGAAACCACCAGTTGCAAGGTGACAACCGGTAGAACCAAAATGAGTGCTGCACGCCCATATAGGCTGCGCGGCATATAACGTTTGAGCCAAGCAAAAGACATGCCATAACCTACGCACGACGTGCAGGCGAAGGAAAGAGCATATGGCACTGGAAGACTTCAACCCACCTATCGGTGTGCCCGAAACACTTGCGCCTCATCTGCGCCGGATCGTTGCTGATAACCCCTCGCCCATGACGTATCGCGGCACGAATACTTACTTGCTTGGCGCGCAAAAGATTGCAGTGATCGACCCCGGTCCGGCGAGCGATGCTCATTTACAGGCAATTCTCAGCGCCTGTTCCAAAGATCAGCGCATCACGCATATATTTGTGACCCACTCGCACATGGATCATTCGCCCTTGGCCAAAGCACTCTCAGAAGCGACGGGAGCACCTATTTTGGCCTTTGGCCCAAGTAGCGCGGGGCGCAGCGACGCCATGTTGGCCTGTGTCGCCGCAGGCATGAACAGCGGCGGCGAGGGCATCGACCCAACGTTCGCGCCCGATATTTTGTTGGAGGACGGCACAACATATGAAGCCGGTGATCAACGCCTCACCGCGTGGCACACCCCGGGTCACATGGGCAATCACATGTGCTTTGCTTGGGAAGATACATTGTTTTGCGGCGATTTGGTTATGGGGTGGGCCAGTTCCTTGGTATCCCCACCCGACGGTGATTTGACTGACTTCATGGCCTCTTGCGAAAAGATGCACGCGCTCAAGCCAAGAATCATGCATTCTGGTCATGGTGCCCCGATCACCGAGCCGTTGGCGCGCATAGAATGGCTCATTGGACACAGAAAAGGCCGAGAGGCTCAGATCCTTGATCAGTTAACGATTGCACCAAGCGCCGCACGTCAAATCGCAGAAGCGATTTATGCCGATACCCCGCCTGCGCTCATTCCCGCTGCAACGCGCAACGTCTTTGCGCATCTCATTGATCTTGAAGGAAAACAAATGGTTACGAGAAAAGATGCACCGAACGAAGACGCGATCTTTGAACGCTCTGCGCCTTTACCAAAATAAATTCGAGTTTTGTTGCAAAAGCCTCTAGACGCCGCAAATCACCATTGCTATATCGCCCGAAGTGATCCGGCGTAGCTCAGCGGTAGAGCAGTTGACTGTTAATCAATTTGTCGTAGGTTCGATCCCTACCGCCGGAGCCAATATAAACAAAGCCTTAGCGGGAAACTGCTGAGGCTTTGTTTATATTGGGCACTAAGCCACCTCAGAATACATCCAAATCAGAAAGAGGCACGTTTTGCTCCAGTAGCCTCAGCAAGCCTAGTTTCGATTTCTCGTTTCGGCAAAACTCGCACCCTCGCAACTTTTTTCCTTAATACGGTGATCCAAAGTTTGCACGCTCCCGTAGTCGGAGTATGATTGCACTTGAATTACAACATCCCACTGGACGCTCTTCCAATTTTGCGCCCCCGAAGACTGGATTACCTGTGCCGCAACCAAAGCAAGAAACGTCTCAGCTGACGGTCTGGCTTGTTGCAGTGCGTGATCACAGGGATCGCGATGCGTTTAGTCAACTTTTTGACCACCTGGCCCCGCGTTTGAAGGGATTTGTCATGCGAAGTGGCACAGGCGCAGCGCAAGCCGAAGAGATTGTTCAGGATGTAATGTTAACCGTTTGGCGCAAAGCATCGATGTTCGATCCGCACCGCGCACAAGCGTCTGCTTGGATCTATCAGATCGCTCGTAACCGACACATCGATATCGTGCGTAAAGAAAACCGTCCCATTCCTGATGAGCTCACGCATGAGCCCGCAGTAGAACCGGATGCCAGCCATATTTTGGCCTTTGATCAAGAGGCCTCGCAGCTAAAAAGCGCGATCGAGCAGCTTCAGCCCGATCAAAAAGAAATAATCGAAAAAGCGTATCTCGGTGATCTAACCCACAAAGAGATAAGCGATCAAACGGGTCTCCCGCTTGGAACAGTAAAATCACGAATTCGCCTTGGCTTGAGCCGATTGCGTAAAGAATTGAAGGGGTTGCGCTAGATGTCTGCAATCACACACCATATCCCGGACTCAATGATCGCGGCCTACGCGTCTGGCAATCTGCCTCAACCATTTGCCATGGTCGTTGCAAGCCATATTTCGGTTTGCACAGAGTGCCGCGCCGCGCTTGGCGCGCATCAAACAGTTGGTGGCGCTTTGATTGAACAGAGCGATGAAATCGCGATTTCTGCGGATATGAAAAACAATATGATGGCGCTCTTGGATGAGCCCGTTACGCCCAAGCCAGTCTATGACGCCAAGGGGGTTTACCCCGGTCCTGTCATGCAGGCCTTGAAAGGGAAGCCACCTCGCTGGAAAAGCCTCGGAATGGGCGTGAAACAGAGCATTTTGGCGCAAGAAGGCAGCGGCTCAGTTCGCCTACTCTATATTCCCGCGGGTCAAGCGGTGCCTGATCATTCTCATAACGGGCTTGAGCTGACATTGGTCCTTCAGGGCAGCTTTAGCGATGAAACTGGTCGGTTCGCGCGTGGCGATGTTGAAATTGGCGATACGGATCTAGAGCACACGCCGATTGCAGATGCGGGCGATCCTTGCATTTGCTTGGCCGCGACAGATGCGCCTTTGCGCTTTAACGCTTTAATCCCGCGTTTGCTGCAACCACTCTTTAGGATTTAAAGGGGCGATCTAACCGCCTCGGTAGACGAGCCAATCAGGTAGGCGATCCGCAGCCCTGATGAGCCATGAAAACGGGCGCGGGAAATCTGTGCGGAACCGCGTGCGCTCCATCGCTTTCATAACATGATTGGCTGCAACATCTGCAGACATGAGTTGCGGCATCGAAAAATCATTCTTGTTTGTCAGGCGTGTCTTGATGAAACCCGGATTGATGATCCGCACGGTAACGCCACTTTTTCGCAGATCAAAGCGCATCGTTTCCGCGAGGCTGATCAACGCGGCTTTGCTCGCACCATAACCGATCGCAGCAGGCAATCCGCGATACCCTGCGAGCGAACCGATCAAAGTGATGTCGCCCCTGCCCGCTTTGGCAAACTGTGGGGCAACGTGGCTTAGAACGCGCATGGCCCCCGTGAAATTCACATCCAGCATCTTTAGGGCCGCGTCACTCTCCCAATCCTGCGTGCGCATCGGATCGTAGACACCCGCATTATAAATCACCCCGTCAATGTCGCCGACTTCTTTAAAGGCCAGCTCAACAGACGCGCTATCCGTGACATCCAAAGGCAAGGCCGTCGCATTTCCGAGTGCGTCGGCAAGCTCGGTCAGTCGCTGCGCTGATCGCGCAGACAGGATCACATGCGCGCCAGATTGAACCAGCCGTTTGGCAAGTTCACGGCCAAGACCTTCGCTCGCACCAATGAGCCAATAGGTTCTTCCCTCAAAAGCAATCATGTTGGGCTCCTTGTGGGTTTGCTATCGGACACGAGCGGCTCTGGCGGTGCAGGTTTGCGCATGAACGGTGCGCCTTTGATCCAAAGCTTGAGCGCTTGCCAATAGATCAGCGCAATGACGCGGATCGCACCGAACGGGCGGCGCACTGCAACCTTTGCCAGCGCGGCTGTGCTTGCGGGTGTGCGCATTCCATTCAAGGTCGCGACCACACCTTGATCGCCATTTTCGTATGAAATGCGAATGTTAAACGCCTCATTGGTCATGCCAAAATTGAAGCGATATTGCCCCTCCACCTTTTGAAACGGTGAGACATGCATCAATTTTTCAGCTTCGATGGCGTCATCGCGTTCAATAGGGCGAAAATCGTCGTGCGCGCAGAAATAACAATGGCGATGCCCAAACGTGTTGTTCACCTCCGCAATAAACGCCCTTGGCGTGCCATCGATCACCGCGATCCAGAAACTGACGGGATTGAAATGGAACCAAAGAAAGCTCGGCTGGGTCAAAAGGAGCAGTTCTGCGTTTTCAGTCGGGAACCCCCGTTGGACCAGTTCGTCGTGAAACCAACGCACGCCGTGTCCTGCGCCGCGTGGGCCGCCATGATGACGATCACGCAGGGAAAACAGGTTGAACCGATTGCGCGACAAAAGCGGCGGCGCGCCTTTGCTCATATCGCTCAACACGTAGTCAACGCCGTAGCGAAACGCATTTTTAAGGCTGCCTTTACGGGCGTGATAGGTTTGGGCGGAGACAAGCTGGATCATACTATTACTACGCGCGCGAGCCGCGTCTGGATCACTTGAAACACAATTTTCTAATGACTGAAGTGATCCGATCCCCGATCCCCCGCGTATTCCCTTCAAATACAATCGATAATGAGGACCGCATGTTGGATCAAACCCAAGGCTCGCGACGTAAGATCGCAATCGTCGGAGGCGGCATTTCAGGGATGTCAGCAGCGTATTATTTGTCCGCGCACCACGATGTCACGCTCTATGAGGCGGCTCCGCGATTAGGCGGTCATGCGCGCACTGTGCTGGCTGGAAAGAACGGGGATCAACCTGTTGATACAGGTTTTATCGTCTTCAACTATGCGACTTATCCTTATCTGACGCGGCTGTTCCGTGATCTTGATGTGCCTGTGATCAAAAGCGAGATGAGCTTTTGTGCAAGCATCGATGACGGCAAGATCGAATATGGTTTGAACAGCCTCGCCGCTATTTCGGCCCAAAAGCGCAACTTGGTGCGCCCACAGTTCTACAAAATGGTCGCCGATATCCTGCGCTTTGGTAAAGAGGCTGAGGCTGCTGCGAAGGACGATGACAAAACCATCGGCGAGTTGGTGGATGAGCTTGGCCTCGGCCAATGGTTCCGCGACAATTACTTGATGCCCATGTGCGGTGCGATTTGGTCCACGCCCGTCACAGACGTGAATGCATTTCCCGCCAAATCGCTCGTGAATTTCTTTCGCAATCACGCTTTGCTGGCTGGCACCGGTCAGCACCAATGGTGGACAGTGGACGGCGGCAGCATCGAATACGTGCGCCGCCTTGAAGACGCGCTTGATGCGCGCGGGTGCGCCATATTCAAGGGCACGCCCATTGAAAAGGTCGCGCGCACAGGCGGAGCTGTTAACGTGATTGCTCAAGGCCATGACGTGCAAAGCTTTGATGATATCGTCTTTGCCTGCCACTCGGACCAAGCGCTCGCCATTCTAGGCGAAGATGCAAAACCTGCAGAAGCCGCCGCCTTGAGCGCGATCCGCTATCAGCCCAACACTGCGGTCTTGCATTGCGACGAGGGACAAATGCCCAAGCGGCGCAAATGCTGGTCCAGCTGGGCCTATCGTTCGCAAGATGGCGGTGTTGGCGTGACCTACTGGATGAACCGTTTGCAGAATATCCCCGAAAGCGATCCACTGTTTGTGACGCTCAATCCGTCCCGCCCCATCCCTGAAGATAAAGTCTATGACAGCGTCGAATTTTCCCATCCGGTTTTCGACAAACCTGCCCTGAACGCACAACGCGAAATCCGCGCGATGCAAGGGCAGAACAACACGTGGTTCGCTGGCGCGTATAACCGCCACGGCTTTCACGAAGATGGCATTGCCAGCGCCATGCGCATTGTTCGCATGATGAACACACCTTCCACTCACAGCACAAAAGGCCTGCACCATGACATTGACGAACAAAGCCATGACCTCGCAATTTCTAGAGACCTGCGCCCAACTGCGTGAAGGTCAACTGACGCTGCGCACGCCTGATGGCGCGCGTTATCAATTCGGTGACAGCGGTCCAGAAGCGGAAATGCAGATCAATGATTGGGCTGCTGTGTCCGCGATGGCGGCGCATGGTCAGGTGGGTTTGGGCGAAGCTTACGTGCAAGGCTTGTGGGACACACCCTCAGTTGAAGGTTTGATGTCCGTTGCAATGCTTAACCGTGAGCATCTGGGCAATTACGATCAGGCCAGCGCATTTAACAAAGCGAAGTTCCGTTTGGTGGATCGTGTACTGCGCGCCAATTCCAAACGCGGTTCGCGCAAGAACATCCGCGCGCATTACGATGTGGGCAATGAATTTTATCAGCTGTGGCTCGATGAGGGCATGACCTACTCATCAGGTATCTTTAACGATGGCGGCGATGATCTAGCCCGCGCGCAAACCCGCAAGAATGATCGTGTTCTATCGCGTTTGAATTCCGGCGAAAGCGTGCTGGAAATCGGCTGTGGCTGGGGCGGTTTTGCCGAACATGCTAGCAGCGAAGGGCGCGATGTGACCGGCGTAACGATCTCGCGCAATCAACACAGTTATGCCGATTGCCGCCTTGATGGACGCGCTGATATCCAGCTGCGCGATTATCGCGATATCAACGGTAAATACGACAACATCGTTTCAATCGAAATGATCGAAGCGGTGGGCGAGAATTATTGGCCAAGCTATTTCGACACGCTGAAAAAGAACCTCGCAGAGGGGGGGCGCGTGATGCTGCAGGCCATCACGGTGCGCGATGAGTTCTTTGAAACCTATCGCACATCGTCTGACTACATCCGCCAATATGTCTTTCCCGGCGGTATGTTGTTGTCCGATAAGATCATCGCAGAGCAAGCGCAATCTGCGGGCCTAAAGGTTCAAGATAACTTTGCCTTTGGTCAGGACTACGGCAAGACCTGCCGCATCTGGGCAGAGCGCCTTGCCGCGCAAAAGCGCAAGATTATGGAGCAAGGTTATGGCGAGAATTTCTTCCGCAATTGGCAGTATTACCTTGAGATTTGCGCAGCATCCTTTGCGATTGGACACACGAATGTAGTCCAGGTCGAGCTGGCCCATGCGTAGCATTTCGCTCGCCCTTCTCTTGTGCCTCAGTGCGGCAACCGCTTTGGCATCGAGCGTGGACAAAGTCTTGCCCGGCGCAAAGCTGCGCGGGGAATCCACGTTCCGATACCTTGGTTTCCAACTTTACGATGCGCGTCTTTATACAAAGAACGGCGCTGCGCTGGATTGGTCCGACGATTTTGCGCTTGAGCTGACATATAAGCGTTCGCTCACGCAGTATGATTTGGTTGAGGCCACACTGCGCGAAATGAAACGCATTCGAAAGCCGCTTCCGAGCCGCGCTAAATTGGAGGCCTGTTATAAGGCTGTGCAACCGGGCGATCAGTATCTCGCGGTCACCCAAGGCGCAAATAAAGTGCAGTTCTGGCGCAATGGGCGCGCCGTGTGCACCTTGTCCGGGCAAGGGATCAAAGACGGGTTTATGTCTGTTTTCCTTAGCACAGACAGTCGATCGCAGCGTTTTACACGGGCGCTATTGGGACAATGATGCTTTATCCACGGGTCAGCCTGTATGCCCTGATGCTCGCATCAGCTGGCATACCGCTCTATATTCATCTGCCACAGTTTGCCTCGACCACTTTGGGGATCGGGCTTGGCACTTTGGGTGCGATTTTGCTGGCGATACGGCTCTTTGATCTTATCCAAGATCCGCTCATTGGCTGGGTCGTGGATAAACGGCCGCGCGCGCAGCTCTGGTTCGCCTTAAGCGCGGCCGCAGGTTTAGCTATCGGTTTTCCGCTGCTCTTTACGCTAAAAGCTGGGGCGCTTGTTTTGCCCAAACTGATCCTAATCCTAATGTTGCTCTTTTCAGCCTATAGCCTAGGGATGATATTGCTTTACGGGCGCAGCGCGAGCCTTGCCAAATCGCCAGAGCCGCGCGATTTGATGACGCTGGCTGCCTTTCGTGAAAGCGGAATGTTGCTTGGCGTGATCCTTGCAGCGCTCGCCCCTACGATCTTCATCGCCCTCGGCGCGAGCGGGCAAGGTTACGGTACATTTGGTTTGTTTCTTGGTGCGGTCGCCGTAGTTACTGCCCTGCTCACCCGCACTCTGTGGAAGCGCCCTGTCATTCAAGGCAGCCCTTTAAGTTTCGCGAGGCTCGCGGACGCTGGGGCGATCAAACTGCTAATACTCGCAGTGCTGAACAGCTTGCCCGTTGCCCTCACCTCGACGCTGTTCTTGTTCTTTGTACAAGACTACTTAGCCCTGCCCAAACTCGCAGGTCCCCTGCTCGTCTTGTTCTTTTTATCTGCTGGTCTCAGTGTTCCAGTCTGGACGTTCATTTCGCACAAGATCGGGGCCAAGCCTACGCTTTTGATCGCGATGCCCCTCGCGATTGCGAGCTTCGTTGGCGCGGCCTTCTTAACGCCCGGCAATGCCGTTGGTTTTGCTTTGATTTGCATCGCATCTGGCGCAGCGCTCGGCGCCGATATGGTCCTTCTGCCAGCCCTCTTTAGCATCGCACTGACCAAAGCGGGCCTAAGCGCTTCGACAGCGTTCGGCATCTGGTCGTTCGCTGGAAAGCTCGCGCTGGCCCTTGCCGCAGCAATCGCCCTGCCCCTGCTTGAGGCGCGCGGTTTCACCCCTTCTGGTGACAACTCAACCGAGGCGCTTGGCGCGCTTGTGATCGCCTATGCCGTTCTCCCCTGCTTCCTCAAAACTGCGGCCTTCGTTTACGCGCTGCGCTTGCCTACAGAAAGATCATTGTGATGAAACTTGTCCTAGCCTGCCTGCTGTTTGTGATCGCTGCAATGATCGCAAAGACCTACATTTTCAGCTTCCGATCCCAAGTTCCGGCGGATTATGCGGGCACGGGCCCGCAGTTCGATCTCAAGAAACACCTGTCGGGTGAAATCCTGTCCGAAGGATTGATCTTTGGCCCCAACGGAAAGATGACCAATAGCTTCGTGGCAAAAATGGTTGGCAAATGGGATGGAGACACGGGAACTCTGAGCGAAGAATTCACCTACTCCAACGGCAAAGTGCAAAATCGGAAATGGTTCTTGAAACTTGGCCCGAACAACACGTTCACCGCGACTGCCGATGACTTGGTTGGCGAGGCACAAGGGGTGATTTCAGGCTCAACCGTGAAACTGAGCTATCAAATCATCCTCCCGAAAGATGCTGGAGGACATGTCCTGCAAGCGGTTGATTGGATGTATTTGACCGCAGATGGTGCGATCATGAACAAATCAGAAATGCGCAAATTCGGCTTGAAGGTTGCGGAACTCGTCGCGACCATGCGGCCACAATAAAACCCACCGCCTCTGCAAAGACG
>NZ_JBDWVM010000184.1:0-15948 GCF_039984035.1 Planktotalea sp. | reverse complement strand
CTTGGCAAACCAGCGGCCCCTATTTTCAGCGGTTGCTATTCATTGGAACCCATTAATAGCCTTTTGAAGCCCTTTGGAGGCTGCTACTTATCGAAGTATCGCTCTGCCAATTGCAGGACGCTGAGGATTGCAAAAGAATGGACAGTGCATGAAAGAGCCAGTTTCACAAAGTCGTTTTCAGGTCGCATCCGGCGATGATCGCAAAGGTGTGCAATCTGTCGATCGCGCGTTCGAACTGCTGCGTGTTTTCGAGCAATCTGAACTTTCCCTGAGCGTTAAAGACATATCTGATGCGACTGGGATGACGCCCTCGCAGGTCCATCATTATCTCGTTTCATTGACCCGTTCCGGTGCCATCAATCAGCGGCCGGATAGTCGATATGAATTGGGTGTCTTCACCTTGCAACTGGGGCTCGCAGCTTTGCGTCGCCTTGAGCCGGTGGAGCGCGCCGTTCAGGCTGCGCGTGCCTTTCGTGACGCGACCGGAGAAGCGACGTTCATTGCCTTGTGGGGCAGTCATGGCGCCACGACCATCCGCTTTTTCGAAGGTTTGCAGCCCGTCACCGTTGAAATGCGTGCGGGATTAACGATGCCCCTTTTGGGGTCGGCAACGGGACATGTTTATTTGACTTGGCTTAGTGAACACATCACAGGCACCTTCATACCAGAGGGCATGCAAGCTGAGGCAGAAACCATCAAATCCGCGACCAAAGATGCGGGTCTCGGACATGTCCACGGTGAGCTTTTGCCACGCATTGCAGCGCTGAGCGCCCCTGTTTTTGACCGCGACGGACGGCTTGCCTTTTCCATGACGACACTTGGTTGGGTGGATGCTATCGACGATAGCTTGGACGGACCCCTTGCCAATCGCTTGCGCGAGGCGAGCAACGCCCTCTCCAAGTCACTTGGGCATGCCTTTTAACGAACGTCTAACGTGAGATAGAGCGTTAGCATCGGGAAGGCCAATAAGACGGCAAGCCGTAGGATATCAACGACGATGAACGGTGTAACACCCTTCCAAATCGTCTTGATATTGATGTCAGTTGTCAGCCCTTTGATGATAAAGAGGTTCATGCCCACAGGAGGTGTAATGAGCCCAATTTCGGTGGCGCAGACCAGCAAGATGCCAAACCACACGGGGTCAATTCCGAGCGATTGCACGAGTGGAAAGACAATTGGAATGGTGACAAAGATAACAGACAAGCCATCCATGACACATCCGAGCGCCAAATAAATCACCATCAGAAAGACCAAAACGCCCATCGCAGAAAGGCCCATATCGGCAACATAGCTTACGATCATATTCGGCAGATGGGTGCGTTCGATGAATGCGTTGAAGGCAGCCGTTCCAACAATAATGAGGAAGATCATCGCCGTGGTTTTGGCTGCGTCTTCCAATGCCGCAGGGAGGAATTTCAGCGAACGGTGCCGAATGAGCGCGGCCAACAAGCCTCCAAAAGCGCCGACAGCCGCAGCTTCGATGGTTGAGAACCAACCCGTGTAGATGCCGCCCAAAACGAGCCCAAACAACAAAACGACTTGCCAGACGGCACCCAACTGGCGCAATCGCGTGGCCATCGGGGCTTTGGCAACCAATGGCGCTGCGCTTGGATTGCGCCATACCGAATAACGCACGGCGCCAAGGTAAAACGTGGTTCCGATCAGACCCGGGATTAAACCCGCAATGAACAGTTTGCCGATCGAAGTGCCCGTGAGGATGCCGTAGATCAATAAAATGATCGAGGGCGGGATCAGAATGCCAAGAGTTCCGCCCGCGGCAATAGCTCCAGTGGCCAAACCATCATCATAACCACGCGCCCGCATTTGGGGCATCGCCACCCGCGTCATCGTGGCAGCTGTCGCCAGCGAAGATCCACAGATCGCGCCGAACATAGCGCAGGCTCCAATCGTGGCTTGGGCAAGCCCCCCGCGCCAATGGCCCATCATCGCGAACATGCCGTCGTAAAGCTTTTTCGACAAGTCCGCATGGGTGACAAAGACGCCCATCAGGATGAACAACGGGATCACGGACAGACTATAGGGAAATACGCTTTCAAAGGCGGAGGCTGCAAATGTGAGGCCCGTGACCTTCATGCCAGATAGCAATATGCCGCCAACGAGGCCGACGCTCGCCATCGCAATTGCGATGGGCACGCGCAGGAAAACCAATGCTAGAAGTGCGATGAAACCAACAACGCCCCAGACTTCGATTGCAATAGCCTCAAACATCTGACGTCCTTGCGAAAATTCCCGTAAGGTTCAGGATCAATTGCACCGCGCAAACCAGCCAACTAAATGCGACGCCCCCCATCAAAAGCCCCCAATACCAAATCATCGGAATTTCGGCATTTTGGGACACGTCGCCATAGCGCTGCACACGCGCCGCTTGGGTCCAGCCGTACCACAGCAACATGCTCAGCACGCCAATGCTGAGGATCAGCGCGAAACTCTTTAGCGCAAGGTCCGCGCGATGGGATAAGCGGTGGTCGTAAAGCTCAACCGCGACATGTGCGCCTGTCAAAAATGCGCGCGGCATAGCAAGATAGGCAAAGCCAATCACGGCCAACTGGGTAACATCGACCAGACCGAAGTATCCCGTGCTTAGAAACTTGCGCGCAAAGACGTCACCGACGGTGATGAATATCACCCCGATCATCAAGGCACCACCGATCCAAATCGGAATGCGGGTCAAAAGGTCGAGGTGTTTGTTCATGGTAAATCCAAATAGAAATGGACCCGCAGAATACGCGGATCCATCCGTTAATATAGACCGTTGATCAGTTTGAAGACAGCGCGCGCGCCTGTGTGATCAGTGCTGCG
This sequence comes from Planktotalea sp., assembly GCF_039984035.1. Taxonomy (GTDB): domain Bacteria; phylum Pseudomonadota; class Alphaproteobacteria; order Rhodobacterales; family Rhodobacteraceae; genus Planktotalea. Next base: position 13,128 of record NZ_JBDWVM010000184.1, on the reverse strand, counting down.
CCATTCGAGCATTCAGCCGCTAGGTCAGCTTCCAGTCGCGTGACAGTGCTCGCCGTGGCGTCGATCCATGCCTGACGCAATGCGGCGTCTGGGGAAATAACTTCGCCGCTCGCATCTGTGATCTGCGCCGGACCAGCCGCGCCCCAAGCTGTCCACCAATCCGGGAATTGCGCCACAAGCGCGTCACCTGAAATACTGTCGATGGCCTCTTGAACATCCGCAGGCAAACTGTCGAACTTGTCTTGGTTCATGATGAAGTAGAACGGCGTGGTGTAAGCCCCGATCTCGATCGCGTTGGTTGTGACCTCGGTGATGCGGAATTCCTTGAGGCCCGCCCAAGGAAGAACAACACCGTCAAGCGCGCCAGTTTGCATGTTTTCATAGACCTGCCCCGGAGGCATGCCGACGGGAATTCCGCCAAGGTCTTCGATCATCGCCGCCACATAGGGAGACGGCACACGAATGCGCAGACCAGCCAAGTCTTCGGGATTTTCGACACGTTTTCCACCCGTCGTCGCAAGCACGCCCGGATCATGTGCCATCAGCGCCAGAACCTTCACGTCTGCATGTTCCTCAGCAAGGAATTCAGGATAAACGTTCCACAAAACCTCGTTCGCTTCTTCAACGCTGTCGGTCAAGAACGGCAATTCGATGACTTGCGTGCAAGAGAAACGGCCACGTGGAATCCCGTGCAAGCCAAATGAGATGTCTGCAATGCCATCTGCGACTTGGTCCCATTGTTTGGTGATCGTGCCCAAAGCAGAGCCTGCCGTTTGGATATCGACGCTCACCTTGCCGCCGGTCGCTTTTTCGATCTGGCGTGCGAAAGGTTCAAGGAAATCAACATGAAGGCCTAAAACCGGCGGCAGGTAATGGGACATTGTCAAAGTAAATTCTTCGGCCTGCGCAGCCCCCCCGACAAGGCTAACCAATGCGCTCGCACGCAAGATCGTTTTGATCGACATCGTAAAATCCTCCCAGATTTACTATTGGTAAATTTATTTATTGACTGTAGCTTTGTGCAAATCTCGCGTTATTGCAAGGAATTATTGATGTGACGACGACAGCTCCGATCTATGATGTGGACTTCTACTCCGATGATTTCATTCGCGATCCGCATCCCCATTATGCCGCGATGCGTGCCTTGGGACCTGTCGTTTATATCCCGTCGTTGGAAAATTACGCGCTGACGCAACATGCTGTCGTGCAAGATGCTTTGCGGGATCATGCGCGTTTTACCAGCGCAAAGGGTGTCGCTGGCGACAAGTTTGGATCGGATTTCCTCCAAGGGAATACTGTCGCCTCTGATCCGCCCAGACATACCAAACTACGCCGCGCTATGGCCCCGCCCCTGTTGCCCGGCGCCCTCGAAACGATCCGACCCGAAGTTGAACGGGTTGCGGATACGCTGATCGAAGGGTTGGTTCAGAAAGGCAGCTTTGATGCCATCTCCGATCTCGCACGGCATTTACCGCTGAAGATTGTGACCGAGATGGTCGGCCTGCCGGACTTTGGCCAAGACAATATGCTCAAATGGGCTGCTGCCGCTTTTGATGTTTTGGGCGAACAAAACGAACGTGGGAAAAAGGCGTTAGACGCGATTGCGGAAATGCGGGCTTTTATTGCAGGGCAAGTGAACCGCGACACGTTGAAAGAAGGCAGTTGGACCTACCGTATTCTCGATCTTGTAGATCAAGGCGTCTTAAGCGCTGAACTCGCCCCGTTTGCGATCCGCGATTATATCAACCCAAGCCTCGACACGACGATTTCAGCCACGGGTCAATTGGTTTGGCAATTGTCACAGAACCCCGACCAATGGGACAAATTACGCGACAATCCTGATCTGTGCCGCAATGCCGTGAATGAGGCCGTGCGCCTTGGGACCCCTATTCGCAGCTTTTCCCGACATACCACCCAAGATGTCGAAATCGCAGGTGTCACTATCCCGCAAGGATCACGTGTCATGATGTTGTTCGCCTCGGCCAATCGCGATGCTGCGGTCTTTGAGAACCCCGATCAATTTGATGTCACCCGTGATCCGAAAGATCACCTTGGCTTTGGCAGCGGCATTCACATGTGTATCGGGATGCATCTGGCGCAGCTTGAGATGATTTCGCTGCTAAAGGCGATGATTACGCGTGTTGGTCGGATGGAAGTGGGCACGCCAGACATCGTTCTTAACAATACCATTGCAGCATTTGCGACTTTGCCGACGAAGTTTGTCGCCGACGCACGAGAGGCTATCAAACCCAAGGCAACGCGCCCTCAGGCGACTTTGATTGCGGCCAAAGTGGTGGAGCGTCAATTGGTTGCCAAAGACATTGTCGCTCTGACCATAGAGGCTGCGGATGGAACGCCGCTGCCAGAGGCAGCTGCGGGCGCCCATATCGATATTCACATTCGTGATGGATTGGTGCGGCAGTATTCGCTGACTGGAGATGTTTCCAAACGCTATCAGATCGCAATTCAGCGCGCTCCTGTATCGCGGGGTGGTTCTATTGCGATGCACCAACAATTTCAAACTGGATCACATATCAAGATCGGTACGCCGCGCAACAACTTCGCTTTGATCGATAGCGCCGCACATACTCTGCTGTATGGCGGCGGCATCGGTCTGACGCCTATCCTTGCGATGGCGTGGCAGCTTCACACTGCGGGCGAAACGTTTGAATGCCATCTCTCAGCGCGATCTCGTGACCGGCTCGCCTTTGGCGCAATTCTAGCGGAATTGCCCTTCAGCGACGCGATCAGGTGTTATTTTGATGATGACGCCAGAACGTCGCTTTCAATTGAGGACTTCCCGACAGGCTCTCACGCCTATGTCTGCGGCCCAATTGGCTACATGGCGTTCGTCACTCAGTCGCTTGCGGATGCAGGTCTTGGCGCTGACCAAATTCATGTGGAACATTTCGCGTCGGAAATTGATGTGGACGGTGATCCCTTCGAAGTCATAGCGCAAAAATCAGGGATCACGGTTCAGGTTGGTGCGCAGGACACAATATTGGAGGCACTTGCCCGCAAAGGGATTACGGTCCCGACCTCCTGTCAAAATGGGGTATGCGGAAGCTGCCTTACGCCAGTCATCGAAGGCAAACCCGACCATCGCGATCTCGTAATGACCGATGTAGAAAAAGCATCTAACAAAAGCATTGCGGTGTGCTGCTCACGATCGCAAACGCGCCGTTTAATCTTGGATGTTTGAAGCTGCCAGCAAGATAATCACCCGCAGCGTCGGTTACATTCAACAGCAAATCGCAGCTCGTGGTTGGGGCGTTGCTGCTGTTGGCATAGGTCAGGTTCTGGATCAGCGCATCAATTGCCTCGGATAAGGACGCCGAGGGAGAGAAATCGCTTGATGTCGGTACAGTCATGGTCCTTCCAGATGGCTTATCGAAATTTGTTTTTTGCGCTGAACGAACACCGAAATTTTTCAATAAGACCATCACCGCGACGCGTAAAATTTCCGAAACGAGCGTCTTTGCGTCAATGGCTCGCCGCACATGATTGCAGTCTTGGCCTGACGAGAGATCAAGCTGGACGACTGATGTTGATAGGACGCAAAGTCGATAGCAGCATGAGCGACTGATTGAAGGGATGATGGCGGACAGACAGGGATTCGAACCCTGGAGACGGTCTCCCGCCTACACACTTTCCAGGCGTGCGCCTTCGACCACTCGGCCACCTGTCCGTTGCGCGGGGTTTAGCGCTAAGACCTATGCGAGTGCAAGAGCAAAAAACCAACTATTTCATCTATAGCTCAATTGCTTAAAACCCGCGTGCCGAAATCTAAATCACCGTGCCCTTTTCAGGCCAGCGAACTCAACAATGGGGTGCTCGTGTCCGGCTCACTTTGCGCGATAATTTCATGGGCTTGGCTGTAGTCACTGTCAAAACGCGCTTTGACCTCGGCCATTCGCGCATCCGATATGGCATGCCACGGTTGATCAGGAGCGATCACCGACAAATCTGAACCCGCCTCTTTGTAATAAGGGATCGCGCATAACTCCGGATCGATACGATACAGAATATCATCCACCGGTTTCATCGTTCGGCGATAATCTACATTGATCGCCAAACTCAGCTCGATCAAGCGACGGCTGTTATAGGGCGACATGTAGAACTGACGATGAAGACCATTGAACGTGTAGCCCACGGTCGAATTATAATAGACCTCAAGGAACATAAAATCGAGCGGCATTTCCAGCGCCGCGGGCGGTAGCGTGCGGCGCCAAGACACGAAATCCGGCAGGTAGTTGGCAAAGATGTCTTTGTTGAACTCGGACATTTGCACCGGGAAAAGCCGTTGCATTTGCCAATCCAACACCTTCCAACGGCGGCGGTTGCTTGTAAACACATAGACCGCGCGCAGAAGGTCGGTCAGATGACCGCGCAGCACGATTTGGTTTTCGCCCAGGAATTGATGCACATTTTTGGTCATTTCATCGGGCATCGGTGATTTTGACCCCAAAGCCGTTTGAAAGCCGCGAAGATCCTGACGATACTTGAAACGGGACCGGCGCGGCGGCGCAGGTTGCCGCCAGCTGTGGATTTCATGCGGGATATCAAGGTGCTGCCCCACCAATGTCGCCACAGCCGCGTCATAACGGGTCGCAAAATTGGTGATGTGCGTGAAAGGTTGATTAACCTCTTTTACGTGCTCGCCCGCCAGTCCAGCCAGCAAACGGCTGTCGCGCCCACCCGAGATCGGCATCGCCGTCTTAAACGCACCCGTAATCGATCCGATGATATGACGGCCCGTTGCGATGATTTCATCATAAACGCCGCCGTAAGCCTCAACAGGCACTTCGAATTTCTCGGTGCGCGGCCAAAAACGGGTTTCTATCATCGTATCGAGGTCTAGGAAAAATGACCCGTTCAAGCGTTTTACATGGGCATCTTGTGTATGAAAGAGCGTGTATTTCCCGCCCCGTTCCAAGATCGCTTCATCATCTGTGATGGGGTTCGGAACCAAGTCGCGATCCAAGACCAAGTTCAGCGAAGAGGCGACACGATGTTTGAGCGGATCATAGACACAGCCGATCATTGCAACGGGATCAGTGTAGATCCGATGCTCATCACTTGCGCCGCAGAGCACCACGTAGCGCCCAGCAACATCATTCAAATATTCGGCAAACTGGGTGAAGAGACGCGGATCATCGAGGTCTAGTTCCTCTACGATATGATCGTTGGTTATCAGTCCCGTTTTGTCGACAGCAACGCCAAAGACATAGCCGAAGAACCGCCCCTTGCGGTCCAGCAACATGGCCGAGTGTAGTTTTGAGCCGATGTGCACCGAGTAGCGCCCAAAAGGCAAAGTGGTGAGCCCTTTAACCTTTGCGCTGCCGGGCGTGACAAGATATTGATATGCAAAGATTTCTTCGAAATCCAGATTTGCATCGTCGCATATTTTCTTTGCGTTCGTCATTTCAATACCCAAACCAATCTTAAAATAGTTGCTTTTAACCTATCATCCAAACGTTGAGTTGGAGAGCCCGCATTGAGAGCAGCTCAAAGGAAAGAGTCTTTTCAGCAACACAGCTCACGCGCCCTCAAAAGCTGGCTGTTTGCAGGTCAATCTTAGTGACAGCAGCCGTTACCTTGAATGGGTTCAGCTTCGAGCCAAACGCAGGAATGCACCGACAAAAAACGCTTCTGCCGCGATTGCCAAAGCAATGCCAATGCCGACGTTCCCTTGGATATACTCATAGACACCTAAGAGGGCCAAACCGCCCATCGCTACGGCAAAGGAGATGAAAATGGCGCGCGTGCCCTCAGATGGAGCCAAGTCGCGTGCGAGCCATGCAAGGATGCTGAGACCTGCGAACAACATCGCGGCGCGGCGCGAGATCAACACGCCGCCCACGTCATGTGCCATCTGAAACAGCCAGAAAATCAACCCGGGTATGAACATCAGGGTCAGGCAAAGAGCCGCGCAGATTGCGGCGGCCAAAGTACAGATGCTCTTTTGGGAAAATAGGGTCATTTAATCATCCAAATGCAAATAGACACGGCGGTTTCGTTTGCCTTTTTTCTCGATCTTGCCGAGGCGCACACGGCCAATTTCAGAGGTGCGCGCAACATGGGTGCCGCCGCACGGCTGTAGATCAATCTGCCGCGTATCATCCCCGATCCGCACCAGTCGCACCTGCCCGCTTCCTATGGGGGGCTGCACGGCCATTGTTTTCACCAAATGCGGATTGGCCAGTAGCTCTTCATCGTCGATCCAGCCCTCGGACACGACATAGTCCAGTTCGATCAACGCGTTCAAAGACCGTTCCAAATCTTCTTTGTCATCAGGCGCCTCAGGCATGTCGAAATCCAGACGTCCCTTTCCCGCAGATATGGACCCGCCACTGACAGGCAAAGGAATGACCACAGACAGGAGGTGCAACGCCGTATGAACGCGCATATGCGAATGTCTGCGTTCCCAATCCAAAGCTTGTACCACATGGGTCCCGATCGCCGGCAACGGCGCTGGCTCGGCAGGTACAAGCGCTGTATGGCCCGCATCGCTGTCTTTCACCTTTACGCAGGTCGCAATGGACAGGCGCTGGCCGTCCCATGAAATCGTGCCGCTGTCGCCTGGTTGCCCGCCGCCCGTCGCATAAAAGATGGACTTGTCCAGAACCACACCGCCCTCAGGCGTATGCGCGATCACAACTGCGTTGGCGTCGCGCACATAAGCATCATCCAAGAACAGCGGCTGCGTCATGATGAAGTGTCCTCTTCTGATGGGCTGCCCTGCACTTGCGCTTGGGCCTGCCCCATGGCTTCAGGATTGCGGATCCAAATGTCGCGCTGTGCAAAGGGAATTTCGACCCCTTCTTCCGCGAAACGTTTTGCAATCTCATGGTTCATGTCGGATTTGACCCCTAACATGTAATTCACATCCCGCAAAATCGCTCTGATTTCGAAATCCATTGAGTCCGCGCCAAAGCCTTGAAACACGATTGATGGCGTTGGGTTCAACAGAACCATTGGATGCTCGCGCGCGATCTTGAGTAGGATGTCTTCGACCTTGCGCGTGTCATTGCCGTAGGCCACGCCAACCGGAACAATGACCCGCCCAACCGTTTTGCCCCGTGTCCAGTTGGTGACCATGCCGGACACAAGATCTGCGTTGGGCACGATAACGTCGGTGCGGTCAAAGGTTTCGATACGGGTTGAGCGCACGGAAATCCCGCGCACATAGCCCATTTTGCCACCGACCTCGATCCAATCCCCTTCTGCAATCGGGCGTTCGATCAAAAGAATGATACCAGACACAAAGTTGGACACGATGTTCTGCAACCCGAAACCGATGCCGACGGACAAGGCACCAGCCACCAGCGCGATGTTACTCAGATCAATGCCCGCAGAGCTGATCGCAATCATCGCAGCGAGGAAGATACCAACATAGCCAATACCAGACACAACCGCATTGCGCCCGCCTGCATCCATGCTCGTGCGTGGCAGGATGGTCGTCCGCATCGCGCCTTGGAGAAGGCGCGTCGCGACGTAGCCCAGCGTAAAGAGGACCACGAAGGTCAGGAAATCGACCGGAGAAATCCGGCTATCTCCGATGGCAAATCCTTCTTGGAAACTGGTCCAAACTTCAGAAATGTCAGCAGGACGCGCACCCCAGATCAGGGCCAACAGCGGCAAGGACATGATCACCAGCACAAAGCCCAACAACACGGGAATGAGGGAGTCATCCCTCGTATCCTTGCGGGTCACAAAGGCATAGAGATCGTGAATGAAGCCCTGCAGCACCAACAGCAAACCAAAGAGCCCAAGGCTCGCCATCGAGGACAGCATCAGGCGCGCGGCGGCGTTGCCATAGCCCATCGCAGCAATCAAAGGCCCGACAAAGGCGACGACAATCGCCATCTGCCCCAAGATGCGCGCCATGCGGACACGGTACTGCCAGCTATCGTCATCATTGGAAGGATCAATCATCGAGTTGCGCAAAAGCGTGCCAAGTCTGAACAGAACCAAACCGGACAGGATCAACAGCGGAAAGCCCAAGCTCGCGCGGGTTTCATCGCTCCAATTGTCATAATTTGCCAGAACGAGGCAGATTTTCATCACAATCAGAATGATCGCGCTTGCGATGATATACCAACGCGCTTCAGCGCGTTTGGCTTGCCCGATCGGCAGTATGGTTTCTTCATCCGAGCGCGGGAACAACTGCCCTGCAAGCCATCTGAAGACCAAAATAATCAGGCCACATTCGGCAATCTGATCCAGCATCAACGTGCCGCGCAAACCAAACAGCCCTGTCGCATAGAGCGCATTTTCAACAAACAGCAAACCGATATAGGGCAGCAATATCTGGAACAAGGACGCGACAAAACGCCAAACGCCATTCCCTTGGCGGGTGCGGCGGCGCAAGACGTCGGCAATTTGAAGCGACCAGCCGCGCCCTTTGAGCAGCAAGATCAACCCCAAGGCAAAGTTGAAGATCGCTTTAGGCAACTCACTGATCGCAGTTCTGCGTTGCGCATCGGAGCTAAACGACGCCACCGTTTCGTTAAAAATAGCCAGTGTGGAGTGCGAAAACGCCTCTAGCGCTTTGCCCCAGTGCACGGGGTTTAGCGGACTTGGGCCAACGGTAAGCAATTCGCTCGCTTGGCGTTCGCGAATGAGGCTGTCGATCTCGTTGATGACACCATCGGCTCGATTATAAGCTTCTTCCGCCGTGACAACGGGCGTGCGAAGGCGCGACAATTGTTCTGTCAGCTCCATACGGCGCGTCACGATATCTTCGGATTCGGCGACACCCTCTTCGGGCGTGCCTAGGGCTGAAATCTGGGACTGCAGCGTGACAATGCGCGATTGGTTGATGGTCTGCGCGTCTAGAAAGGTCTCGCGCCACTCTGCAATTTGAAATCTTAGCGTCTCAAGCGCATGGGTTGATGCGCGACCGTTCTCAACAGCCGTTTCAGCGCGTTGCGCTACATTGCTCCACGCCTCATAGTCAGGCGCAGCCGTTTGGGCCGCACTCCCGATTGGGAATGCGAGAAAGAGCGCAACGCAGAGCGCGCGCAAAGCCTGAAAAACTGTCATTAGACGTCCTCAAAAACACCTGGGATGCTGGCAGGCGCTTTGTCGAGCCAAGTTGGAACTGGCAGCCCTTTTTCACGTAGGAAATCAGGGTTGAACAGTTTGGACTGATAACGGGTGCCGAAATCGCAAAGGATTGTCACAATCGTATGCCCCGGTCCCATTTCCTTGGCCATGCGCACTGCACCTGCGATGTTCACGCCGGAAGACGCCCCCAGACACAGACCCTCGTTCTCCAGAAGATCAAAGACATGTGGCAACGCTTCGCTGTCAGGGATGTTGTAGGACATATCAGGCGTGAAGCCTTCAAGGTTCTTGGTGATCCGCACTTGGCCAATACCTTCGGCGATAGAGCCCCCTTCTGAGGCCAGCTCACCCGTTGTGTAATAGCTATGCAAGGCCGCGCCATCAGGGTCAGCAAGCGCGATTTTAACGCCCTTGGGCTGGAGCACCATACCGATGCCCGCCAAAGTGCCGCCAGAGCCGACAGCGCAGCAGAAACCATCCACCTTGCCATCCGTTTGTTCCCAAATCTCGGGACCTGTTGTGTCGATATGCGCTTGGCGGTTCGCCACGTTGTCAAACTGGTTCGCCCAGATCACACCTTCGTTCGTGGTGCGCGCCAGCTCATTCGCGAGGCGCTCGGAGTAGCGGACAAAGTTGTTCGGGTTGCGATACGGCGCGGCCGGCACTTGCACCAGTTCCGCTCCCGCAAGGCGCAACATATCTTTCTTTTCCTGACTTTGCGTTTCAGGAATGACGATAACCGTCTTAAAGCCCATAGACGCGCCAACAAGCGCAAGGCCGATGCCCGTGTTGCCGGCAGTTCCTTCGACAATCGTGCCACCCGGTTTCAAATCACCACGCGCGACTGCATCCTGAATGATTGCCAATGCGGCACGATCCTTGACCGACTGGCCGGGGTTCATGAATTCCGCTTTGCCCAAAATCGTGCAACCTGTTGCTTCGGACGCTGCTTTAAGCTTGATAAGCGGTGTATTTCCAATGGCCTGGGCCAGATCTTGCGCGACGATCATCTAAAAGACTCCATATTACCCGTTCTAACTATGCCTGCTGCACAGCTAACTCAAGCGTTTGCAGCATCATTGCACGGCTTCTTTGGTCCGTTTTGGGCCAACCAGTTCGTCAGTGTGGGCATGCGCGTGCTGTGATCACGCCTCTGCGCGTAAATCTTCGCGTTTGCGGGCAAGCCAAAGTAGCATCATTGCAAGCGGCGCTTGGTTTATCTCGCCGCTGTCAAAAAGTTCCATGGCGCGATCAAAAGACATGACATGAGTGCGGATATCTTCGCTCTCACTCGCCAATCCGTGCAGTCCTTCCTGCGCAGGATCGAGATCGCAAAGCCCAAGAAAACAATGGAAAAACTCGGTTGAATAGCCCGGTGCGGCATAGGTCTTCATCATCAAACGGATGTCTTGCAACGCCAAACCCGCCTCCTCTACCGCTTCGCGGCGGGCAGCTTCCATTGGCGCTTCGCCTGCATCGACAAGCCCAGCAATCGGCTCAAGCACCCACGGCAGCGGATCGCCGCGCAGCAAAGGGCCATAGCGCAGTTGCTCAATCAACATCACCCTGTCGCGTTTAGGGTCGTAAGGCAGAAGCAAAGCCGCATCATACGCAATGAATGCGCCCCGATCTAGCGTGTCGCTCTGGGTGCCGTCAAAGTGAGGATAGCTGATATCGAAGGTGTCAAAACGAAAGAAATCGGCATAGCCATCGCTGCGCTTTTCCAAGGTAACCGCATCGCGTGTCAGGTTGCGTCGCAGATCTGCGGGCGCGCCCTCTTGCGCGAGTTCTTGCGACCAAGCACGTGCGCGAAAAAACGGGAGAAGATGCGCCATTTGGCTTGCGGTTTTCCTGCCAAATTGCGCCATCGCATCCTGCGCTGCGCTCAGGCTCATGTCGCCCCACTGCGCCACCCAATCCGCCAGCTTCCAAATCGCGCCGCGCGTGAACATGCCCGGCTCTGGAAAATAAACCTCTGTCGCGACTGGACCATCTTCCGTTGTCACGTTGATAGGCGTCAGAGCATAGTCAAAACCGCCCTCATAAAAATTCAGCCGCTCGACATCGAGCGCGCTAAGACCTTGCACCAAAAGACCATGCGCCTCTGCGCCCGCCTCTTCAGAAATCATCGGGAATGGCTGATCCTTCACCCAGTGCACCGCGTGATCGGCGAGCACGGCAGCGTTTAGTGAGATTTGATCGCGGCTTCGGCCAAGGATAATTTCCAACAATGGGATGTGGCAAAGCGTGCCGTAAAAGAACAGCGATTGCGTCATGAGGCGCGTTTCGCGACAAACTCAGCAACCAAACCCGTCAGAGCAGCGCCAACAATAAGCGTTGTAATCACAAGCGCCGAGGCCGTGATGAGCGCATTTTCATACATGATTTCAAAGACAGCCCCCGCCGCGTCAAAAGCACCGTCATAGCGCCCGCGCATCGACACTTGGAACATTTTGTAGCCCGAATGCAGGAACAAAACCCAGAAATACAAAACCAGACCGCCCGTCAGTCCATTGTTGATACCTGCGGCGGTCCCGCGCCCTGCACGGCTGCCGATCACCTGCCATCCAACGATTAAGCCAATCACCAGATTGATAACCGAGAAGTTGCCAAACTGTTTATCTTCGTCAAACAACGGCTTAGCCATCTCAGACACCAGAAATGCCAATGCAGCAAGGCAAATGGCGGCAATGAGACGAGACGCTGTTGGCATGGAGGGAACTTTCTCAGTAGGTCTAGATAATCCTTATTTTCTTCTCAGATTTTGGCGAAAGCAAGGCCGGGCAATAAACTTCCCAAAAAAGACGCGGCGTTGCATCATCAAAGGGCCTAAAAACCCCTTGATGCATAAGCCTCGAGTGCGCGTTCGCGCCCTTTCGCGAGCGAATGAGGCGGACTGGGGTAGATGTCGGATGGGCGAAGCCCCCAGCTTTTCGGGATTGCCTCAAAATAGCTCAACGCGCTTTGCGGCGGGCGGCCCTGCCCCTCTGCGATCCATCGGCGGACATAGGTACGATCAGGGTCGAATTTATCAAGCTGTGTGGCCGGATTGAACACGCGAAAATAGGGCGAGGCATCAGGGCCAGATCCGGCGGCCCATTGCCAGCCCATCGCGTTCGATGCGGGATCCCAATCTGTCAGGCAGTCCTCAAACCACGCCATGCCCACTTTCCAATGGGTGAGCAAATGTTTGGTGAGGTAAGACGCCACAATCATGCGGCCCCGATTGTGCATTTTGCCCGTCACATACATCTCGCGCATGGCAGCATCGACGAATTCAATGCCCGTGCGCCCCTGTTTCCATGCGACTACGTCGGGATGGGTTTCATCGGTGTTCCAGCCAAATTTGTCCCAATCGGGCTTCCAATTGCTTTCCAAAATATGGGGCGTGTGATGCATGAGATGATAGGCAAATTCACGCCAAACCACCTCTTTCAGAAAGACCTCCGCGCCTGCCTTCCCCTCGTGAAGGGCGCGCATGCCAGCGTGCCAGCATTGGTGCGGGCTGATTTCGCCTAAGGCTAGGTTTTCGCTGAGACCCGATGTGCCGCGCACCCCCGGGATATCGCGCATCGGCACGTAATCGGCAACGCTATCCTCGATGAACTCAGCAAGCCTGCTCTGCGCTGCACCCTCGCCGATCTGACCGTGTTTTGCCAAAATCGGCGTGCCTCTTCGCATCGCGCGGTCTAGCTTCCAATCTGTGAGCTTGTCACTCTCAGGCCATCCCGCGGGCGTCGGAAAATCCTGCGGGGCCGCGCGCGGCATTTCCACATCGCGATCTTTCACAGAGCGCCAGAACGGGGTGTAAACTTTGTACATCCCCCCTGTTTTCGTCTCAACGGTCCACGGTTCAAACATCAGATGACCGCCGAAACTGCGCGCCTCTAGACCTGCGCTGCGCAACTCTGCCTTTACCCCGGTATCGCGCGCCACCGATTGCGGATCATAGAGACGTGACCAATAGACACCTGCGGCATCGACCTCCTGAGCAAGCGCCCTCAACACCTCCAACGCAGGCCCTGAACGCAGGATCAGTTTCGATTTGAGTGCACG
>NZ_JBDWVM010000183.1:0-6983 GCF_039984035.1 Planktotalea sp. | reverse complement strand
ATTCGGCGTTGGCACAGTTTTGATGGCAAGTTTTGCACCAAAGTTCGTTGGTGAGAGCCTAAGCGCAGATGGAACAGGCATGACGACAGGCGAGCTGATCTCGAAAGGCTTGCCTATCACTGCCTTGATCGCGATCGTGCTAGGGGGCATTTACCTTGGCCTCTTCACACCCGTGGAAGCGGGCGCCATTGGCGCAATCGGTGCACTCGTTATCGGGTTGATCAAACGACGTTTGAGCCTGCCCGCATTATGGCGAGTTCTAGTGGAAACCGGCCTTGTGACAGCGTCGGTGTGCTTTCTCATCATTGCCGCGCAGATGTATTCGCGCATGTTGGCGTTCTCAGGCGTACCGGTCACTTTCGGGCAAATGGCTGCAACGGCCGACCTTGGCGTCTTGGGCCTGATCGCGGGTTACGTTCTGGTGGTGATCGTGCTCGGCATGATCTTGGACAGCTCGTCCATTATGTTGATCGTTGTTCCGCTGATGCTTCCCATCGTGGTGCCCATGGGCGTGGATTTGGTCTGGTTCGGCATTGTCACCGTCATCGCTGTTGAGATCGGACTACTTACGCCGCCATTTGGAATATCGGTCTATGTGATCAAATCGACGCTGGATGACGACAGCATCAGCCTGCTCGATATCTTCATTGGCGCTGCGCCTTTCGCTTTGATGATGCTCTTGTGCCTCGTCCTTATTATTCTCTTTCCTCCCATCGCAATCGGCCTCTTGTAGGAGAACATCTCATGCCCCGTAAATTTATCGATCTCTCTGTCCCGCTTGAGGCTGAAATCCCCTCTGATCCAGAAATCATGTTGCCGCAGATCGATTACCTGAGTCACAAGGATACAGCGGAACAAATGGCAGGGTTCTTTCCGGGACTGACACCTGAAGAACTGCCCGCAGGGGATGGGTGGGCCATCGAAAAGCTGACGATTTACACCCACAACGGCACCCATCTGGATGCGCCCTATCACCATCACTCCACGATGAATAACGGTGAACGCGCGATTACTATCGATGAAGTGCCGTTGGAATGGTGTTTCGGCAATGGGGTGAAGTTGGATTTTCGGCATCTGCCAGATGGGCATGTGGTGACGCCCGATGAAATCGATGCCGAACTGGAGCGCATTGGGCACAGTTTGCAACCATTGGATATCGTTGTGGTGAACACCGCGGCGGGTGCACGCTATGGGGAGCCTGATTACTTGATCCGAGGTTGCGGGATCGGGCGGGAGGCTACGCTACACATGCTCAAGCAGGGTGTACGCGTGACGGGCACCGATGCGTGGAGCTGGGATGCGCCATTCCCCTTAACCGCCGCGCGGTTTGCCGAGGAAAAAGACCCGTCCATCATCTGGGAAGGGCACCGCGCGAGTATGGAAATCGGCTATTGCCACATTGAGAAACTTGCCAATCTGGACCAGTTGCCTGCGACAGGCTTCACGCTTTCCTGCTTCCCGTTCAAGATCAAAGCCGCCTCTGCCGGTTTCGTGCGCGCGGTCGCGATTTTGGAGGAGTGACCATGACAATTGAGCAGCCCAAAGATCCGTTAGAGGTTGTCTTTACCTGTTCGGGTAAAGCCGTTGGTAAGATGCGCAATGATCTCGATGTGAAAATGACCGAGCCGATGGAAGAGAGCTTCACGCTCGCCACCGATGAGGGGCCTTTCCATGGAGGGGATGCATCCGCTCCGCCGCCTCTCGCGCTTTTTATAGGGGGGCTGACGGGATGCATTATGACCCAGCTTCGGGCCTTTGCGAAACGGATGGACGTGCAGATCGATGATCTAAACGTGGATTGCAAGATCGTGTGGCAGTGGACCCCGAAAGAGCGCATCTATGAGACTGGGCCAAAGTCGTTCGACATCGATATTTTCTTGGAAAGTCCTAACCCACTCGAGGATCAAATTGCCCTAATAGCCGCTGCTAAAAAGGGGTGCTTTGTTGAGCAAACCTTGGGGCAGGTGAACAAAGTGCGCCACAAATTGCGCACGCCGACTGGCTTTGTAGACGTAGAACGGATGGAAGGCTGACGTTTACCCGCGCGTTCATTCTGCGTCGTTGCGCAAATCTTCCAACTCGCGCGCGTGAATGCCTAAGACCACAAGCGCAGGCCACAGAAGATAGGCTTCGATCTCAATGTTCTCGCCGAAGGACAAGAGCGTCAAAGTCATCATGATACCAAGCGGTAGGTAACCTCGTGGGCTAACTGCGGCGTCTTTCAGGGCGAGCAATGTTTGCCACACAAAAGGGACGAGTAAGGCAAGAAAACCAACCGCGCCTTTGACAAAAAGCAAACCATACCACGTGTGGTGGCTTCCGATGGGCATGTATTCTACGGCATGGCTGCCTGGTTGAACGGTTCCATGTCCGAACCAATATGCATCGTTCTGCCACCGCTCGGATGCGATCCTTTGAAGGGTTTCACGCACGCGCGTACTGTCTGCGCGCGCACCTTTAAAGGCGGCTACACCGTCTATCGCAGCCATTGCGACGCGCGTGCCCAAGACCGCCATGGACGCCGTTAATGCAGCAGCGACCTGCCATGCCCAACCGCGCAAAAGCAGCGGCATCATGCGCGGGCCGATGGTGCAGGCCGTAAGTCCAACGAGGCCCATGCGTGATTTTGAGGCCAATATCATCAATGCGCCCGCGGCCAAGCCGATACTGCGCCATTTGATGTCTTTTTCTTCAAGCGCGAAGAGCACCATCACCACGCCAAGGAGGGCTGCAAACGGGGACCACGGGGCGTAGAATTGCCATCTTGGCGTCCAGCTGCTGGGGTCCCACGTGAAGAAATAGACGGAGAAATATTCGGGACCGGGTCCACCGATTGCCTTGAGAGGTGATGTGAAAATACGCTCTGGCAAACCGATCATCGGCGCGGCGAGCAGAATAGGGGCAAGGATCAGCGTCCAAAGACCAATGATGCATTGACCCCGCGCAAGCACGTCGCGGCGGATCGGTAAAACAGCACCGATCAATGGGAAGAGAGCAAGCAGTGCCCAGCCCTTGGCCCAACCAATAGAGGACTTGATAGTTTGTTTTGTCCCAAGGGACCAATCAAAATGCCCAACCCAAAGCGCCACAAGCAAAACGAACATGCCCACAATCCAACCCCAAACCACTGGGGGAATGGACCCTGTGGCGCGCATGTCGTCGCGCACCGCAGGGCCAAAGTAGAGGATCAGAGCGCAAAGCCCGCCAAGGAGCCAAGCGATGACCGGACCGACGACATAGAGCGCGCCGAGGCCGTAGAAGGGCCATGTCCACACAAGAGTCTTGTAGACAAAGCGTTCGATTGGATTGAGCTCGTCCATGACTTACGCTTTTGGCTTTGTGAACAAGCGCGACAGCAGGGCGGCGCGGATCCAGCCCAAGGATAGGCCAAACAAAAGCATGAGGGTCGCTGCAATCCCTGCCATCAGCGCGAGCTTGCGGTTTGGTGAGGATGGCTTTTGCGGCAAGGAGGGGTCTTCGAGCACCTGCACCAAGGGGTAGGACGCGTAGACGTCAGACTTGCTGGACTCTGCGCGCGCAATTGCAGTTGCGAAAACCGCTTCTGAAACAGAGAAGTCGCGTTCCAAGTCTTGCATTTTTGCAGCAACCACCGCGAGTTGATCGATCTCGGACTGCGCTGTTTCGAATTGCAGCTGCAATGTTGTGAGCTCTTGCTCCGCCGCGTCAAATTCTACTTTCTTGCGAACGAGTTCAGATAGGAGGTCGGCGCGTGCACCGTTCGGCGCGATGTCTAACCCGCGCAGCGTGTCGCGATCAAAGCCTGTCACGTCTTGCGCCAGATTGAGCGCAACGATCTGGGCTTCGTCGCGCGCGTTGCGTGCAGAGACGACTTTTGGGTGCCGTGATCCATAGGATGAGTTTGCTTCTGACAGCGCGACTTCAAAGCGCGCAACATCGTCAAGCAATGCCAAATATCCGGCGTCGGCAAAAAGCTTCAACGTCGTTGCCGCGCGCGTGGCATCCTGACCCAACTGCGCTTCTAGCGCGGTCAGGCTCGCGCGGCGTTCGCTCAAACCCGCGCGTCGCTCAAGGATCAGAGTTTCAAGGTTCTGATGGCGATCAACAAGGGTGTCGTATTGGTCCACTGAAAGCAGACCGCTTTGCGTTTGAAGCTGTTCGATCCGTGACCGTGTTTGCGCGACTGCGACACGATAATCGGAAATCGCTTCGGCGCCGCTGTCCTCTCGCGTGACAACTTCGTCTGTGCGCAGCGCATCAAGTTCTGCGAAGAACGCAGCAATGAGAGCGGCGCCACGGCGCTGGGCGTCTTCGGGGGTGCCACCCGTCATTTCCACGTGGATAAGGCTGGTTTGATCGACAAGACGAATGCGCGGAGCGCCGAGTTCCAAGCGGGTCAAACCCATTGAAGATGCAGCAGCATCGACGATGCGATCCGCGCCAAGCAAACGTTTGTATGTTTCTGTGGGGCTGACGGCGTTGCTGGCGAATGCTGAGTTCGCATAGGAAGACGCCTGACCGATGCCATTTACGTTCATGGAGGCTGACGCGCCAGAGCCGGGCAAAATGAGCGACGTCGTAGAGCGATAGGTGAGTGGGGCGTTTTTCAAGTATCCCAACAAGGGCGCCCAGATAAGAGCTGCGCCGAGCAAAGCAATCGCCAAATAGCGGGGGAAGCGACGCAGATCGCTGAGCGATCCACCCACAAGAATACGGTGTCCTAATCCGCGCCCGCGTGATTTTGAAGGTTTGGGTAATGTATCTGTTAAAGTCATTGTCATCGGCAATCTCCTTAGCCGATGAGTACTTTATTATGTGTGAGCGTGCAGTTGCGCTGCAGGAGAGGAGCATGGGTCGTTTGCGCCGCTGCCTATTCCTTTGGGTAGTTGGCGGAACGTCCTGCCTAAAAAAGCCCCGCCTCGCGCGCGATGAGAGCAGCCTGCGTTCGATTGGATGCCCCCACTTTCCGATAGAGCGTTTTAACGTGCAGTTTGACAGTTGGCTCTGTGATTTCGAGATCGCGGGCGATTTCTTTGTTCGATTTACCCTGTGTCAGTCCCTCAAGCACCTGAAGCTCTCGCGGCGTTAGCGTTTCAGCCAAAGCGTTCTTAGGTGTCTCTTCGATAGCTGTCATAAAGTCGATAGGGGCGTATTGTTCACCCATCGCCATGAACTTCACCGCGTTGATCAGCGATTTGGCTGGAAGAGATTTAGGGACAAAACCAGCAGCGCCTGCTTCCAATGCGTCTTCTGCAATTTGCTTGGACGCTTCGCCAGAGATCAGCGCGACGCGTTCACACCCGTCCATCGCCAATACTTTCTTGAGGCCGTCTAACCCGTTCATGCCGGGCATGTTGTAATCGAGCAAGACAAGATCATAGGCCTCATCCGCGTTGATGCGCGCGATTGCCTCATCCAACGTGCCCACAGCGGCGGTTTTCATCGCGCCTTGGCCCTCGAGGAACATCACAAGTGTGTCCCGTAACAGGTCGTGGTCGTCGGCGATCAATACTCTCATACTTGGTGTCCTAACAAGACTGCTCTGAATGATACTATATTCTGCGTCAGCATTAAGGCAACCGCAGTGAGAATTTACTTGAGGCCTATCCCGAACGGATAGGGTTGTGGCCCAAAGTGATGGACTGTCGCTCCATCAGAGCCGTTCGCACCTCGAAATGGACCCATTCCTGTCCGCCTGTTCCGTTGCACCAAAGGGCTGTAATCGTTGATGAAATAAGCAGTTCGAAATTCAACGAAAGCTGCTGAAATGACACTACACGCTCAATTTAATCAATCCTTTGATCTGGTTCGCCCTGTGCGCCAAACTTACATTTCTTCACTGAGTGCCTCACTTGTAGACATGAACAGTGCCGATGCAATTTCTGCTCTTCTCAGCCCCGGCCGCAAGCGAGTCGCCTTTATGAATGCGCATTGCTTCAACGTCATGGCACGTGATCGTCAGTATGCAGCTGCAGTACAATCTGCCGATATGCTTTTGCCTGACGGGTCAGGCGTTGCAATTGCGAGCAAGCTGGTGGGCAAGCCCCTCACTGCGAATTTGAACGGCACGGATCTTATCCCTGAACTCGTCGCGCAGGCGGCAAAGACAGGTAAATCCATCTACCTCTTCGGCGGCACACCCGGAACGGCCGAAGCCACGGCACGCGCGCTCGTGTTTAAAAACCCCGGTCTGCGCATTGCAGGCACACGCGACGGGTTTGCACAGGCGGCTGACGACAACGCGGTTATCGCAGACATCAACATTAGCGGTGCAGACATCGTTCTCGTCGCGATGGGCGTGCCAAAGCAAGACCTTTGGTTGTACAAAAATGCCCACCGCATCAACGCAGACCTTACGATGGGTGTTGGCGCTGCATTCGACTTTATCTCTGGCAACGTGCCGCGCGCTCCGAAAGTTTTCCGTAAAGTCGGGTGCGAATGGATTTGGCGCCTTGGTGTAGAGCCGCGACGCATGGCGAACCGCTACTTGGTCGGTAATGTAAGCTTCCTCGCGCGCTCGGCGATGCAGGGTCTGCGCAAAGCGTCCAAAGGTGCAATCGCACGACGTTCTCTCGACATCGCAATCGCAGGAAGCGCGGCATTGATCCTGTCACCACTTTTGCTGCTGGCGGGTTTGGCGGTCAAACTGGATAGCGAAGGTCCCGCCCTGTTTCGTCAGACACGCGTCGGCAAAAATGGGCGTAACTTTGAGATCCTCAAGTTCCGTTCAATGTGCGTGGATGCGGAACAGCGTCGCAAGGAAATTTTGAAAACCTCTGACCGCGAAGGCCTGTGCTTCAAATCAAAAACCGATCCTCGTATCACACGGGTAGGGCGCTTTATTCGACGGTTCTCGATTGATGAGCTTCCACAATTGATAAACGTTTTGCGCGGTGAAATGTCGATTGTTGGTCCACGCCCTGCGTTGCCTACAGAAGTGGATGCCTACCCAGTGCGCGCGCTCGGCCGCCTTGCGGTGAAACCAGGTATCACCGGTATCTGGC
>NZ_JBDWVM010000182.1:0-8136 GCF_039984035.1 Planktotalea sp. | reverse complement strand
TGACGATTGCGCAATTCGGGCCCGGTTTGCGCAACCAATACGCCCCATCGATTGCCCCCTGTCGGAAATCTTCATCGACACGCTTGCCGGGTTGTTCAATCGGGTTTGTCGTTAAACGCAAGTAAACCGAACCGCCTGTTTCGTCCCTGAGCCACGTGCGCTCATCTGGATCGCCATCGCCGCTGCGTTGCATGTAATCGAAGGCCCACTCCATGATCACCGCAAGCTCATCCACAAAGGCCGGTTCAAAAGCCGCTAACCCATCTTGCGACATGCCAATGAGCGGTGAGGCAATGGATTGATGCGCGCCGCCTTCAGGGGCAAGGGTCACACCAGACGGCGTGCCGACCAACATGAAACGCGCGTCTTGGTAGCAGGCATAGTTCAACGCATCGAGGCCGCGGGAGACAAAGGGATCATAAACCGTCCCAATCGGGATCAAACGTTTGCCAAAAAGCGAATGCGATAGACCAGCAGCACCGAGCAACAGCATCAGGTTCATTTCGGCGATGCCAAGTTCGATGTGCTGGCCTTCCGGATCAAATTCCCACTTCGCGGTAGACGGAATTTTGTGATCCTTGAACGTATCCGCCTGCGCCGTTCGTGCGAACAGCTTGCGACGATTGACCCAAGGACCAAGGTTGGTCGTGCCCGTCACATCGGGGGACGTTGTGACAATTCGATCAGCCAGAGGGCTATTGCCCTTGGCAAGATCATCCAAGATTTTACCAAAGCCCATTTGCGTCGAAATCTCTCGCTCGCTTGTCATAGCAATGCTCGGCACGCTGAGTGTGTTGTCTGTAAATCTTCGTGGGCCATTGATGAAAAACGGCACTTGGTCCAGAAACGCCTGAAATCCCTTGGCATCATCTATTGTCGCCAATGCATCCCATTCTGCACCATCTGGCACGCCCATATCTGACTGCCATTGCGCCATCTGGGCCTTGGTCATCAGGCCACCGTGGTTGTCTTTGTGCCCTGCAATCGGTGTGCCCCAACCTTTGATCGTGTAGGCCAGAAAACACACAGGGCGGTCGTGATCGATGGATGCGAAGGTTTCGGCCATTGTCTGCACGCAATTGCCGCCCAAGTTTTCCATGAGCTCTGCAAGCTCACCATCGCTGCGCGCATCTAACAGGGCCGTCACATCGCCCTGATCACCCAAATCATCCATCAAATGTTTGCGCCAGACCGCACCGCCCATATACGTCAGCGCGGAATAAAGCTGGTTGGGGCAATCATCGCTCCAAGCCCGCAGCTTGTCGCCGCCAGGTTCGGCAAAAGCTGCCCTCTGCAGGGTACCGTATTTGACCCGAACAACGTCCCAGCCAAAAGCGTCAAAGACTTTTTCAGCTCGTTCAAACAACCCTTCGCGGACAATCCCATCCAGCGATTGGC
Organism: Planktotalea sp.; assembly: GCF_039984035.1. Classification (GTDB taxonomy): domain Bacteria; phylum Pseudomonadota; class Alphaproteobacteria; order Rhodobacterales; family Rhodobacteraceae; genus Planktotalea. Next base: position 6,738 of record NZ_JBDWVM010000182.1, on the reverse strand, counting down.
GGTTATAATCGATGATCCACCACGTATTGCGCAGATCATTCTTCCAACCTTCTTGTAGGCATTCATAAATATTGCCTTCATCCAGCTCTGCATCCCCCATCAAGGCAATCATGCGGCCAAGCGGGACATCCCTGCCCCATGATTTGGCCTGCACATAATCCTGGATCATCGACGCAAATGACGTGATGGCGACACCCAGCCCAACAGAGCCCGTCGAGAGATCAACATCGTCGATATCTTTTGTGCGCGAGGGGTAGCTCTGCACGCCGCCAAAACCACGAAATTTTTCCATTTTCTCACGGGTCATATTGCCTATCAGATACTGCATCGCATGGAAAATCGGAGAAGCATGCGGTTTGACCGCGTCCCGATCTTCGGGTTTCAGCACAGAGAAATAGAGCGCGGTCATCATCGACACCATCGAAGCGGACGACGCTTGATGCCCGCCGACTTTGATCCCATCCGTTTTGGATCGCAAATGGTTGGCATTGTGGATCATCCAATGAGACAGCCACAAAAGGCGTTGCTCAACGGTTTTCAAATGGGTGTTTTGATCAGACATTGCAGTGTTCTCCAAGAAGTGGGGCGCGACATCGCCGCGCCCTAACGTCAAGTTCAGCCGTTGCGGTAGGTGTAGCTGTAGCCATTCAACGCAGGCTGGCCGCCAAGGTGCGCATAGAGCACCTTTGATCCTTCGGGGAAGAAGCCCGTCTTCACCAAGTCGATCATGCCTTGCATGGATTTGCCTTCATACACCGGGTCGGTGATCATCGCCTCGGTTTGCGCGGCGAGACGGATCGCATCATTGGTTTCTGCGCTCGGTACGCCGTAAGCGGGATAGGCGTAGTCTGGGTTGATATGGATATCTTCATCCTCGATCGCATAGCCGCATTCGATCAACTCACAGGTCTTATTCGCGATCTCTTTGACCTGCGCGCGCGTCTGATCGACGGTGCCGGATGCGTCGATACCGATCACGCGATCCGCGCGCCCATCCTTTTTAAACCCAACGATCATCCCGCCTTGGGTCGATCCAGTCACAACGCAAACGACGATATAGTCGAACTTGAAGCCCAATTCGGCCTCTTGCTCGCGCACCTCTTCGGCAAAGCCCACATAGCCAAGGCAGCCATGCGGATGGACAGAGGCCCCCGCAGGAATGCCATAGGGTTTACCGCCTTCTTTCTTTACGTCTTCGATAGCTTCCTCATAGCTCGTGCGAATGCCAATATCGAAACCATCCTCCACAAGACGGCTATCCGCGCCCATCAATCGGGTCATCATGATGTTGCCAACGCGGTCGTAAACGGCGTCCTCATGCGGCACCCATGCTTCCTGCACCAAACGACATTTCATGCCGATCTTCGCTGCTGTGGCCGCGACCATACGTGTGTGGTTGGATTGCACCCCGCCGATAGACACCAAGGTATCCGCGCCTGATTTGATCGCCTCGGGTACAATGTATTCCAACTTGCGCAACTTGTTCCCGCCCTGCGCGATGCCAGAGTTACAATCTTCGCGCTTGGCATAGATTTCGACCTTGCCACCGAGGGTTTCGGTCAGGCGGGGCAGATGTTCAATCGGCGTTTTGCCAAAGGTCAGGGGGTAGCGTTCGAATTTTCCCAACATGGGGCTCTCCTACGATTTGATAAGTGGAGGATAGCAAAGAGCCTGTGATGGGTGCTTTCAATCTTGGGGCTATTTATTTACGATCAAGGATATTCGGGAGGTCATTTTCCTGAGTTCACAAAAAGACTAACGCATAAAATGGAAGAATCTTTCACATGCCATTAGACCGAATCGACAAACGCATGCTGCAGCTCTTACAGGAGGATGGGCGTCTTTCGAATGCGGACCTTGCTGCACAGGTGAATGTCAGCGCAGCAACCTGTCACAGACGCACCCAAAGGCTCTTTGAAGAAGGACATATCCAGTCCGTCCGCGCGGTTATCAATCCAGAGGCTGTGGGTCTGGGCGCGATTGCCATGGTCGGCGTCGTCTTGGATCGCTCGACACCTGAAAGTTTTGCGAATTTCGAGGCCGCTATTCTAGACCTACCGATGATCCTTGATTGTCACCTTGTGGCGGGCGACTTTGACTACCTTTTGAAAATACGCATGGCGGATATGGCTGACTTTAACCGCCTCCACGGGGAAGTGTTGATTGCCCTGCCCGAAGTGCGGCAGGCACGTACCTTCTTTGTCATGAAAGAAGTCAAAGGCGGCGCGCCGCTAAATTTTTGATGCACGCCACGGTTTGAATATCTTTCAACGCGATCTGCAATCACGACCAGATAACGCATTTCGGGGACCAGCACTCATTAAGGGGCTGCCCTTGCACCTCATTCGATAGAGTTTCGCAGAGAAGCAAGACTTGCCGCCTAGCGAGACGTCGATGAAAAATGCAAACTCACAAGGTCTTCCGCAGCCATTGCAATCAGTTCTCGGTGTCCTGCCGATATTTTCAATGCGGTCGGAATCTTGGCCAGATGGTCGGCAGGCGTTTCGCTTTGAGCGCGGTCAGCGGCAGTCGCGTGGGTCCACCCCTCCCAAGAAAGCCAACGCGGATGCGGCGCATTGCCGGACTTCACGAGCCGCGCGATATCCATATAGTTGAACTCAATCACATCGATGTTCATGCCATGTGTTTTATCAAGTGCATCAAACATGCTTTCGCGGTGCGACGTCGCATATTCGGAGAGCACGTCAACGAGCCGCGTAACATCGCGGCTCCAAATGCTGATATCGAGCGTATTCTTGGACAATTGACTGTCGATCTGCATGCCTGCATTGAAAGCGTAGATCGTCGCGTTTTGGTTTGGTCCTTGTGCAAAGACAGCTTCACGCAAGGTCTCTAGGCCAAGGTTTTCAAACACACCGCCGTCCCCAAGATGCCAATACTGCGCAGCTTCTCCATTTGCTTGTAACACCTCAATCGTATTCGGTCCTAAATAGGGTGGAAACGCAGCAGAGCTTGCCACCGCAAGAGAGACAGGAAAGTCCGAAGGTGCGGCGCGCAGATTAACTGCGTCCGAAAAAGTTAATGAGCGCAGGCGCTTTGGCAAGACGCTGGCAGAGTTCGCATCTTCCGGCGCAGGCAATGCCCCATTGCTGAGCGGCACCCGCTGCGCCGTGTCGTAACTGACGGAGTTAAAGAAAAACGTTCGATCTTGAGGGAGATCGGCAAAGGTCGCTGTACCCAGAAAGTCAGGCCGCTCCAATGCATCTTGCAGCGATACAAGCCGGCGCGATGGGCTGAAGGCGCGGCGCGGTTTGCGCAACTGCTGCATCTGAGTATCCCAGAAGTAATCATGCGCGATGACATCCAGCATTTGCTCAAAATAAGCGTCGCCTGTTCCTTCTGCGGGCATTGGGTGCAGTGCAAAGTAAGAGGCAGGAAACCCACCACCGCTGACACTAGAAACGTGGGTAACTGGGGTCAGCAATCCACTTGCGTGCAACGCTTTCATGCCAGCAGCGCCAAACACCGCTGCCCGTGCACCGCCCCCCGACAAGGCAAGACCGACAAAGGGTTGCGCTTGCTCGTCTCCCTTAGACGGCGCAATCGGTAATGCTGCGGGGTCCGTTCGAAAATGAATTTTTAGCGGCGCAATAAAGCCGTTCAAAACAGCTATCACAATGACGCCGACGATTAAGATCAAAAGAAAGAAAGCCATTCAATTTCCAAACATAGTTGGTGCGAAGGTTTGTTCGATCCGGTCAGGTTGACGCGGCGCAAGCTCTCTTGCAATCGTAATTTGCCTCATAAGGTCTGGAATACCTGACCCATGGTCACTTTCTGAAGCGACACCCCCCATATGGTCCATGCCGCATCGTTTGAGCGCCCGTAGTTCTTTGATCATCACATCAAAGGATTTCTCAATGCTCGATACATTTCAATATTTCGCCGACCTAACGCCCTACCAGTTCACGGGCCTTATTGGCTTCGTTTGTTACGTCGCTTCATTCGGTTCTCTTCAGCTCGGTTGGTTGGATGGGAACAGCATGACCTATTCGATTTGCAATGTTCTTGCCGCGTCATTGGTCGCTGTCAGCCTGATGGAAGCCTTCAATCTAGCCTCGGCCCTCATTCAGGGGAGCTGGATAATCTTTGGCCTTTTGGGGCTAGCCCTGCGCGCCAAACGCGCATTCCCAAGCGCCCGCCCAGCCCAAGCCGCCGCCTACAAAACTGAGGTGCTATAATGTCTCTCATAGATCTATTTTCATATTTCGTCACACTGGCAGCCATCGCTGTGGCACCCGGACCAATGCTCTTGTTGCTTATGACCCGCGCTGCGAGCAATGACGCCAAAGGTGCCTTCGGTTTCGCACTTGGGGCTGCCTTTGGAAGCCTGACCATCATGACCGCTGTCTGCTTTGGCCTCAGCACTTGGCTGAACTCTGTTCCCGAGATCCTTTCGTATAGCAAATACATTATGCTCGCGTATATCCTGTGGATCGCCCGTGATATCTGGGCCGGTGGTTTCGAGATGAACACGACCGAGGTCCCCCAGCGCTCAAGCTTTTGGTTGGCGATTTCAGCCGGATTTGTGACCTGTATTCTTTCGCCTTATATGCTTGTCTTGTTCCCATTGGTTCTGCCCGAAGTGCTGGACATCACGGTCATCAAGATGCCTGACTATCTCATCATCGCGTTTGTTACCTTCGCCGCCGAAGCCGCCGCCGCTGTTGCTGTTGTCTGCCTCGCATCCCAGCTGCGTCGATTGACGAAATCAGCAAATTCCATGGCAGTCATGAACCGATCCCTGGCAGTTTTACTTGTTTCCGGCGGAGGATGGATGGCTTTAGCCTGACCCTTTCGCCTACCTATTCCTAATGGGTTTGATCTCTTCCTGGCGAGCCCTGGGAATAAACGGTGTGTCTGTCGCTTTGATGTGATGAACCAACTGCGCAGACACACCACGCTTTTTCTGATATTTAACAACTGATCTTGTCTCGCCGCCAAGATGCGCAGGCAATTGGAAAGCTATTAGAATGACCCAAGATTTTAGCAACGACGCCAGTCCCAAGACCTTTGTCGATCAACTCTACGACATCGCCCTCGATCCCCATTCTTTGGAAAATTTCATTGATGCGTGGAACGATGCAGGACTTGATGCCAGCGCAGCGCGTCAAACGCTAAAGGACATTGATCAGTTTGATCAAGCCTATCAAGCGCATCTCAACAGGGCTGAAACGTTTCTAGCCCGAGGTCTGGAGCTGGATGGAGAACCCGATCTCGCGGCAATCCTAAGTCCGTTCAGCACATTGGCTGCTTTCATCGTTGATCGCGACTTGCAGATCATTGCCAGCAATGCGGGTGCTGAACAGGCTTTCGGGATTGAAGAAGGCTCTCGGTTAAGCGCATTAAACCTGCCAAGTGATGCATTGGATGCAGTACACGCATGTGTGCGCGATGTCTTTCGGAGCAGCGAGAGCCCCGACCGTTTGCTAAAAGTTGAATTATCCGAACACCATACACCCGCGCTTTTCCAAATTCGCAAGCTGGCTCGCGACGACGGGAAAGAGGCAAAACACACGCTGATCGTGACAACCCGCTATCATTGGCAAGCCGCCTTGGGAGAAACACTGGAAGATGTGTTTAACCTGACGACGACCGAACAGGTCGTTGTTCGAGCACTGGTTGAGGGGCTCGATTCAAACGCGATCGCAGCAGCGCGCGGTACCAGCAAGGGCACCGTGCGTGGCCAAATCAAATCCATTCTTGCGAAGATGAACGCGCGAACCCAATCGGAAGTGATCCGGCTGGTCATGTCTTTGCGGGACGTGTCACAAAAAGCAAAATCCTTCACGGAAGAAGAGCAAAGCACCCCAACCCCAGTCGCCTCTGATTGGTTAGAGACCGAAGTCTGGAAACCCTTCAAATCCTTGATACTGCCTGACGGGAGACGAATGGATTACCACGATATGGGCCCTATCACCGGTGCGCCCGTTCTTTATTCTCATATGGGCTATTGCCTCACCCGATGGCACGCGCCGATGTTGAAACTCGCGTTTAAAGAAGGGCTGCGCATCATTTGCCCGATCCGAGCGGGATATGGGCTGAGCGACAATATTGATCCAAAGGCAGATATACTTGCCTCCACCCGAGACGACACCATTCATCTTTTGAAGCATCTAAAAATTGATCGCCTGCCCTATCTTACGCAGGGCAATGATCTCATTTTTGCCGCTGATCTCGCGTCTCACTATCCAGACCTGATCAGCGAGATCATCGGACTTTGCGCGCGCCCCTGCCTTCCGGGTGACAGGCATTATTCGGGCATGGGAAAATGGCATCGGTTTTTCCTATCGACCGCAAAACACTCTCCCCATTTGCTCAAGTTCACAGCCAAAGCGGTCTTTGCGATGGCGCTGCGGATTGGAACCGAGGAATTGTTCCGGCAAATCAACAAGAGATCATCCGCAGATATCGCTTTGATGCAAGATGACGCGCTCTGGCCCGTCCTCAAAGCCAATGCAGCCTTGGTCTTTAGAGAAAAAATCGGCGCGGAGCAGGCCTACACGCAAGAAATCCTCGCTACCGAGGCGGATTGGTCAGACCTCATGCTGAACTGCAAAGAGACGAAGATGTGGTTCGTCAATGGCGCCCAAGACCCCGCAACCGACATCGCTACCATTGCCGAATACCGAGAGGCCTATCCGTGGATCGACATAGACGCCATTCCAGACGCCGGCCAATTGCTCATTTTTCAACACTACGAAACGTTGATCCCAA
>NZ_JBDWVM010000181.1:0-4378 GCF_039984035.1 Planktotalea sp. | reverse complement strand
GTCCGTCGCTCGCCGTTTGGATAATGCCAGAGAACAGCGTCGTGCCCGCGTAGCCATATGTCAAGGATGCACCATAGAGCAACAAACCAGAGCTGAGCGCGCCGAGCACGAAGTATTTCAGGCCCGCTTCGGTTGATTTTGCACTGTCTCGACGCAAAGACGCGACCACGTAGAGCGCGAGCGATTGCAGTTCGAGGCCCATGTAAAGCGTCATGAGATCACCGGCAGAGACCATGACCATCATACCGACCACAGCCAGCGCAACGAGCACTGGGTATTCAAAGCGTAGCAAGCCTTTGCGCTCCATATAGTCTTGGCTCATCACCAGTACCGCAGCAGAGGACAGCAAGATTGCAACCTTTGCAAAACGCGAGAAGGCATCGTCGTTGAACATACCGCCAAAGGCTTCGTTCGCGCCCTCACCGCTGAACCCGATCCATGCCGCAAGTACGACGAAGAGCGCAGAGGTCACCCAAACCAAGAGCGATGCCACCTTGTCCTTGCCAGTATAAACCGCCGCCACAAGAGCGATCAGCGCGAAGAGCGCCAGAATAATCTCTGGCATGATGATTGTCAGGTCAGCCTGTATCATGGTGCAGCGCCCTTCTTAGTGCGATGCGGCTGCTGGCTCTGCGTGGGTCACGCTTGCCAGTGCCGTTTCATAGTTGGAAACTAGCGCCTCAACCGAGGGGCCAATAATGTCGAGAACAAGTGCTGGATAGACACCCAACAGCAGCGTCATCACAACGAGCGGTGCAAATATCCAGCGCTCGCGCGTCGTCATGTCGGAAATCGTGCGCAGGCTTTCTTTGATCAGATCACCCATCACGACGCGGCGATAGAGCCACAGCGCATAGGCCGCAGACAGGATCACACCCGCCGTTGCCACCGCAGCCACCCATGTGTTCACTTGGAACACACCGATCAGCGTCAGGAATTCACCGACGAAGCCTGATGTGCCCGGCAGACCTACGTTCGCCATCGTGAAGAACATGAAGATCAGCGCATAGGCAGGCATGCGATTTACGAGGCCGCCATAGGCATCAATCTCACGCGTGTGCATGCGATCATAGATCACGCCCACACAGAGGAAGAGCGCACCAGAAATAAAGCCGTGGCTGATCATCTGGAAGATCGCGCCGTCGATACCCTGTTGGTTCGCCGCAAAAATACCCATCGTCACATACCCCATGTGCGCAACAGATGAATAAGCGATAAGCTTTTTCATATCTTCCTGCACCAGCGCCACCAGCGACGTGTACACAATCGCAATCGCAGACATCCAAAGGATCATCGGCGTCATCACATCCGCGCCCACTGGGAACATCGGTAGAGAGAAGCGCAAGAAACCGTAGCCGCCCATTTTCAAGAGGATCGCCGCAAGAACAACAGAACCCGCCGTCGGCGCCTGAACGTGCGCATCAGGAAGCCATGTGTGCACAGGCCACATCGGCATCTTCACCGCGAAGGAGGCGAAGAAGGCCAAGAACATGAGCGTCTGCAAACCACCAACAACATGGATGCCGAGGATCGAGAAGCTCTCGGACCCGAACGTGTGCATCATGAGCGTTGGAATGTCTGTCGTGCCCGCATCCACGAACATCGCAACCATCGCCACCAGCATCAGAACCGAACCGAGGAAGGTATAAAGGAAGAACTTGAAGCTCGCATAAATGCGGTTCGCGCCGCCCCAAATCCCGATGATCAGGAACATGGGGATCAAACCCGCTTCGAAGAAGACATAGAACAGCACCAGATCAAGCGCCATGAACACGCCGAGCATCAGCGTTTCCAGCAGCAAGAAGGCGATCATGTATTCTTTGACGCGCGTTTTCACATCCCAGCTGGCGAAGATCACCAAGGGCATCATGAAGGTCGTCAACATCACGAACAGAACCGAAATCCCGTCAACGCCCATCTTATATGTCAGCCCCATCACCCAAGAGCGTTCTTCCACCATTTGGAAGCCCGTATTCGCGCTATCAAACTGCGCGAGGATAAAGAGCGATGCGACAAAGGTCGCGACGGTCCCGGCAACGGCAATATACTTGGCATTGCGCTGCGCCGCCTCATCATTGCCGCGCAGGAATAGCGCCATAATCAAAGCCGCAATTGCGGGAATGAATGTGACCATGGAAAGCAGTGAATTTTCCATTAGTGCGTTCCTCCGGAGAACGTCATCCATGTCACCAGAACCAGAATTCCGATCACCATGGCGAAGGCGTAAGTAAAGATATAGCCGGACTGAACGCGACCAGCGAGGCGGGTGAAGAAGGGCACAATGCCCATCGCCACACCATTAAGAGTGCCGTCAATCACATCCCCATCACCGCGTTTCCAGAAGAAACGACCGATGATTTGGGCCGGTTTGACAAAGATCGCATCGTAGAGCTCGTCAAAGTACCACTTGTTCAGCAGGAAATTGTAGAGCGGTCGGTTATGCTCCATCGTGCGTTTCGGCATTTTCGGATCCCAAATGTAGAACCACATCGCCAGCAAGAAACCAATGACCATCGCAATGAACGGACTGAGCTTCACCCAAGTCGGCACATAATGCGCATCATGGAGCACATGGTTATGCGATCCCGTATAAATCGCGCCCTCGCCCGGCTTGCCAGCAAACTCATAAGACGTTTTCTTCTTTTTGCCGTCTTTGGCAGCGTGATCATCCTTTGCGGCATGATCATCTTTTGCTTCGCCGTGATCATCATGGCCTTCACCATGCTCGGAGGCTTCCGCATAAGGCACGCCGAAGAAGCTCGCCACCTCATTGGTCTTGCCAAAGAAGCTGCCATACCAGATTGCACCGGCGAAAATCGCACCAAGGCTGAGAACGCCAAGTGGCACCAACATCACCATCGGACTTTCATGCGCATGCTCATGCGTGTGCTTGTCGCCGCGCGGTTTGCCGTAGAACGTCAAGAACATCAGACGCCAGCTGTAGAAACTGGTCATCAGCGCCGCGATCACCAGCATCCAGAAGGCATAGCCGCCATCCGTACCCGCAAAGGCGCTTTCGATCACTGCATCTTTCGACGCGAACCCTGCAAATCCGATCCAACCAGAAAGCGGGATACCAACACCAGTAATCGCCAAAGTGCCGATCATCATCGCCCAGAACGTATACGGGATTTTCTTACGCAAACCACCGTAGTTGCGCATGTCCTGCTCGTGATGCATCGCGTGGATCACGGAGCCCGCACCCAGGAAGAGCATCGCTTTAAAGAAGGCATGCGTGAACAGGTGGAACATCGCGACCGAATAAACACCAACGCCCGCTGCCACGAACATGTAGCCAAGCTGGGACATTGTTGAATAAGCGATCACGCGTTTGATGTCGTTCTGAACCAAACCGATAGTCGCTGCGACAAAGGCCGTGGTGGCACCAAGGAATGTGATGAACGCCGTCGCCTCTGGCGCATATTCCATCAATGGGGACATGCGGCACACAAGGAAGACACCCGCCGTGACCATCGTCGCCGCGTGGATCAAGGCAGACACAGGTGTCGGACCTTCCATCGCGTCCGGCAACCATGTGTGCAGGAACAATTGCGCCGATTTACCCATCGCACCGACGAACAACAGGAAGGCCAGCAAGTTCGCCGCGTTCCAGTCCGCCCAAAGGAACGTGACTGTTGTGTCTGCCAGCGCAGGCGCCGCTGCGAAGACGTCATCAAAGTTAATGCTGTCCGTCAGATAGAAAAGACCAAAGATACCCAGTGCAAAGCCGAAGTCACCCACACGGTTAACCACAAAGGCCTTAATCGCCGCAGCATTCGCCGAAGGCTTGCGATAGTAGAACCCGATCAAAAGGTAGGAGGCAACGCCAACCCCTTCCCAGCCAAAGAACATCTGAACAAGGTTGTCAGAGGTCACCAACATCAACATCGCAAAGGTAAAGAACGACAGATACGCAAAGAAACGTGGCTTGTAGCTTTCGCCATCTTTCCACTGCGGATCATGGGCCATGTAGCCAAAGGAATAAAGGTGCACCAACGCAGACACTGTGGTGATCACAATGAGCATAATCGCCGTCAAACGATCAAGGCGAATACCCCAATCCGTGCTCAGGCTCCCGCTTTCAATCCAGCGCAGGAGTTGGATTTTCTCGAGCGTGCCATCAAAGCTCAGGAACACGACCCAAGAGAAAAAACAAGCAACAAAGAGCAAGCCCGTGGTCACCCACATCGCGCCCTTTTCACCAATGATGCGCCAACCGAAGCCGGCGATCAGGGCCCCGACCAGAGGCGCAAAAAGAATAAGCGTTTCCATCTGGTCAGCCTTTCATCACGTTAACATCTTCGACAGCAATCGTGCCGCGCGTTCGGAAGAAGCACACAAGGATCGCAAGACCAATCGCGGCCTCGGCAGCGGCGAC
>NZ_JBDWVM010000180.1:0-13838 GCF_039984035.1 Planktotalea sp. | reverse complement strand
GGCTAATTCCCATGTAGTCGAATGTGGTGTCCGGTCCCACAAAGGGACCGGACGATGGTCATTACTGGTTCTTTGCTTCTTCAGCATAAGCCCAAACAGCGTCAAAGAGACCCTGCGCGTCGAACTTGTCGCTGTTTGCTTCGATCCATGCGTCCCAGACGGGTTGGCCTGCAACTTCGCGGAATTTCGCGATTTGCTCGTCTGAGTAGACGATTTCCTGCATGGTTTCTTTGAACACAGGAAGGTTCTTCTTGTCCTGCTCAGCATAGGCGGCTTGCTCCGTATCCATGCCCATCTTACGCAGGTCCATCAGCAATTCTTGGTACTGCGTTGGAAGCCCTTCGTAAGCTGTCTTGTTGAAGACCCAGCCACATTCGGACGTGCCCGGTGCAAGGTTGGATGTGAACCATTCCGCTTCTTCTGCAATGCCAAAAGACACGTGCGCATAGGTGTAAGGGAAGGCCGCCGCATCAACTGCGCCACGTTGGAATGCCGTCGATGTTTCACCCGCTGGAAGTGTTGTTTTGGTCGCGCCGAGCGCTTCCATAGCGCTACCTAGACCACCGCCTGCGCGAACGCGCATGCCGTCCCAACCGCTCAAGTCAGTTGGCGCGTCGCCTTTGCCGAGGATTTCATACTGTGGCAACAGGCCAGACATATATGGCATCGCATTCCAGCGATCCATGTCGGCAACAATTGCGGGATGCTCAAACAGTTTGGAGCGAACATATTGGTCAACCGCAGGGTCGCCCAATGGCAGGAATGGCAATGAGAAGACCATCCACGCAGGGTTTTTACCCGGGTGATAGAAGTTACAGATCGCCGCGCCCTCAAATGCGTTCAACTGCAAACCATCAAGGTTTTCGCGTGAACCGGACAATTGACCGCCGTAGAAAATCTCGATGTTGAACTTGCCACCCGTCTTTTCGGATACTTCTTCTGCGATCGCTTCCATACCTGCAGACAGCGCACGTGGGTTGCCCCACATGGAGAAGCTCCAGTTGACTTCAGGACCGTCGATCATTTGTGCAGAAGCAGCTGTTGACGTCAGCAAAAGGCCCGCAATGAGCGTGCGTGATAGAGTTTTCATGTCATCCTCCCAGATGGTTCTTTTGTCAGTCTTTTATTCGGCAAACCCCGCCGCGCTGACATCGCGATAGGGCTTTCTGCCGTGTGTGATTTACGCGCCGTGTTCGTCGCGCAAAACGTTCTTTTGTACCTTACCCATCGTATTGCGGGGTAGGGCGTCGGTGATGATGTATTCGCGCGGATGTTTGAAACGCGCGAGGTGTGGTTCGACTTGCGCCTTGATCACTTCGGCGTTGAGCGTTTTGTCGTCCAATACAATAGAGGCCAGCACGCTCTCGCCAAAGTCCGCATGTGGAATGCCGTAAACAGCGCTTTCCAGCACACCTTCGACATCGTTGATCACGTCTTCGATTTCTTTGGGGTAGATGTTGTAGCCACCCGAAATAATCAGATCCTTTTGACGCCCTACGATGGAAACACGGCCATCTTCGGACATGATGCCAAGATCGCCGGTCATGAAGAACCCGTTCTCGCGAAGCTCCTCTGCGGTCTTTTCTGGCATCTTCCAATAGCCTTGAAACACGCTATCGCCGCGCACTTCGATCATGCCGATTTCGCCTGCGGCGACGGGGGCGCCGTTTTCTGTAATGACAACTTCAGTGCCGGGCAGGGCGTATCCAACTGTCCCTGCGAGACGTTCGCCGTCAAACGGATTGGACGTGATCATATTGGTTTCCGTCATGCCGTAGCGCTCAAGAATGCGATGACCTGTGCGGCCCTCGAACTCGGTATGCGTTTCCGCGAGCAAGGGAGCAGAGCCTGATATGAATAGGCGCATATTTGCGACCAAGTCTTTGTTTAAACGATCATCCCCGAGCAAGCGGGTGTAGAACGTAGGAACCCCCATCAGCATGGTCGCCGTGGGAAGTTCGTCGATGATCGCATCCACATTAAACGCTTCCATGAAACGTACTGTGGTTCCCGCGAGCAGGGAGGTGTTCATGGCGACGAACAGCCCGTGCGTGTGGAAGATTGGCAAGGCATGCACCAAGCGATCAGCAGCAGTAATCTGCCACAGCTCGGTCAAGCTTTCGGAATTGGCGAGCAAGTTCTTATGCGACAGCATCGCGCCTTTGGAGCGGCCCGTCGTGCCTGATGTGTAGAGCAACGCTGCAAGATCATCAGGGCCACGCGAAACGGTTTCAAAGCGCGTCCCCTTGTCGTCGGCCTGTGTGGTCAAAGACCCACTATTGTCCTTGGAAAGCGTCAAAAGAGCTGTGCCGTCGGGGCATATCGATTGGATTTCATCCGCATTGCGCGCATCGCATACCATGAGGGCAGGGCCAGCATCTTCGATGAAATAGGCTAACTCGCTTTGTGTATAAGCGGTGTTCAAAGGCAGATAGACTGCGCCAGCTTGAACCGCAGCACCATAGAGCGCGATGGTGTCGGCTACTTTTGGCGCTTGCACGACGACACGATCACCGGGTTTGACGCCTGCATCTGTTAAAACATGGGCGAGCTGCGCCACACGTTTTACAAAATCCGCGTAGGTGATTTCGGTTCCATCATCGAGTTGCAAAAAGACAGATGGGTTGTCGGCGTGGCGTGCGAATAATGCATCGTACAAAGTGTTCGTCACGATGTCGTTTCCTTGGGTTTGGCGGATAGAGCCGCAGTTGAAAGAGTTTGCGCGGGTTTTGCCGCGCTCACAATAGCTTTTAGAGCAAAGTCCTCGTGGTGGCTCTCGGTCAAGGAGAGGTCATATAGGTAATTCACCATCGCTCCACTCGACTGTGCAAGACCATTTTCAGACGTATCAGCGTTTGCATGAATGTCATAAACCTCTGCGCCATTGCCAAGATGGAACCGTGCAACCGGATCAACGGGCATGCCATCACTGCGTTTGGCCTCTAGTAAATAGCGAGCGGCCATCGCGCGCAGGTCTTGGTCCTGCGCCGTTTGATCAAGGATAGCGCTGGCGATATGGCCGTGCTCTTCATCCTCGGTTTGGGTCTCTAACCAACGGTTCAATCCCGGGATGGGTGACAGCGTGACGAAGTCTTTGAGATCGGGGAAGGTCATCGTCAGCTCTGCTACCACTTGTTTGATCAACAGATTGCCAAAGCTGATGCCTGTCAGACCTTTCTGACAATTTGAGATCGAATAGAACACTGCAACCTTCGCGTCTTCTGCTTCCAGCGGGGTGCGCCCTTCGGACAGAAGCTTGGTCACTGATCCGGGTATCGTTTCGGTCAAGGCAACCTCGACAAAGATTAATGGCTCATCTGGCATCGCAGGGTGAAAGAACGCAAAGCAGTGGCGATCTGGTGGATACAAGCGACGGCGCAGATCGTCCCAATCGTTGATTTGATGCACAGCCTCATACGCAACGATTTTATCTAGAATGCGTGCTGGCGTGTCCCAATTGATCGCCTTGAGAACAAGGAAGCCGCGATTGAACCAGCTTTTGAACAGGTGAACAAAATCCTGATTGGTCCGGTCGAGATCTGGATTTGCCTTTAAGATTTTTAAAAGATCAACGCGCATCGCCACGATGTCGGCCGTTGCGCCGGCAGGTTGGTTTAAGCGGCGCAGCAATTCTTGGCGCTTTGGCTCTGCTGCTTGGGAGAGTGATTTGAAAGCATTTGGTGTTGGGTTAGCCGCATAGGCGGCTGCAAGCATCGTCAAGGCTTCGGCGTCGACGTCCATTTCATCATTCATGAATTTAAAGAATGCGGGTTTGTCGTCGTCTTCCAAGGCCCGATAGCGTTCCAGCACAGTCGCTGCGAGCTTTTGGCCGGAGACTTCGCCCTCTTCTGAAATCAGGGCGCGACACAGCTCGTAAATGTCGCGTGTATCATCGGTTCCGCGGACTAAACCGCTTCGGTCGAACAAAGTTGAAAGGATGTCGCCTAGGAATCGATTTCTTTGCAAGGTGTTTTCTCCGTCTTCAGAATGAACACTGCAATAATATCGATATTATTTCAAGTACCTTGATTAAATCGTCAAAACATTAAGTTTATCCAAACGCTTCGCGAGATAAGCGCCTGTGAGGCGGTAATGGCTCAGCAAAGCGGCACAAGCTGCGTCCGCGTCGCGTTGGACGGCAGCTTCGAGAATTTGATCATGTTCTGCAGAAATATCACGGGATTGGTAGCTTTCGCCGCCCGCAGCAAGATACCGATAGCGAATGTTCAAATCATAGAGCTGGCTACAATAGCGTTCCAAAATCGGCGAATTCGCGTTTTCAAGCAAAGCCATATGAAACGACTTATGCGCGTCTTCAAATGTTGGGGAATCGGTCAGCTTCTTCATGCGGTGATGCGCGACGACCAATCCTTCTTCCCATTCGGACGTTGCATTGGCGATCGATTGGCGCAGGGCCATTTCTTCAAGCGCGCAACGTAGGGACAGGATTTCTTCAAAGTTGGCGAGGCTGGCCTCGGCTGCCCGAAATCCGCGCTGATCGATCCGCTCAACGAGCATGTCAGATGTCAGCAGGCTTAGCGCTTCTCGCACAGGGGAGGCACCCGTATCTAAAAGGGTGCGCAACTGTTCAATCTTGAGCTTTTTGCCTGCCGGCAGGGCGCCAGTTAGGATCATGTCCCGCAGAGATAGATATGCGGCGCGCGTTGCAGAGGTTTCCCGTCCGCGAGTGTCATCCATCTTGTTCATGCCTGGCGTCCCTTGTTTAGCTGAGCGTTGCAGTGTGCGTTGATAACCCGACTGAGAGGTTCAGAGAACCCTCATTGATCATCCAGCGGCGCAAAACAAAACTGCGAGCACCACTCTTGTGCATTGGATCGTTCTCCGCAAGTGCGTGGGCGGCTTCCAGACTTTCAGCGCGATAGATGATCAGCCCCAAGCCTTGCATGTTTTCGCCGCTCTCGTCGGACATAGGACCAGCAAGGGCGAGTGCACCAGCGCGCTCAAGCTCAGCTTGATAGGCGAGGTGATCAGGCAATGCGGCCTTGACGTCTTGGGGTTCTTTCGCAGGGGTTGAGACCGCCGCATAGAGTTCAAGCGCCAAAGCACCTCGGGCTTTCGCACCTTCTTTATATTCCGTCCAAGCAACCATCGTTCACATCCCTGGTAATAAAATCGATATTTATTGACTTCTGGATATATTGTAGGCAGTTTTTATCCAAACTGACAAGGATTAAGCGAATGAAATATCTGGTAGGCGAGACAGCGAGTGGGAATGCAGTGTTTGCTGTTGATGGCGATAACGCTATTAATTTAACGGCGTTGGACAGTGCAGTTGGCGATGATCTGATGGGGTTCATCAACGACTCTGCGCTTGTCGAATCAGTTTCCGCAAAGATGGATGGTGCGCCGAGCGTTGCGGTCTCTTCGATCACTCCAGCGCTTCCAGTTGCCAAGCCAGGTACGATCATTTGCCTTGGTCTGAACTACACAGATCACATCAAAGAGGGTGGCTACGACATCCCCGACTACCCGGCGCTGTTCATGCGCGGCAAGAATTCGATCATGGCTGCGGGAGCGCCGCTTGTCCGCCCCACCTGTTCTGACAAGTTCGATTATGAAGCCGAACTTATGATCATTGTTGGAAAAGGCGGGCGTCATATTTCTGAAGCAGACGCTTTGGATCATGTCTTTGGCTACACTGTCTTCAACGACGGTTCTGTGCGCGACTATCAGCGCAAAACGCACCAATGGACGCCGGGCAAAAACTTCGACAACACAGGCGCAATTGGCCCGTTTGTCGTGACACCTGACGAAGTGCCAGCAGGCGCCGCGGGTCTCAAAATTGAAAGCCGTGTAGGCACCGAAATCCTTCAATCCTCTAACACAGGCAACATGATCTGGTCCGTTGCACAGACGATTGCGACGATTTCTGAATATACAACACTTGAGCCGGGCGATCTGATTGCGATGGGCACACCTCCGGGCGTTGGCCATGCGAAAAAACCGAACCCACGTTGGTTGGTTCCAGGTGAAGTCGTGGACATTGAGATCGAAGGCATTGGCATCTGCTCAAGCCCGATCGTTGACGAAGTTGACTTCGAAGCGGCAAAGGCAGCGGCACAATGAGCGCACCAACTGGAGCAGAACTAGAAGCGCTTCGTGCAAAAGCTCAGGAAGACCATCGTGCTTTGCGCCGCCGAATTGATCGTCTTTCTGACGATGCCATCGACCTGATTCTGCGCGATGCACGCTCGCATTATGCATGGACGGACAAGCCTATTCCTGATGGGATGCTGGAAGAAATCTACGACATCACCATCAATGGTGCGACGTCGATGAACACACTTCCAGCGCGCTTCATCTTTGTGAAGTCGAAGGAAGGCAAAGAGCGGTTGGCAAAATCGTTAAAGCCGCAAAACGTCGCGAAAATGATGGGCGCGCCTGTCACCGCAATTATCGCGCAGGACATGAATTTCTGGCACGAACTGCCGTTCTTGTTCCCGCACGAAGATCGTCGGCACCTGTTTGATGGCAATGACGCCTATTGCGAAGACACGGCAGATCGCAATGCGACACTGCAAGGCGCCTACTTTATGATTGCAGCGCGCGCGGTTGGGTTGGACGTCGGTGCGATGTCAGGTTTCTCGAACAAAATCGTCGATGAAGAGTTTTTTGCTGGCACAAGTCTGAAATCCAACTTCTTATGTAATATCGGATACGCAGACGAAACGGCCTTGTTCCAAAAGCTGCCTCGTTTTGAATTCGATAAGGTCTGTAGCGTTATCTAATGGGAGATTGGTAATATGGCAGTAAAGATGAAAACAGTGGTGACGTATCGTGCAACGGCAACTTGCCCAACGCATGCGCGCACCGAAATCCCTGTCCGTGATTTGAATGTCGTCATTGACGAACCTGAAGAACGCGGAGGGACCAACCTTGGACCGACGCCGACTGAGGCCGCAATGACAGCGCTGATCGCGTGTACAAATGTAATCGGTCACAAGAACGCAAAACGTCTGGGTATCGATTTGGGTGAAATCACAATCGATGCGAATTGCAAATTTGATCGGCGCGGCGTCCTCATGGAGGAGGAGATCGACGTACCGTTCCCTGCAATTACCTTGACTGTGAATTGCGACACAGGTGCAAGCCAAGAAGAGCTGAATTTGGTGGGAACTGAAACAGCCAAATACTGCGCAATCGCAAAGCTTTTCGAAGCTGCGGGAACGGATCTTACCGTGAACTGGGTCAAGAAGGCATAACATATTAACTGGGCCAAAAGGCCTAATTTTCTGGGAGGAAAACACATGATGAACTGGACACGACGCAGCCTGATGGGCGCGGCACTTGCGACAATGGCTGCAATGCCAGCCGTCGCGCAGGAGAAAATTTCCGCGGTTGTTATCGACGGCTACCCCGCGCGCGCGCTTTGGGTGAAAGAATTCACAAATTTCTTCATTCCTGAGGTTGATCGTCGCCTTGCCGAAACCGGCAACTATGTGATGGATTGGCAAGAAAACTACGGTGGTTCCATCGTGAAGCCTAAAGGCGTTCTTGAGGGCGTTCAGTTGGGACTTGGTGATATCGGTATCGTTACAACGATCTTCCACTCATCCAAACTGCCAAGCCAAGCGATTTCTGCGGTTACACCGTTCGTTTCGTCTGATGCGCGCGCTGTTGCGAAAGCGGTTGATGAAATTGCCCGTGAATTCCCTGCAATGCAGAACGAATTTGCCGCTCAGAACCAAGTTTACTTGGCAACAGGCGTTGTTCTGAACAGCTATCAGGTGTTTTCAACAAGCGAAGTTGCGTCCGTAAACGATCTTGAAGGCAAGAAAGTTGCAGGCGCTGGTATGAACCTTCGCTACCTCGAAGGTATCAACGATGCGGCTGGCGTACGTGGTGGTCTGACGGACTTCTACAACATGCTTCAAACGGGCCTCGTCGATGCGGGTATGCTCTGGCCAGAAGCGGCGGCGACATTCAAAATCTCTGAAGTTGCGCCTTACATGCTTCGCGCCGATCTTGGTGCTGTGAACTCAAAGACGATCACAGTGAACAAAGATTACTGGGATGGCCTGCCTGACGAAGTGAAAACAACGCTTGAAGCGGTCGCAATCGACTACCGTGATCACCTTGCGGGCATCGCAATGGATCGTGCTTCGGCAGCCGAAGCGACCTACACTGAAACGGGTGGTACGATTGTTGATGTCTCCGCAGAAGATCGAGCGGCATGGGCAGCAGCTATTCCAAACCTCGCACAAGAGTGGGCGGAAACGTTGAATGGAAATGGCGAGCAAGGTTCTGAAATGCTTGCAGCGTATCTTTCCAAGCTCGAAGCTGCCGGTTTTGTCGGCGTTCGTGACTGGTCCAAGCCTTAATTCCTAGCGACCCGAAGGGGGCTTATCATGCTCAAAACTGCACTGGCAGGTCTCACAAGGGTCGCGAATACCCTTGCTATTGCGGCCAACGTTGCTGGAACGTTCACCGTTCTGACGTTGGTCGTCATTCTTAACGTTGATGTTATTTCACGCGGTCTTTTCAATGCGCCTTTGAAGGGCACTTACGAAATTGTCCAGTTGGCCGTCGTTTTCATCGTATTTCTGCAACTCGCTGATGTTGTCCGCGTCGACCGGCTGACCCGTTCTGATGGGTTTCTGAATGTGATCAGTACGCGTCGCCCGAACGTCGGCGCGAACATCCGTCGCATCATCAACGCAGTCTCTGCGATCTTCATGGGACTCATCGCTTACATCATGTTCCCCGACTTTATTAAGATGTGGAACACAGGGGATTTCTTTGGCGTACCGGGCCTTTTCACCGTGCCGTGGTGGCCGATCAAATTGGTGATTGCGTCAGGTAGCGCGCTGGCTTGCCTGATCTTCACGCTCAAAGTCATCACTGCGCAGGATCGCCCGGAATTGATCCGTATGCCCGAACACAAAGACACTGAAACAGGCGGCTCAAACACATGACTCCTATTGAAATTGGCCTGCTTTCGGTCGTTGCCATCGTCTTTCTGATTTACGCTGGCCTCTATATTCCTATTGCGCTGGGCATGGTGTCCATCGTGTCGATCTGGTTGATGCGCGATAACTTTACGCTGTCGCTCAACCTGCTCAAGATTGCTGTCGGCGATAGTGCGATGGTCTATAGCTTTGCGACGATACCGTTATTCACCTTTATGGGGCTCGTGGTCTCGAAAGCGGGGCTAGGGCGCGACATCTATGAAGTCATGACCATGCGGTTTCGCAAGGTCAAAGGCGGGATCGGCATGGCGACAGTTGGCGCCAACGCGGTCTTTGCTGCCGTGACAGGATCGTCCATTGCTTCAGCGTCCGTCTTTACCAAAGTGTCCGTGCCGCAGATGATCAACCAAGACTACAACCCGCGCTTTGCCGTTGGTGTTGTGGCTGGATCGTCCGTTTTGGGAATGATCATCCCACCCTCTGCAATGCTTATCATCTATAGTTTCGTGGCCGAACAATCCGTGGGCGATATGTTCCTTGCGGGGGTTATCCCCGGCATCATGCTGGCCGCCGCCTATGTTGGCGCGATTTGGTTCATGGGAAAATACACACCGAATTTCGTTGGTGGCCGCGTTGTTGAAGACACCGAATGGATGAGCAAGCGAGAAATCGCATCCAAGACACTGCCAACGCTTGGCCTGATCTTCATCGTTCTCGGCGGCATTTATTCCGGTTGGATGACAGCCGTGGAAGCGGGGGCGACAGGTGCGCTGGTTGCTCTGATCATCGCTATCGTGCGCAAATCCATGTCGCTCAAAGGCTTCTGGGAAGCGCTGCTGGAAACCGGGCATATCACGGCAGCAATCTTGTTCCTGATCACAGCTGCGTCGATTTATTCGCGCATGTTAGGCCTCGCGGGTCTGCCTAATCAGCTACAAGATATGCTCGCAGGCAACTCTGCATCGTTCTGGACGATCATGTTGCTCTACGTTCTGTTGATGCTCTTCCTTGGAACGCTGCTTGATACAGCATCCATCATCTTGATCGTTGTGCCATTGTTCCTGCCGCTCGTCGAAGCGCTGGATTTGTCACTCATCTGGTTTGGTATCATCACGGTTGTCGGCGCTGAGATTGGTCTGCTGACACCGCCACTTGGCATATCGTGTTTTGTGATCAAATCGACGCTCAACGATGATCGCATTTCGCTCAAAGACGTCTTCATGGGCGCGCTGCCCTTCGCCTTTGTGATGCTGATTATCCTCTTCATCTTGATCGAATTCCCGATCCTAAGTCTCGCTCTACTCTAAAGGTAAATACCATGCGCAACGTCACCAAAGACAACATCACCGATGTGTTCAAAGGCTATATGTCTGACGACATGAACCCGCGTATGCGTGAGGTCATGGGCTCGCTTGTTCAACATCTGCACGACTTTGCCCGCGAGACGAACCTGACCCATGATGAGTGGCGCACAGGTATTCAGTTTTTGGAAGGCTGCGCCGCGATTGAAAGCGAAGATCGCCATGAATTCGTCTTGGCATCCGACGTTCTGGGACTGTCGTCTTTGGTCGATATGCTGCACTCACGCGAAGATGCGACGTCGTCCTCTGTGCTCGGACCATTTCACGTTTCAGGCGCTCCGCCCTTGGAAGTTGGCGGCGATATGAAACGTCACTTCGGCGGTCCGGTTTTGCTGGCTGAGGGCACGATCAAAGACACCGATGGCAATCCGATTGCGGGCGCTGAGCTGGATATCTGGCAGACTGCTCCCAACGGGCTTTATGCAAGTCAGGATGAGGAACAAGATACGTTCTCTTTCCATGGTTTGATGACTGTCGGTGATGACGGCAAATACGCATTCACCACAGTGAAGCCAGTCGAATATACGGTGCCATCTGATGGACCTGTTGGCGCGATCCTTGATGCTTGCGGACGTCATCCGTGGCGCCCGTCGCATCTGCATTACATCGTGAAAGCGCCGGGTTACCGCAGCCTCGTGACAGAGGTGTTCCCCGAGGATGATCCGTATCTGGACCAAGATACGGTGTTCGGTGTGCGCAACGATCTTGTGATGACGTACCACGAAAAACCAGCCTCTGAATTCCCGGAGGGTTTGGCGCTTTCAGGTTCAGTCAATGAACCGTTCCTTGCGGTGACCTTTGATATCACGCTTGCAAAAGAATAGCCGAATTTAACACGACAACAAAAAACGGTGGCAGAGGAATACTCTGCCGCCGTTTCGCATTCTTAAGATCGAAGGTTACTTAGGCCATAGCCTCTTCGACTTTCACAGGTGGATTGCTGCGACGTGCTCTAGAGGAAAGTACGATAACTGCGATGACCAGTGCAGCGCCGCCAATGTTTTGCATCCATGCGAGCGGCCAATAGGCGCCAATTGCGCCGAGGATCAGCATTGGCACTGTTACAATTCCGATTGGTCCTTCCGCGTACCATTGGATCAACGCATTTGTTGCGTAGATACCAAAGAGCGCGAAGAAACCGATCTGCATCACCTCTGCAAAGTTGCCAGAGATAAGCGGCGTGTAGGCAAAGAGCAGCGGTACGATGTAGAGACCTTTCGCGATCTTCCAGCTTTCGAAACCTGTCGCCATTGGCTTTGATTTGGCAATCGCGGCTGCGGTGAAGGCTGCCAAACACACCGGTGGCGTCACGTTTGAGTCTTGGCTCAGCCAGAAGATGATCAAATGTGCCGTCAGCAGGTAGGTGGTTTGCAACGTCGGATCGACCATTACAGGGCGGATCGTGACTGCGATCTCAAACGGGATGTTGCGCACGAGTTCCCAAGCTTCTGCCTTGCTCATGCCGCTTGCGACTTGCAGAGCGAGCGGATGATCGACCAAGAAGAACAAACCTGATTTTGCAGGATCAGAGATACCCACCATCAGCTGTTCAACAATCACAGCGTCGGCCATTAGACCAGCAAGGGCAGGGGCCGTGAGGATTGCCAAAATGATATAGGCCGCTGTCACAGGCAGGCCCATGCCGAGCACGAGAGAAGCTAAACCAATGAGAACAATCGCCAGCGCGAGCGAGCCTTGCGACCATTGCGCGATCATCAGCGAGAAGCTGTTGCCGACGCCGCTGGTGACAATCGCGTTGTTCATAATGCCAATCGCCGTCAACAAGATCGCTGTCATGATGGCAGAACGGATACCAGTGGTCATCGCGTCTACGATTTGGGTTGGTCCCATGTTGACAGGTTTGAACATGCCGTTGTTTGTGAACTTCGCCAAAAGGCTGGTGGCCCATGACGTTAGGATCAAGGAAACGATTGCCCAACACGCGGCATAAGCAGGGGTTACGCCAGACATCAGCATCCAGATCATCACTGTCAGCGGAAGAATAAAGACAAGGCCGCCAGATAGCATCTTGCCACGATCAACTGTCAGATCGATGTCCGTGCCTGCGTCGTATTTCATGGCTTCAATGCGCACGATGAAGGCGACCGACAGAAAATACAAAAGCGCAGGGATGATCGAGACGGTAACGATGGTTCCATATGGAATGGACGTATAGCTCGCCATGACAAAGGCGCCGGCGCCCATGATTGGCGGCATCAATTGCCCACCTGTGGAGGAGGCCGCTTCGACACCAGCTGCGAACTTCGCGCGAAAGCCGTTGGATTTCATCAACGGAATGGTGATGACACCTGTTGAGGCAGTGTTCGCGATGGCTGAACCAGAAATCGTGCCAGTCAGCGCAGAGGATAGAACAGCCACGAAAGCTGCGCCGCCTTTGATGCGACCCGCAACGACCTTGGAGGCTTCGATGACAAAGTTGCTTGCGCCAGAAACCACAAGGAAGCCACCGAAGATCATGAAGAGTGTGATGTTGGTGACAGAGATACTGCCAAGAATGCCGAACATGCCCTCGTCGTTATAAAGCGTGCGGAACAGGACATCATTGAACGGTAGGCTCGCCGAGCGAAACACACCAGGGAGCATGGTGCCGAGGAAGAGGATATAGCTTAACGACAGCAGGATAAGGATCGGAATGACCCAGCCAGAAACACGGCGGGACAGATCGATGCAGGCAAAGATCAACAGCAAACCAGCGGCCCAATCCACCAGCGTGAATTGCCAGCCTTGTCCAGTCACTGCGAGGGAACGTTCATATAATCCCGTTTCGGCCCAAGCGACCCAAAGCGCAGCTGCGGCGACCAGCAGACCGTAAATGATATCTGCGATCCAAGCCCATTTGGTATGCGCGCGTTTGCCCCAAGGACTGATCGTGACAGAGGCTAAGAAAGCAAAGCCAGCAAAGTGGATCGCGTTCTGCCAGAGGCCAGGCTCGGTCAGGTAGACGTTTGTCAAAATGTGCCAAACCGCAAAGAGCAGCGCGAAAAGCAAGATAATGTGTCTACTGCCCAACGCACCTTGTGGCATTTCGAGAAGCGCTGAACGCGGTATCGCGGTAGAGCTATCTGCTTGTGTCATTAGAATTCCCCCCAAGACATAAAGAAGGGGCGCCAGAACGGCGCCCCTTAATCGGATTTAATCGTTTACTTCGCCATCAAGTGGGCTGGAATTTCCAAACCAACTTCAGCGTAGTAGCGCGCAGCACCGGGGTGCAGTGGTGCTGGCAGACCTGCCATTGCGCTTTCGACCATCATTGCCTTTGTAGCAGGGTGGATCGCCTGCAGGAACGGCAGGTTTTCATACATGGTTTTGGTGAGCATGTAGACGTGCTCTTCATCAACGCTCGCGTTTACCGCCAAGAAGTTAGGCTGCGCGATTGTGTTCACATCTTTGTCCTGACCCGGGTATGTGCCAGCCGCGATTGTGTAAGGCACCCAAAGGTTACGGCCACCGTCCATCGCCGCCAATTGGTCAGCAGTTACGTCGAGAATTGTGAACTTGCCCTCATTGGAGGCCATCAACTTGGTGA
>NZ_JBDWVM010000179.1:0-9422 GCF_039984035.1 Planktotalea sp. | reverse complement strand
CGCACACCGCCGACAACGCCAGTTTTCCAGCGGCCTAAGAAATAGTTCATTGGGCTGTGGCACACGCCGTGGCAGATTTCTTTAGCGCGGGTGAATTGGAAAAGGCCGACAACGATCAGCAACCCGCCCGCAAACAGCGTTGAATTGGGCATGCCCAGCATGTCGATCACACCACCAAAGAGCAGCGCCAATTGCACACCCGTGATGAGCGCCGCGAAGGTAATCCACGCGATCATGTAGCCTGCGAGAACGCCCAGCCACCCTGCCCGCGTGCCATTGGCCGATGTCATCAACGCCTCATAAGATTGCAGCGTTGGCACCATCGTCGGCAGCATCATCGCGGCCATCATGATCGCCCACATCGCAAACAATGGACCGAACTCGGCCATAGGCATCTTCATGTCCATGCGCGGGTCCATTGCGGCCATGCGCTGCCCCATCTCACCGGGGCGCCCGATCAGATCAAGGTCCATTTGCATCGCCATCATATACATCATCCACCACGACAGCAGGATAATGCCAAAAAAGCCAAGCCAGAGAGTTGAGCGGATCATAAAGGTGTGAATCACTTCTAGGTTAGTGTTGCGTTTTTAATGTCAGACATTTAAACGTCTGACAAATGAAAATTGATCCAAATTCAAAAGCAGACCTCTCGGCGCAGATCGCCAAAGCTATTCGCGATGCCATCATCAGCGGCGCGTTGATCGTAGATGAACGTCTGCCGTCCGAGGCAGAGCTCTCCGATCAATTCGAAGTGTCGCGTGCCACGGTGCGCGAAGCGTTGAAACGATTGGCGGCGCAAAGCCTCATCCGCACCCAGCGCGGTGCCTTTGGCGGGGCGTTCGTGAACCGCTTGAGTTTTGAAGAGGCTTATGGTCAGCAGATCACCACCTCAACCCTTTTGCTTTCTATGAATGCCGTCAGCTTTGATGTGGCTTGCGAAGCGCGTTTCGCGTTAGAGCGCGCCTGCGCGCCCCTCTCCGCCGAGCGGCGCACCCCTGATCAACTGGCCACCATGCGCGCAGAGATTTTTCGCCAATCCCAACCGGGCCTCAGCGATGAAAGCTGGTGCGCGAGCGACGTCGCCTTCCACCGTGCTTTGGTCGATGGCGCGGGTAATCCTGTGCTCTCCTATCAACTCGCTGGCGCTGTTGAAGCGATGCAGCCTTTGATGAACATGATCACCTTCACCGCCCGTTCGCGCGAACGCATCATCGCGCTGCATACTGAGATTGCCGATTGCTGCGAAGCGGGCGACGCGGGAGGCATTGAAACCTCGCTACAAGAACTTGCTGTCTACACAAGCGAGCTTGGCGCTGAGATGGCAAGCAAGCGAAAGAAGCAATAACTTAGCGTCGAATGGAGCATAGCTTTAATTTGCACACAGAAAGTCACCATTTGTGCAAAACGCGGTGAATTGCAACTTCGAGCCCACTATTTATTATACTACACAACGCGTTGATGTTTGATGTGATGGGGTGGTTAAAATTAGGTTTGGCCAATTCGAACCGAGCTCGACCAAGGGATTGAGGCGCAAATTTTTCAGAAATTTCATGACTTTGACATTTTGTGTAAACAACAACCGTTTAATGACTTTCCAGGTCGGGAGCCGGAAGCGGTCGCGGTGAACTATTGAGGCTTATATAATTGGTATGAAGTGTTGTTATAACTAATTTCATTACCTCTCAGCAACCATAAACGAAACCCTCGAACTGAGTATGTGAAGGAAAACCTTATTCCATTTTCAAATTTCACCATGAAATCACGAGGGCCTTGTTTGTATACTTTTTCGACGCCCCACCCACAATTGCGAATTGCGTCTAGCACCTGCAGGTGATCATCACATGTCTGATGCCAAGTTTGAATCAAGAGAACGTAGCGGTTAATATTTGGAGAGATCCCTGGATGCTCATGGTCAATATAGTTTTTCCATTCTAAGTTAAGTCTTGGAAGCGCTTCGTGTTTATAACCAGCGTGTAGTACTTCAATCATTTAGGTGCCCCGTTCTTAACACATACGCATTCTAAAATCACAAGCCCGTCTATAAGGCAAGTACAGCAAATTGACTACTTATATTCAATCGAAATTTGACATTCTGAAAGGGCATTACTAGCTTTATTCAATTCTTCTGAAATTTTCTTTCTCTTAAAAATTGTTACCAAAACGGGAATCAGTAAAGATAGAATAATTGGCGCGAACAATATCGTCATTGCCAGCCTTGGACCTATTGGCAACCAAGTTGGTTTTACGATTTCATGATTTGCAAGAAGCGTAGAATTGATTAAAAACCAGAACGAAATCACCGAAAAAGCTAAAGCCAAAGTTGCCAAGGCGATGAATACCCATCTTGGTAGAACTGTTTTTTCAAGCAATCCCTCTGCGGCGTTCAAGTGCCAATTAGAAACGAGAAACTTGTGTGTTTCACCTGTAATCTCATTCGAATTAGCAACTGTGCTATCATCTAGATTGATGTGTCTTTTAATATTACTCCAAACAGAACGCACAAGCTTTGCACGTTGGCGAAGTTCCTGAAAAGGATCACCGAAATAGAAAAGCACAGCCGAGAAACCCATATTCATTGCCACCGACAGCTGCAGGATACTTTGGAAGTCTCCATTTTTATGCAATTCTAGCCCCTCAAAAAACTTCATTATTATTGCAGTATAGTAGCGAAACGTTGGGTGTCACGTTTTTTTTGATTGCGAAGAATTCGCTGTGCCATCATCAACGGTTGCGCTGTTATGATTTCCGCGCAATTAGAGCGCACTCGAACTAAGCTTCATCTCCAACTACGTTCATGATCATGTGAGGCTTCATACTTCGACCGCTGAGCAGACCTCTGGTTCCATCTTCTTGAAGGTTCTCTATGCTTTTCACGTTTCAAATACTGTAAACCTAGCATCGACGCAGGCCTAATGCCCTGCCCCACCTAACATTCTGACCTCAAGCATTTGGACACGCCAAACGCCCAGTATGCTTACAGTAAAGACCCAGCTTTCCCCCTTCATTCCGCCTGTTCCCCCTTGGCATTCCGCGCTGGGCTAACTATATTGAGGGTGCTCGTAAGAGCTATGGACATAAACGCGCTCGTAATAAGCGGTTCGGACCCGGGGGCGGTACCCGGCGACTCCACCAATCACCCGTTCATTTGACGGCGGAGGGGGTCGAAATAGGATCGACGAACGTCTAAAGGGGTTAGCTTTGTTTCGGCTGTCTGCCACCGATATCGGCGAAACTTGTACAATTGCAAATGACAATCGTGCTCCAGTAGCGATGGCTGCGTAAGCAGTTTCAGCTTCTGAAACTTAACTCCCTAGGTTTAGCGACTTAGGGCGGGGTTCGCAGGTACCTGGCAACAGAAACCTGCACTTCCCCAACCCCTGCTATTTGACCTGAAAATAGGTTAATCGCCCGCGTTGAGCGAGTGGTCGTAAATGTCATCTCAAGCCAAAAACCGAGGGAACTACGACATTTCCAAACACACGCTTTCACGCTGCCGATTATCCACATTTTAGTGAACAATATCTCCAAATCGGACCAACTTTTGACACAAAGATCGCGTATCCCTTTCAGGGAGTTATTTTGTCTGTAGTTATTAAGGCTTTGTCATGCCAGCGTTCAGTATCGACAGTGGTACGTCTACCACATACATAGACCCTACCCCCGGCGAAGGGTTGATTATCGATTTTGCCTCTTTGGATAACAGTTTCAGTGTCACCATCAACGGTGTGCCCTTGTTCATTGGCGGCCCTGGCACCTCTCCAAACGAGGTGCAATTCCAAACCAGCGGCACAGATGGCCAGACGGTACGCTTTGAGAATGACGATCTTTACGGCATCGCCACGCAACAAATTTGGCAACTTGGAAATACCAATGGCGATCCTGTAGTTCGTTTGGAAATCAATCCAGACGGCACAATCGCGCTGTCTGGCGTAAGAACGGACAACGGCACGCTTGAGCCACTCGAGCTGTTTAACAACATGAGCGTGAACACCGCCGCCATTGACGCCATTTGGGATGACAATGGCCCCAACACGATTGTTGTGGATCAAATTATCACCGGCCCAACCAATGCCGCAGGCGAGATCACTGACGTGCTTTGCTTTGCGTCAGGCACCATGATCAAGACGCTGCAGGGGCCTGTACGTATCGATGATTTGAAAGTGTCCGATTTGGTTCTGACATTCGATCATGGTTATCAGCCAATTGGCTGGATCGGGTCCTGCGACGTTAGCCCTGAGAATTTGGAAACGCGCCCGAACTTGAAACCGATCTTGATCCGCGCAGATGCTTTGGGGCGTGGGTTTCCTGAACAAGATCTCGTCGTATCACCGCAGCACCGCGTTCTGGTTTCGTCTGCAATTGCAATGCGCATGTTTAATAGCAAAGAGATTTTGGTTCCTGCCAAGAAACTTTTGTCATTAGACGGCGTCGAAGTGCTTGAGGACAATCCTCATGGCGTCAAATACTGGCACATCCTATTTGATGAACATCAGCTGATTTGGTCAAATGGCATGCCTGCAGAAAGCTTGTTCACGGGTCCAGAAGCGTTGAAAGCAGTCTCCCCTGAAGGGCGCGAAGAAATTCAGGCGCTGTTTCCGCAGATTTGCAAACCCGATTTCGAACCGATCTCCGCCCGCTTCATTCCGGAAAAAGGTCGGCTGTTGAAAAAGTTCATTCAACGCCATTTGGACAATAACAAACCGATGTACTGCGGCGCCTGATCAGGTCCCTCAAATGCAAAAAGAAAAATAGCTGCCCGATTTTCGGCGGCAATTGATCTGAGGCCCTGTTAGGGTCGGCTTATGCTTTTTGACCTCCCTGATCATGCCACGCTGTATCAAGCGCTTCTGAACCGCGACGCCGCCTATGATGGCCAAGCCTTTGTTGGCGTCGCCACCACAGGTGTCTTTTGTCGACTAACCTGCCCTGCCCGCAAACCAAAGATCGAGAACTGTACGTTTTATGAATCAGTCGGTGCCTGCATCGAGGCCGGGTTTCGCGCCTGCAAACGGTGTCATCCGATGCAGCCGATGGCCAATGCCAATCCTGCGATTGCCACGCTTCTTGCAGCGCTTGATGAACGTCCAGAGTATCGCTGGTCAGAGGGTGACATCACGCGGATGGGCTTTGATCCGTCCACAATTCGACGTTCGTTCAAACGCCAGTTTGGTATGACATTTCTTGAAATGGCGCGGCAACGGCGATTGCGGGATGGGTTTGATACGATATCTCAAGGGGGAAAGGTGATTGATGCTCAAATCGACGCCGGCTTTGAATCGGCCAGTGCGTTTCGCGCCTCCTTTGCCAAGCTATTGGGACGTGCGCCTGGAACGCTGGACAGCAATCCCCTGCTCTTTGCCGATTGGATTGAAACACCGCTTGGGCATATGATTAGCCTTACGAGCAAATCACACCTTCACCTGCTTGAGTTTGTCGACCGCAAGGCCTTGAAAAGCGAACTAAGCAAAATGGATGAACGGACCAAAGGCAAGATCGGCATCGGCAAGACACCTGCCTCAGAGCAGGTTAAGAGTGAGTTACAGACATTCTTTGATGGCACGTCAGCGGAGTTCAGCACGCCGCTCGCCTTTACCGGAAGCGCGTTTAGCCAACGTGTGTGGGACGAGCTACAGCGCATCCCAGCCGGTCAAACCCGCAGCTATTCAGATATCGCCAAACGTATTGGACAACCCAGTGCCACACGCGCCGTCGCGCGGGCCAATGGCGCTAATCAAATCGCGCTGATCGTGCCCTGTCATCGCGTCATTGGCGCTGATGGATCGCTCACGGGGTATGGCGGCGGGCTATGGCGCAAACAAAAGCTTCTCGAAATCGAACGACATTACAAAACAAAACCCAAGGAAGTCATAGAATGAACGATCAAGCTGCGCAGTTCAAAGCGATGCATGTTAAAGGATCTCCCCTTGTCCTTTATAATATTTGGGATGCTGGCAGCGCGCTGGCCTTGCAAGAGGCTGGCGCTAAGGCCTTAGCAACAGGCAGTTGGTCGCTGGCAGCTGCGCAGGGCTATCAGGATGGCGAAGCGATACCCTTGGACTTTGCAGCGCAACTTGTCGCGCGGATCGCAGCTTCGACAGAGTTGCCGCTGAGCGTCGATTTCGAAGGCGGGTATGCGCGCAGCGCTGATGAGGTCGCGCAAAACCTGCGCCAGATTATCAAGGCAGGCGCAATCGGGATCAACTTTGAGGATCGCATTGTGAATGGCGACGGGCTCTACAACGTTCAAGAGCAATGCGCGCGCATCAGCGCCATGCGCCGCGCGGCCGAAGACGAGGCCTGCCCCCTTTTCATCAATGCGCGAACAGATTTGTTTCTGGGGTCGGACCCAGCAAGCCATGAAAGCCATCGGGACGACGCCATCGAGCGCGCGCAAGCCTACAAAGACGCAGGCGCAGACGGATTCTTCGTTCCGGGGCTTACAGATTTGAAACTGATCAAAGACATTGTAAACGCTGTCAGCTTGCCAGTGAATGTCATGATGAGGGGCAAGCTAACGTCAATCCGCAAGGTCGCGGAGCTTGGCGTCGCTCGGGTTAGTTATGGCCCCGGCTCATACATAAACGCCCTGTCGGACTTCAAAGAGCGGTTCTTAGCGCTTCAATGAATTCTCGAAAGCAAACAGCTTACATCAAGGGCGCTAGATCAGCGCCCTTCGAATGACGCGGGGCGTTTATCCAAAAATGCCAAAACACCTTCTTTGAAATCTCGTGTTTGGCCGCATTTGCCTTGCAGTTTTGCTTCCAAGGTAAGCTGCTCTTCCAACGAGTTTTCGTAAGAGGTGCGGATCGCCTTTTTGATGTCCGCAAAGGCAGCCGTCGGCCCATTCGCCAGATAGCGCGCGCGCTCTTTCCAAGTCGCCGCGAAATCATCCTCTGGCACAACTTCCCAGATCAGCCCCCATTCTTCAGCCTGTGTTGCGGTGATCTTATCTGCAAAAAGCGCCGCGCCCATGGCTTTGGCCATGCCCATCTGGCGCGGCATGAAATAGGTGCCTCCCGCATCTGGGATAAGGCCAATCTTGGCAAAAGCCTGCATAAAGTACGCACGCTCAGAGGCGATCACCACATCTGCGCCAAGCGCGAGGTTGGCGCCCGCGCCTGCCGCTGCGCCATTCACAGCGCTAATCGTTGGCACCGGGCAGTCAGTAATCGCATTCAGCATCGGCTGGTATTCATCGCGCAAAGTGCGCTCTAGATCCATGTTGCCCGCATTGGCGCGATCGCCCAGGTCTTGGCCAGAACAGAACGCACGCCCTGCCCCAGTAATCACCACGCAGCGCGCATCCTTGCCGCCCTGTCGGACCGCGTCTGTCACTTCAGCGCGCATCTGGGTGCTCAGCGCATTCATCACATCAGGACGATCCAGAGTGATCGTCGCGATGTTGTCAGACACATCATAGGTGATTGTTTGATAGTCCATGATTTATCCTGTCTTTGCGCTGTTCATTTAGCGGTCAGTGTTTAGTAGATCATCCAAGCGACGTTTTTCGTCGTCACTGAGTTCATCTAATGCTTGCTCGTCCAGATTTGAACGGCCACGCAAATAGAAAAACCCGATGCCCCCTGCAAGAAGCAACATGAGCGGACCTGCCGCCCAAAGCAACCAGTTCGATCCTGTTACGGTGGGTCGCAGAAGCACAAATTCGCCGTAACGCTCTACGATAAAGGCAATCGCCTGATCATCACTGTCACCTGCCGTTAAACGATCACGCAGCAGAATGCGCAGATCACGTGCGAGAGGTGCATTGCTTTCATCTATCGACTCGTTCTTGCAAACAAGGCACCGCAGCCCTTTGGAGAGTTCGCGCGCTCTGGTCTCTAGCGCCGGATCGCTCAAGACCTCGTCCGGCTCAACCGCGAAAACCGGCATTGCGCAAAGAAGACAGAGGATTAGGAAAAACCGTCTCATTCAGCTGGAACCGATGTTGAACGCTGCTTTTGCGCGCCCGCCGCAATGCGATAGCGACGGTCAGACAGGCTTAGACTTCCGCCAAGCGCCATGAGCAGAACGCCTGCCCAAATCCAATTCGCCAGCGGTTTGATATAGGTTCGAATGACCCATCCACCGTTATCCTGTTGATCGCCAATGACGACATAGACATCGCGCAAGAACCGGTAATCAATCGCGGC
Organism: Planktotalea sp.; assembly: GCF_039984035.1. Lineage (GTDB taxonomy): Bacteria > Pseudomonadota > Alphaproteobacteria > Rhodobacterales > Rhodobacteraceae > Planktotalea. The sequence continues at coordinate 1,269 of NZ_JBDWVM010000179.1, read as the reverse complement.
TTCAGTGGTTGGCATCTGCGCAACTGGGTAATTCCGCTTTTCAGGGTTGAGGACAGCAATGTCTCGCCCGTCTTGACGCAGAATGACGTCGCCCATCGTTGATAGGTAATTGGGGCCTCTGACCGCTCTGACGTCAGTGAGCTCAAGCTCAAAACCGCCCACTTCAAACGGTGTGTTCAACTCTGCGATACGAATATCTTCCTGCTGCCACGCCATCAGACCAGCAATGCCAAACATCGTCACGCCGAGACCGCCGTGGGCAAAGGCCTTGCCCCAGTCTGCGCGTGGAAGCCGCATGAGGCGAGCAAAGCGCCCACTCTTGCGACCAGTGCGCGACCAAATATCGACCGCCGCGCCAAAGACCATCCAAGCGCCAAGGAACAAACCAATCGGTCCCATCAAAGACCGTCCAGTTTGCATGACCCAAACCAGCAGCGCCAAGGCCAGCGCGAGGATAAACGCATAACGCATCTGATAGGCCGCTTTGCCAATCTTGCCGCGTTTCCATGCCAATGTTGATCCGATTGGAAGCATAATGCCCAAGAGGATCATGAAGGGTGTAAAGGCGAGGTTGAAGAAGGGAGGGCCAACAGAGAGTTTTCTGTCCCAGAACATTTCTGCGAACATTGGCCAAAGCGTTCCGACGAAGACGACAAAACAGGCCACAGCGAGCAAGACATTGTTCGCGACCAGAGCGCTTTCGCGGCTGACAAGACCGAAGATACCTTTGGCTTCCATGGCTGACGCACGGAAGGCAAACAGGATTAATGCCCCGCCTGTGAAGAAGCCAAGGATCATCAAAATAAACACGCCGCGTTCGGGATCGTTTGCGAAGGCATGCACAGAAGTCAAAAGACCCGAGCGCACGATGAATGTACCGATCAGCGAGAAGCCGAAGGCGAGAATAGCAAGCAAGATCGTCCAGCTTTTGAGGCTTTCCCGCTTTTCTACGACAATCGCTGAATGGAGAAGCGCCGCCGCCAGAAGCCAAGGCATGAAGGATGCGTTTTCGACGGGATCCCAGAACCAGAAACCACCCCAACCCAGCTCATAATAGGCCCACCAAGAACCGAGCCCGATGCCGATGGACAAGAAAATCCAGGCCGCCAAGGTCCAGGGGCGCACCCAGCGGGCCCATGCAGCATCGATGCGCCCTTCCAAGAGCGCAGCAACCGCAAAGGAAAAGGCCATCGAAAGGCCAACATAGCCGAGATAAAGGAACGGCGGATGAAACGCCAAACCGGGGTCTTGCAGAAGCGGGTTCAAATC
>NZ_JBDWVM010000178.1:0-12132 GCF_039984035.1 Planktotalea sp. | reverse complement strand
CGTTGACGTCGAATATTGTGCCTGACAATGCCCGCTCTATCGCTTTGGCGGAACGTCTGGGCGCACGGTTCGAGCGTGAATATGACAACGTGAACATGGGCCTCGATCACCTCTATCGTCATCCCAGCCCCTCCGATCTGGAGGCGGCGAGATGAACATGAGATGTGAACAAGCCCCTAGCGGTATCCCATCTGCGATCGCAGCAAATGTTGCGGCGCAAATCCCGACGTTGATGTCAGATGCTGTGATGCTGCGCGCGCCCAAGGTTGAAGACTTCCCGCTCTATGCCGATGTGCTTTGCACATCGCGCGGCCAATACATGGGCGGCCCGCTCAGCCGCGAAGATGCTTGGTGGGATTTCGTGCAAATGGCGTCCGGTTGGATTCTACATGGCCATGGTGGCTGGGCGATTGAAGATTTGGACAGCGGCGATTTGCTGGGCTTTGTGATCCTTGGTCTGGAACCCGGCGATGCACAGATCGAACTGGGCTACCTCGTTTCCGAGGATAACGAAGGCCTTGGCATCGCCCATGAAGCGGCGCAACTGGCGCGTGCGTTTGCCTTTGATACGCTCAAGCTGAACGAATTGGCGAGCTACATCCACAAGGACAACGCCCGCTCCGTAGCGCTTGCCGAACGTATGGGCGCTGAGCGCACTGTGCACGAGGGCGATATGCTGGCCTACATTCACAAGAATGAGTCCGCGCAATGACCTCGTTCAACTTTGAAATTCCAAGTATCGAAACAGACAGCCTGATCCTGCGCGCGCCGCTGGAGAGTGACCTGGACGCGCTGGAAGCGTTCAACAAAACCGAGCGTTCGCATCTGATTGGTGGCCCGCTGGATCGTGCCAATTGCTGGCGTGTGATCTCCAATGGCATTGGCCATTGGGCGCTACGTGGGTTTGGCATGTGGCACATTCACCATAAGGGCGATGATCGCATGATCGGCGCTTGTGGCTTCATCTTCCGTGAAGGCTGGGACGAACCCGAGCTCGGCTGGAACGTGCATGATGGCTATGAGGGCAAAAGCATCGCCTTTGAAGCCGCAAGCGCCGCGCGTGCCTATGGCGCGAAGCATTTCGATCTGGACGGCGTGATCAGCTACATCGTGCCTGAGAACCACCGCTCAATCGCCCTTGCGACGCGCCTTGGCGCAACGTTTGAGCGCGCGGGCAACCTGCTTGGCGAAGCTGCCAACATTTACCGCCACCCCCGTATAGGAGATGTTCAATGACTGACGCAGTGACCAAAGCCGCCGAAGTGCTTGTCGAGCACCGTGAAAGCATCGATCGCTTGGATGCGATCCTCGTCTATACGCTTGGCGAGCGGTTCAAACACACACAAGCTGTGGGCAAGCTAAAGGCAGAGCACGCGCTCCCGCCGAGTGACCCTACACGTGAGGCGACGCAAATCGCGCGCCTTGAAGACCTTGCTAATCGGGCGGATCTGGACCCCGAATTTGCTAAGAAATTCCTCAACTTCATTATTGAGGAAGTTATCCAACACCACAAACAACACCAGACGTAAGGTGCGTGGTTTCACGCACCACCAAAAGAAAACTAGGAGAACTACACCATGGCTATGAAAATTCGTCTCGCACGCGGCGGCTCAAAAAAGCGTCCTTTCTATCGTATCGTTGCAGCGGATTCCCGCATGCCACGCGACGGTCGCTACATTGAAAAATTGGGCACATATAACCCACTTCTTCCTAAAGACAGCGAAGAGCGCGTGAAAATGAACGTTGAGCGCATTCAGTACTGGCTCGGCGAAGGTGCACAGACAACTGATCGTGTGTCTCGTATGCTCGAAGCGGCTGGCCTGAAAGACAAGGTTGAGCGCTCTAACCCTAAGAAGGGTGCACCAGGCAAGAAAGCCGTTGAGCGCGCAGAAGAAAAAGCAGCTAAAGCAGCGGAAGCAGCTGCGGCGCCAGCGGAAGCACCTGCTGAAGAAGCAGCGGCTGAAGAGTAAGTATTGCAATGACTGATCCCGAATTCGATACCGAGTTTCGGGATCAGCTCAACGCATTATTCCGGTGGCGGCGCGATGTGCGCCGCTTCCAAACCACCCCTGTGGATGAAGATTTGCTCGACCGTTGTCTGCAAACCATCCCCCACGCCCCATCTGTGGGCTTGAGCGAACCTTGGCGCGTTGTACGCGTATCTTCAAAGACGGCTCGCGCCGCCGCACTTAAGAATTTCGAGACCGCGAATGAAGCTGCGCTTGCTGGATATTCCGGTGAGGATGCGGAACTTTACGCCTCTCTCAAACTATCGGGCATGCGCGATGCGCCTGTTCAGCTAGCAATTTTCTGCGATGAGGACACCGTGCAAGGCAAAGGCCTTGGCGCAGGCACCATGCCAGAGATGCGCCGCTATTCGGTTGTCGCCGCGATCATGCAATTTTGGCTCTCGGCCCGCGCTGTCGGGCTTGGTGTTGGATGGGTGTCGATCCTCGATGCACCGCAACTGAGCCGCGATTTGGACTGCCCAGAGGGTTGGAAACTCGTTGCATATTTGTGCATCGGCTGGCCTGAAAAGGACACAGAAACCCCCGAGCTGGTCAAAGCCGGTTGGGAATCGCGCACGCCTACATTAGACATAGAGGACCGCTGATGTTTCGTCTGATCCGCCTCCCCTTTTTGCTGGGCATCGCTTTCGTCATCGGCGTTTTCTACGAGCGCAATGCAGCGCTGGAGAAATGCGTCCAAGAGGGCGGGACAATGAAATCTGGTATCTGTCGGGGAGTGTCCGAATGAGCAATGATCTGATCTGTGTAGGCTCCATTGGCGGCTCTTTCGGGGTGCGCGGTGATGTGCGTCTCAAAAGCTTTTGCGCGGAGCCGTCCCACATTGCGAATTACAGCCCATTGGTCACTGAAAAGGGGCGCAGCTTTACCGTGACCCTGCTTGGTCCATTGAAAAACGGCTATTCTGCGCGCCTTTCTGGTGTGAGTAATAAGGAAGACGCCGACGCGCTGAGTGGTGAAAAGCTTTTCGCCAAGCGCGATCAATTACCTGATCTACCAGACGATGAATTTTACCATACCGACCTAGAGGGCCTTGAGGTCGTGGATACGGGCGGGACTGTGCTTGGCCGTGTAAAAACCGTGCAAAATCATGGTGCTGGAGATTTACTAGAGGTCATCGGCCCGCAGATCAAAACTGCTGTTTTACTGCCGTTTACGTTGGCTGCTGTTCCGACTGTTGATTTGAAAGCTGGGCGTATCGTGACAGACCCGCCTGCTGGTTTGTTTGATTGACATGAGCGCCAATCGCATCGTCGAAAACCGCAATTTGACGCGCGCTGATATTGCTCAGCTTGCAGCCGATGGCGGTCCGCTACAAGTGCATAATTGCAAGCTCGACGGCGTTGATTTCGGCGATGCAGAGCTGATGGAATGGACTTTCGAAAAATGCGAGTTGCGCGCTGCGCGTTTGGATCAATGCATTTTGGATGAAGTCACATTCAAAGGGTGTCGCGCTGTCGATACGACCTTTCGATCCGTGCGCTGCGATCAGGTGACATTTGAAAATTGCGATCTGAGCAATGCGAGTTTCATCCACGCGAAGCTCGCGGATGTTGCCTTTAAAAGCTGCAAGATGCTCGGCACTGACTTTAGCTCTGTTACCTTTGCTGATGTGAGTTTTGACGAAAGCAATCTTGGCCTGTCCCAACTGCGTGGACTTGCGATGGCGAAGGCCACATTGAAAGCCGTGAATTTTGATCAGGCAGACCTGTCCGAAAGCACGTTTAAAGATGCCGTTCTGGATGAATGCAGTCTTCGCGATACCATCGTATCTGATGCCAATTTCCAAGGCGCGGATCTGCGCTCATGCGATCTAGGCGGCTTGCAGATGAGCGATGCGCGCCGTTTTAAAGGTGCTATAATTTCCAAACGCCAAGCTGCCGACTTGCTCGGGCAGCTTGGGTTGAAAGTGATCTAATATGACCGACAAACCCCGCTCACATGGTCGCAAGGCCATTCGCCCGACGTTCAAACCGCGCGAATTGATGACGCCGACGCCAGAATTGGCAGGTGTTTGGCGTGCGCAGATTATTACGTTGTTTCCCGACAGCTTTCCCGGTGTGTTGGGGGCCTCTCTCACGGGCAAAGCCCTACAAGAGGGACTTTGGCAGATGGAGACGATCGATCTGCGTCCTTTTGGTGAGACGAAACACAAGAACGTCGATGACACCCCCGCTGGCGGCGGTGCGGGTATGGTTCTGCGTGCGGATGTGCTGGGAAAAGCGCTGGATCAAGCCGCTGAAACAGCCAAGGGCAATTGGCCCGTCGTCTACCTGTCACCGCGGGGCAAACGATTAGATCAGGCGATGGCCAAACGATTCTCGCAATGTGATGGAATGACCCTCCTTTGTGGGCGATTTGAGGGCGTGGATGAGCGCGTTATCGAAGAATATAACATTGAAGAGGTCTCGCTTGGCGACTTTATCCTCACTGGGGGAGAGATTGCAGCGCAGGCCTTGATTGATGCAACGGTGCGGCTTATACCGCGCGTGCTTGGGAACTACGAATCTACCGAGGACGAATCGTTCTCGAATGGGCTACTCGAACATCCCCAGTATACGAAACCTGCCGATTGGAAGGGTCGTATGATCCCAGAAGTGCTTCTGTCTGGTCATCATGCGAAGATATCCGACTGGCGGCAGGATATGGCCGAAAGGCTAACAAAAGAACGTCGACCTGACCTCTGGCGGGCTTGGTGTGCAGCGCACAACAGGGACCCGAACGAAGACTGAGAGCTCTCAAGGACGCATAAACCTTTGCGGAACAACCGCGAGCACACATAGGAGATGAGACATGGATCTTATCGCACAATTGGAGGCCGAACAGGTCGCCGCACTCGGGAAAGACATTCCTGATTTCAAAGCCGGAGACACAATTCGTGTTGGCTATAAAGTCACCGAGGGTTCGCGCTCTCGTGTTCAGAACTACGAAGGCGTATGCATTGGCCGTAAAAACGGCAAAGGCATTGCGGGTTCTTTCACAGTTCGCAAAATTTCATTCGGTGAAGGCGTGGAACGTGTGTTCCCACTGCACTCCACAAACGTAGACAGCATCACAGTTGTCCGTCGTGGCCGTGTACGTCGTGCCAAGCTGTACTACTTGCGTTCACGTCGCGGTAAGTCCGCACGTATCGCTGAAGATACAAACTACAAGCCACTTAAAGGCTAAGGAGCGCACCGATGAAAAACGATATTCACCCAGATTACCACATCATCAACGTGAAAATGACCGACGGTACAGTTCACCAGATGAAATCCACATACGGCAAAGAGGGCGACCAGCTCGCACTCGATATCGACCCATCTGCGCACCCTGCGTGGACCGGTGGCGGTACACGTATTTTGGATGCCGGTGGCCGCGTATCCAAGTTCAAAAAGAAATACGAAGGTCTTGGCTTCTAAGCTTAGTCCCTTTTCGAATTTTCGAAGCGCCGCTCCTTTTTGGGGCGGCGTTTTGCTTTGCGCATTCATGTCTTCGAGTTAGTCTCAAGAAAATCCTCACTTATTCAGGATGCTCACATGCGTGTTTTGCTAACTGTCATATTCTTATTGCTGCCAATGAGCGCCTTTGCCTCGTGTTTCAATGCCCCGATGTGGAAAGGCAAACCGCTCACGGGTGCCTACATAACGTCACAGCACAGAAACGGAGCTGCCCCAGAACGCATCGCCCTGCTTGAATCTCTTCTCGTTTCGAAAAAGTCTTCCGACCTAAACCGCGCTGAAAAGGTGAAATTTCTAATCTCAACTGCGCTCCGCTATTTGCCCGTAGATAGAAAAACAAAAGGTAAGATATGGCGGTCGGGTGATCATGTGGATTTGGTGAAAACTATCCAATCCAATAGAAGTATGATGCGTAACCTTCACTCATGGTTAGCGGAATTTTTATGGTTGAATGGATGTGTCGATGAAGCTCTAACGGAGCTGGAAATCGCGGAACTTAGATCAGGTACTGTTTTGTCGATGTTCATCACCAACGGAAATGCCGACGCGATCCTCAATTTTATGCAGGACTCAATACCCAGCGAGGAAAACGAAATTTTTCTCACGACTACCGTTAAATTGCTTACCAAACCGGACGCCTCGGAAAGAGCATTTCAAGATTTAGAAAGTTCATTTTTGAAAGGGCATCCTCAGCAAGACCTATTGCCAGTGGTTCGTCTATTGCTTGAAAAAGGTGAATTGAAAAGAATCCAAGACCTACCTCATCCCAACCCAGAAGACCTTTTGGAAACGGTTGGGTATTTGAAGAAACTATATACATACTCAGTCTGGTCGGCATTGGCTGGGGACTGCGACATCGCACATCAATTGCGTTACCAGCTTTTACAACTTGATGACATTTGGATCAAATTTTTTACCTATGGTGTGCAGTCCGTAAATGTAATGTGCGCAAAAGAATAAACGTACGACCAAGTGAATGCTCGTGAAAGTATTTCCAATCGGGGAGCATTTCAAGAGACATGGAGCCTAAGTTTAGAACTCTTTCAATTTTCCGAAGCGCCGCGCCATTTTGGGTCGGCGTTTTGCGTTGAAAGTTAGAGGTTTCGGCAACGATCTAAAGCAACGACGTGTGCAACTTTCCATCGCGATACCAGCCCGTTATCAGAAACCCGTTTTCACGCACTTGTGGAAACTGTTCCACCCAATCGCGGAAACGGTCGTTGGTGACGATCTTAGCATTAAAATCTTCGGCCGCCGTCAAGATGTAAGGATCAGCCGGCGTTCCCTTTGGAACAACCATGATGCGATCTTCGGGAATACGCAGTTGTTTACTGAAAGCGTCGTCGTGTTGATATCGGTCACCCAGCAAATAGCCCGCGTTTGCATCAAACATCACGCCTGCGGTAAAACCCTGTTTCTTAAGCAAGGCCAGAACATCTTTCACCGGTTTCAAACTCGGCTCACCGCCCATCCAATGCATAACGTTTGAGCCATCGATGATGACCCATTTCGCGTTGCGGTTTGTTGGACGCGTCCTTGTTTTCCTAGGGCGTTTCGTACGAGGGCGTCTGCTGCCTTGGGGTTTGTGTGGTGCACTTTTACGGCCCCACACAAAGACCAAGGCCAAAAGGCTCGCGATGGCGATTGGTACAGATATCAATACGATGTCCGACCATGCTGGTTGATAAAATCCTATGGCGCTCAGAACCGAGGAAACGAATAACAAAATCAAAGGAATCTTCATACAACCCTGAGTATGCCTGCCCCTCAACAACGTCAATAAAAGAGCGTGACATTCCTTGTGTATGTCGCACGCTCTGGACAAGATCGCACAATGAGCGCACCAGTTGTGCATCGAGTCTCTAAAAGGTTCCAAATCATGCAATCGCGCCCTTTATGGCTTACGCTCGCACCTGCGCTTTTCTTGCTACTCTGGGCCCTAGGCTATTCCGTTGCAAAAATCGGATTGCTGTACACAGACCCCATGACTTTGCTCGCACTTCGCTTTGGCTGCGTCGTGATCATCATGGGATTTCTGTTCGCCGTGTTGCGGCCCCCTTTGCCGAAAACGCGCGCGGATTTCTTACATTTGGCATTTGTCGGATTTTTGATCCAAGCGGTTTATTTCGGCTGTTGCTACTACGCTTTCCACGAGGGCATTGGCGCTGGCACACTTGCGCTTTTGATGTCGTTCCAACCGATCCTCGTCGCTTTGATTGCACCGCTCTGGACCAGTGAAACCGTTTCGCGAAAAAGCTGGATCGGACTGGGTCTAGGCCTTGCTGGCGCGCTTTTGGTCATTGGGTCGCGCACAGACATAGAGCCCCCAACCCTTTTGGGATTAGCTTTCGCAGCTGTGGCCCTTTGCGGTATTTCGGGCGGCTCGATCTGGGAAAAGCGCTTTGGGCTGAGCCATCATCCCGTCACTGCCAACCTAATCGGCTATGGCGCGGGATTTATCGGTATCCTCCCTGCGCTGGCAATCCAGGACGGATTTCACATTGAATGGACGGGGACGTTTATTGCTGCGCTCGCCTATCTCGTGATCGGCAATTCTGTGATCGCCGTTGGGTTACTGCTCGCCATGATCCGCGCGGGTGACGTGAGCCGGGTCTCAGCGCTGTTCTTTCTCGTCCCCCCTCTCGCGGCTCTGGCGGCTTGGGTGAGCCTTGGAGAAGTGATGCCGCCGCTGGCATGGGGCGGGCTCGCGCTGGCGTCCATGGGGGTTTATCTTGCGACAAGGACGGGGCGCGATGTTTGAACGCTATGCAATATACTATGCCGCCGATGGCGATCTGGCCCAACGCGGCGCTGCGTGGCTTGGCTATGATCTGGCGATTGGTGCACCCGTGGCGCACCCAAATTTTGCCGGATTGGATTTGCACGCAGCGACGCAGCGACCACGGGGCTATGGGTTTCATGCCACGATAAAGGCACCCTTTCGACTGTCTGAGGAAAGCAATGAGCACGCGCTTGAGGCTGCTTTCGCGACCTTCTGTGCATCGCAAAAGCCAGCGGCATCAGACGCTTTGAGGCTCTCACAAATCGGCCGTTTTTTGGCGCTGACCTTGGAGGGCGATCAAAGCCACATCAAAGACTTGGCGGCGCAAGCAGTACGTGCCTTTGACAGCTTTCGCGCGCCTTTGAGCGAGCAAGAGATAGCGCGCCGCAAACCCGAACGGCTCAGCGAAGCGCAGCGCCGCAATTTGATGCGATGGGGATATCCCCATGTGATGGATGAATTTCAATTTCACATGACATTGACGGGGCCGCTAAAGGACAACATCCGCGAGGCAGTTAAAACTGCAGCAGGTACGTTTTTCGAACCAGCACTTCCCCGACCGTTTGTGATCGATACGTTGACCTTGGCAGGTCAAAACGAACAGAGCAATTTTGAAAAAATCCTAACTTTGCCGCTGACCGGATAAGTGACAGCAAAACTGCGCTTTCCAATTGCGATATCAAGGCCCCTTCCCCTTGTGGGTTTCATGCTCTAATTCAATAAATAAGACAGGGCTTAGGGGGCCGAAACATGGCGCATATTATTGTTGTCGGAAATGAAAAAGGCGGGGCTGGTAAATCCACTGTTTCGATGCATGTTGCTACGGCGCTTGCCCGTATGGAACACAAGGTCGGCGTGCTTGATCTTGATTTGCGCCAAAAAACCTTTGGACGATATGTTGCCAATCGTACTGAATTTCTGAAGTCGCAAAATCTTGCGCTGCCAAGCCCGAGCTATCGCGAACTGCCTGAAATTGACCAAAGCAACCTGCGCCCCGGCGAGAATGTCTATGATCATCGTCTGTCGGCTGCTGTTGCGACCCTAGAGCCCGACAATGATTTCATCGTAATCGATTGCCCAGGTTCGCACACACGGCTGAGCCAAGTTGCTCATTCATTGGCGGATACGCTGATCACGCCACTGAATGACAGTTTCGTCGACTTTGATTTGCTTGCGCATATCGATACCGAAGGCGTGAATATCCAAGGCCCGTCAGTTTATTCCGAGATGGTTTGGAACGCGCGTCAATTGCGTGCACAGGCCAAATTGCCACCGATCGACTGGATCGTATTGCGCAACCGGATGGGCGCGCAAAACATGGTTAACAAACAAAAGATGCAGGCTGCCATTGACGTGCTCGCCAAACGTATCGGTTTTCGCGTCGCACCCGGCTTTAACGAACGGGTGATCTTTCGCGAACTGTTCCCGCGCGGTTTAACTCTTCTGGATTTGAAAGATGTTGGCGTTAAGCAGATGAATATCTCGAACGTTGCAGCCCGCCAAGAATTGCGCGATCTTATGAAGGCGCTGAACCTGCCGGGCGTAACCGTCGATTTCTAAGTGCGGTTAGCTGAGCCGGCGCAGAACTTTTTCGAGCACTGCACGCTCTTCAATGCTCATCTTGTCGGACAGCGATTGATCAAACCGCCGTGCCTCTTTTTTCAGATCCTCATAGGCTTTCAGTCCGAGGTCCGTCAGCGTCAAAACTTCTGATCGCCGATCACTTTCGAGGCGTGAGCGTTTCAAGAACCGGCGGTGCTCCAATGCAGACACCGCACGGCTTATCTTGGTTTTATGAACGCGGGCGCGTGATCCAATGTCTTTGGCAGTCATTTCACCGTAACTACCAAGGTGGAAAAGAACCCGCCACTCGGTGCGCAACATGCCATAGCGGTCTTTGTAAATCTGCACAAAGTCATGGCTCACAGCCTCTGACGCTTGGTTCAGCAAATACGGCAGGAACAGCTGTAAATCAAAGGTCTCATAATCGCTCATAAGGTACATTTACCCGCGAAGTTGATTTGAGTTCAACAGGTTCAACATCCTTTTCGAAGTTCGCATTTTTTGCTTTTGCCAAAGCCCGCTTAGACATGACACGGGGCGCGAACCGCGCCCCGACACATCATTGTAAACGGAAGAAAGACTGTCCCAAGGAAACGTTCATGCGAGAGTCACCTCTCACAATCACAGAATCAACCGCACTTGGAGTGACCGCAACTGCCGCAGGTCATGCAACCCTCTACCATACGCAAATCATATTGACCGCAGCTTGGGCAAGCCTTTCCGCGGTTCTGTGTCATGCCAACGACCTGCGCTTGCGGATCACTCTTAAGGCCCATGCCTTCGCCTTCGAGGAAGCCGATCTCGATCATGTGTTGCTCCAGAACACCGCCAATCGCGGCCAAGATTGACGGAATGTACTTACCGCCAACCCATGCGCCACCGCGTGGATCGAACACGGCCTTTAGCTCTTCCACAACAAACGTCACATCACCGCCACGGCGGAAGACAGCAGACATCATACGTGTCAATGCGACTGTCCAAGCGAAGTGTTCCATGTTCTTGGAATTGATAAACACCTCAAACGGGCGACGACGGCCACCGACGATCACATCATTCACCGTAAGGTAAATCGCGTGCTCACTGTCAGGCCATTTCAACTTGTAGGTCGCGCCTTCCAAGGACTGTGGGCGATCCAAAGGTTCTGCCATATAGACTACATCCCCATGCGGGCGCTGCGGCTCTGCATCGGTGTTGGCGATCACGTCAGGCGCGTCTTTCTTCTCTTCGCTAACGGACAATACGGAACCCGTCACATCGTTCGGACGATAGGTCGTGCAGCCCTTACAGCCTGAATCCCACGCTTCCATGTAGACTTCTTTGAAATCGTCAAACGCGATGTCTTCGGGGCAGTTGATCGTTTTAGAAATAGAACTGTCGATCCACTTTTGCGCGGCCGCTTGCATGCGAACGTGATCGAGCGGTGCCAATGTTTGCGCGTTCACAAAATAGTCGGGCAGCTCTTTGTCGCCAAACTTGTCACGCCACATTTGCACAGCGTAATCAACGACTTCCTCTTCGGTACGCGTGCCATCCTTTTGCAAAACTTTGCGCGTGTAAGCATAGGCAAACACAGGCTCGATCCCGGAGGACACATTACCCGCATACAGGCTGATCGTGCCTGTCGGCGCGATAGACGTCAGCAGAGCGTTACGAATACCATGCTCGCGGATCGCGTCGCGCACGTCCTCATCCATGTCCTGCATTGCGCCGCTCGCCAAATACGCCTCAGCGTCGAACAAGGGGAACGGACCCTTTTCCTTAGCAAGCTCAACCGAAGCCAGATAGGCGGCGCGGGCGATCGCGTGCAACCATTCGTCCGTCTGACGCGCCGCTTCCTCGGAACCATAGCGCTGACCAACCATCAAAAGCGCGTCGGCTAAACCGGTCACACCCAAACCAATGCGGCGCTTTGCAGCCGCTTCACGCGCCTGTGCCTCAAGTGGGAATTTGGATGCATCAACAACGTTGTCCATCATACGAACAGCCAAGGCGACCAATTCATTCAATGCAGGCACGTCCAAAGCAGCGTCTTCGTCAAATGGGTTCGGGACCAAACGTGCAAGGTTGATCGAGCCGAGCAAACACGCGCCATAAGGCGGCAACGGTTGCTCACCACAAGGGTTCGTCGCAGCAATCGTTTCGCAATAGCCAAGGTTGTTAGCCTTGTTGATACGGTCGATGAAAATCACGCCCGGCTCAGCATAGTCATAGGTGCCTTGCATGATCTGATCCCAAAGCGCGCGCGCATTTACCGTACGATAAACCTGACCTTCGAACTTCAGCTCCCAATCTGCATCTGCTTTTACCGCTTCCATGAAGG
>NZ_JBDWVM010000177.1:0-8977 GCF_039984035.1 Planktotalea sp. | reverse complement strand
CAATACCAGTATTGCGCATTTCAATGCGCAGGGTATCGGTTAGCCCTTCCATCGCAAATTTCGTGGAATTGTACGCGCCGCGGTATTTTGCAGCGACCAAACCCAAGACTGACGAGCAATTGATAATGCGGCCATGCCCCTGCTTGCGCATGATCGGGATCACGCGGCACGTCAGATCATGGTAACCAAACAGGTTGGTTTCAAAAATAGCCCGCAATCCTGCACGCGGCAAATCTTCAACTGCACCAGGAATGGCATAGGCCCCATTGTTATAAAGCGCATCAAGCGTGCCGCCCGTGCGCTCAAGGCATTCCGCGAGAGCCGTTTCGATGGACGCTTCATCCGCGTAATCCAGAACGAAGCTTTCAAGCCCCTCTTCGTTGAGGCGATCACAATCCTTTTGCTGACGGCACGTTGCAAAAACGCGCCAGCCTCTTTTGGCAAGCCCATGCGCTGCGTCATAGCCAATACCGCTTGAACACCCTGTGATCAGGATAGATTTTTGCATTTACGCACCCTCAATTTAGTTAAGGATGCATAGCTAAAAACGCGCGCAAATGCCAACAGTTGCCTTAGCGCGCCGTTTCACTGTCAAAGCAAAACAGGACGCCCTTCCGCGCAAGACAGCGCCGCTGCATCTGCAATCACTTGTGCACGCAATCCATCGTCCAATGTGGGCGAAACGAGCGTTTTACCTTCAACCGCGTCTATGAAATGCGAGATTTCCGCGATGTAGGCGTCTTCATACCGCTCGAGGAAAAAGTTGAGCGTTGGAGCACGTTGAAAACCCTCGGCCGTCGCCAGCTCAACGGTATTTTCCAGCTTATTCTCTGCCCGCAGCATGCCTTTGGAGCCGTGGACCTCAATCCGTTGATCATAGCCATATGTCGCGCGGCGCGAATTGGAGATTTGACAGATTTTCCCACTGACCGTCGTCAAGGTCACGGCTGCTGTATCAACATCACCCGCCTCTCCAATTGCCGGATCAACAAGGGCCGAGCCAACAGCAAAGACCTGGACCGGTTCTTCGCCAAGCAGAAAACGCGCCATGTCGAAATCATGGATCATCATATCGCGGAAGATTCCACCCGAGCTTTCAATATAGCTAATGGGTGGCGGCAGCGGATCACGCGACAGGATCGTTACGATCTCAACATCGCCGATGTCACCCGTTGCAATACGCGCCTGAATATTTGCAAAACTTGGATCAAAGCGACGATTGAACGCCGTCATAAAGGGAACGCCAGCCTCTGCCACGGCTTTTCCGCATTCACGAATGCGATCAGCAGACATGTCGACGGGCTTCTCACAGAATATCGCCTTACCTGCTGCAGCTGCGGCGTGGATCAGATCATAATGCGTATCCGTTGGCGTGCCGATGATCACCGCGTCGATATCATCGGCTTGCAAGATCGCATCCGTGCTGCGCGCCTCTGCGCCTGTCGCTTCGGCCAGCGCCTTTGACGCCTCAGGGAAGGCGTCCGATACAGCGACAAGCTGGGCGGTGCCAAGGCGTTTGATCGTATGTGCGTGGACCTGACCAATGCGGCCACATCCTAAAATTCCGATACGTAACATAGTGTTACCCTTTCAATGCCGCCAAAACCTGCCGCGTTGCCGCAACCAAAGGATCATGGGTTTCTTTCAAAATTTGCACGCGATCAAAGCGCGCGGGATCGTCGTTTACAGCCGTCCGCATCGCGGCGCCAAAGGCCATGCGCAGCTCAGTTCCGATGTTAAATTTGCAGATGCTACTCGTTTTTGCCAAACTTTGACGCTGCGCCACAGGCACCCCCGATCCGCCGTGGATGACCAAAGGAACCTCTGTCACCGCATCAATGGCGCGGATGCGCGCGTCATCAAGGCCGCCCTCTTTGTCCTGTTGCAGATGCACATTTCCGACCGAAATCGCCATCGCATCAACGCCGGTTTCAATCGCAAATCGCGCGGCCTCTTCCGGATCGGTCCCTGCCGAGGATTCACCGTTCGCGTAGCCCACAAAGCCAATCTCACCCTCACACGAAATACCAGCCGCATGGGCTATGTCGGCAATCTCTTTCGTTTGCGCGATGTTTTCGTCCAAAGGCAGGCGTGAACCATCGAACATCAAAGACGTGAAACCGCTCTCGAGCGCTTCGACGCATTCCTCTTTGGTGTATCCATGATCCAAATGAGCCACGACAGGCACAGAGGCCTGTTCCGCCAAATGACGAAACATCTTTCCCAATATAGGCAAAGGTGTGTGTTCACGGCACCCCGGCCCGGCTTGCAAAATCACAGGGCAATCTTCGGCCTCCGCAGCGGCCACATAGGCGCGCATATCTTCCCAACCGAGCGTTACAAGTCCACCAACCGCATAGCCCTGCTTCAACGCAGGTTGCAGCACGTCTTTCAGTGTCACGAGAGGCATGACATCTCCAATTCTCTAATTGCGTCGCCTTTCAGCGACGCGCTGTGATCGCGTTATTTAAATTTCGCGATCATGTCTTTGATGCCTGGGATCGTTTCGATCTGATAGGCGTGTGACGGTTGGAAATATTGCACCAGTGAACGTTGTGACAGGCCACCCAGAATGGTGAAGTAATACATCTGATATCCCGGTAGAACCGCGCAAGGGTGATATCCGCTATCAAGGCAAATGGTCGAGCCGTCTACTAGATGATAGGCATCCCCTGCTTTGCCATCTTCACGCTGCAGCATTTGCACGCCTGAGCCGTGGTTCGGCTTGAAACGGAAGTTATACGTCTCGTCATGGCGCGTCTCGAGCGGCAAGCGATCCGTGTCATGCTTGTGCGATGGAAATCCGGACCAGCCGCCCTCGCCCACAGTGAACAATTCCGACACCAGCAAACGACCGACTTTGTCGTGATACTTGGTGCCCAAGATATGCTTGATCTTACGGTGCGTTTTGGTTTCATCCGATCCGTATTGCACCAGATCAAGCTCATCCGCGCGCACATCGAATGCGTCGAGCACTTTGTCATAACGCGCGCCGCACACAAAGACTTCCGCCTCATCCGAAGTACATTCCATCACCGCTTTTGCCGCTGTTGGCACGTAGACACCTTCAGGTTCGCCGTCCCACACATCTTCGCGCCGATTGCCCAAAGCGTCTGCTTTGAAGCCCTCGATATCCACATTGACCGTGCCCGTCGCAGGAACGATGCAGGTCTCATATCCAGGCACTGCGTATTCAAACGCCTGCCCTTTCTTGAGCTTCACAATGTTAAAATAATTCAACGGAACCGTTGGATCATCCGCGTCCACGATGGGTTTGTTCTGATTATCAAATGGAGGGATATGCATGTCAGGCTCCTTTAAGATGTGCTTGAGGTCGGCGTGCTGGAAAGAGGCATACTGGGGCCAGGGTGATTAGAAAGAAATGCGTCTAGGTCATCGGGATATGGCATCGCAGGCGCGCAGCCCGGTTTGCCGACGACGATTGCCGCGCAGGCAGAGCCGCGCATGACCGCATCTTTGAGCGCGAGCCCATCGGCGATGCCTGTCAAAAGCCCCGCCATGAAGCTGTCGCCAGCGCCCGTCGGTTTCAGCGCTGTGACAGGATAGATGCCTGTGCGCTGCTCGCCATTTTTATCGAAGGTAACCGCGCCCTCTGGACCCATTTTGTAAATCACAATGCTCGCGGTGCTTGCGGCCAAATCGCGGGCCTTCTCAAGCCCTTTTTCGATGCCGCCTGCCATGAACCCGAATTCTTCGTCATTGCCCACAATGACATCTGACAACGCCCCTGCACGAGAAAGGACATCTGCGGCAACCTCAGCAGAGGGCCAAGAATACGGGCGATAATCCACATCGAAAATGATCGGCAGTCCAGCCGCGCGCGCAAGTTCGAACGCCTTGAACGCAGCAGAGCGTGAAGGTTCCGCCGCAAAGACGGTGCCAGCCGTGACCAGCGCGCCAAATTGAGTGTAATCGACCGCGCTTACATCTGCTTCAGTCATTTCGAAATCCGCCGCGCCATTGCGATAGATGACCGATTGATGATCCTCTAAGCGGCTCTCATAAAGCGCGAGCGACGTGCGCGCCTCGCCGCCAACGGTGCAGACATAATCCGTCGCCACATCGTATTTGCGTAGCAAACGTACGCATGCGCGTCCCACTGCATCGTCCGATACGCTCGTCACGAGCGAGGCCGCACCGCCGAGTTTCACAATCCCTGCAGCGATATTGGCGGATGATCCCCCCATATCGACATGCATTGATGTCGCATCCTCAACGCGCGCGCCGACGGGATCAGGAAATAGGTCCATCCCAACGCGCCCAACCACGACAAAGCGGTTTTTCTTAATTCCTGCGATCACGTCCGTCATGTGCGCCCAATCGTATTGCCTGCTTGCGCTGTGTCGAGCACCTCAGGATAGGGGTAGTTCAAGCCAAGAAGCTGTTTCAAATCATCCGAGGCTGCATCGATGAAGCCGTCCGGTAAAGCTGCCGGCATATCTTCGAGCGGTTTGACCCATTTGGGCAGGTAGTTGATCAGTACAGCCGAGCGATCAATCTGTGATGTGTTGGGCATCGCGCAATGCCATGCCGCGCCATAGAACAGGGCGACGTCACCGGGATCACCCAGCATACGCTCGCAATGATCATAGAAGTTATCTGCCTCGGCTGGATAGCGCAGCTCTTTCTGTGAGCCGGGCATATAAGCCGTCGCGCCTGTTTCCATCGTAAAGGGATCAAGTAGGATCGACACCTGCGCGTTCATCGGGAAAGAGCTGTTGAGGCCAATAGGATGGGTCTCTTGTTTGTACATGTCCCAATAGGGGTAATCCACATGCGGCTCCTGCCCTGGTCCTCCTGGCATAATCCGATTGGCGGCGATGGAGCCCATGATGAACTCTGTTCCTAGAAACTTGCGCAGAATGTTCATCAAGACGGGATGGGCCGCCATGTCCGAAAACACCGAGCCTTTCGCTAAGAGGTTCCAAACACGTCGTTGCAAATGGAACGTGCCTTCCTCTGCAGCCTTCCCTTGAAAATGCGCAACCTTATCAGCCTCAGCCGAATAGGCGTGAATGATCTCTCGCGCCTCTTTGATCGCAGCGTCCGAGAACAATCCCGTCAAGCGCACCGCGCCTTTGCCGTTCAGCAATTCGTCTACGATCTCGGCTGGATCCGCGTTTTGGGCTGTAAACTGACGCATCACACGCCCTTTCGCTGTTTATGGCGTGAGCTTTCAACATCCTCATGCGCCGCGCGCACCTTGTCGGATGTAGTCACTTCCGGCGTTCCAACTTCCCACCATGCGTGACCCTCGGTGGTCCAACCTTCGTATGGATCGACCTGCATGCAAATCACGTAGGTTTTGTCGCTCGCCTTGGCGCGTTTGAACGCCTCGGCCAGCTCGTTCGGGTTCGCCACGGTTTCGGCAGTCGCCCCCATGGCTGCCGCATGCGCTTCGAAGTCCATCGCGAAGGGATTGGTGGCAGTCGGCGTGTCGGCGATCAGGTTGTTGAAACTTTCATTGCCCATGTTGTTTTGCAGCTTGTTGATCACCGCAAAACCACCGTTGTCGAGCACCAGAATGATCATCTTTTTGCCCGTCAAAACCGACGAATAAATGTCCGAGTTCATCAACAGGTAAGAACCGTCACCGGTGAAGACGATCGTGTCTTGATCCGGCTCGCGTTCAGCCTGCGCAATGCGCGCGCCCCAGCCGCCTGCGATTTCATAGCCCATGCAGGAAAAGCCGAACTCCACATCCACTGTGCCAATATCCAACGTGCGCCAGTTCGCGGTGACTTCGGCAGGCAAGCCACCCGCAGCCGCAACAACGCGATCGCGCGGATCGCACAGCGCATTCACAACGCCGATGGCTTGCGCATAGGAGTTCTCCGCATTCCCGTAAGCGACGTTGTCCGCCACGTAATCGGTCCATTTCTTCCGCTCGCCTTGCGCGAATTTGGTCCATTCGGCTGGCGCTTTGTAATCTGAGGCCAAGGCAGTCAGCGCTAATTTCGCATCGCCGACGACTGTCATCGACATGTGCTTAGCCGCATCGTGTCGACCCACATTCACCCCGATCAGTTGCGCATCATGGCTAAAGGCCGTCCATGACCCTGTCGTGAAGTCCTGCAACCGCGTGCCAACCGCCAGAATGACGTCCGCCTGCTCTGCAATGGTGTTAGCAGATTCCGATCCCGTCACGCCAATCGGCCCAATATTGAGCGGATGGGTGTCGAGCATGTTCGCACGACCCGCAATCGTTTCAACAACTGGAATGCCCGTGGCTTCGGCGAATGCAGTCAACTCAGCCACTGCGCCAGAATACTGCACACCGCCGCCCGCAATGATCATCGGGCGTTTCGCTAGGCTTAAACGTGCAATTGCTTCCGCAACTTCTTCCGCATCCGGCGCTTGGCGTCGAATGCGATGCACGCGCTTTTCAAAGAACGCTTCAGGATAATCATAGGCCCAGCCTTGCACATCTTGCGGCAAGCCAATGAAGGCAGGCCCGCAATCAGCAGGATCAAGCATCGTGTTCAAAGCCGCAGGCAAAGACTGAATAATTTGCGCCGGATGAGTGATGCGATCCCAGAAACGGCTCACAGCCTTGAACGCGTCATTCACGCCAAGCGTCGGTTCGCCAAAATGCTCGAGCTGCTGCAAAACAGGATCAGGAAGCCGCGTTACATAAGCGTCACCGCAGAGCATCAAAACAGGCAAACGATTGGCATGCGCCAAAGCCGCGCTGGTCAAAAGGTTCGCAGTGCCTGGCCCCGCGCTCGCCGTGCAAAACATGAAGCGTTGGCGCAGCCATTGCTTGGCATAGGCCGCCGCTGCAAAACCCATGCCCTGTTCGTTCTGACCACGATAGAGCGGCAAGGTCTCTTGATGCTCATGCAGCGCTTCGCCAAGGCAGGTCACATTACCATGACCGAAGATGCCAAAACCGCCGCCGCACAGGCGCATTTCCTCGCCGTCTATAGCGATAAACTGGTTGTCCAGATAACGAACAATCGCTTGCGCGACCGTGAGGCGAACAGTGCCTGTTGTCATCGTTGAATTCTCCCATTGCAGCGATTGACGCTTGCTTGATTTCGAATCCAAGGATAATGATTTTGCAACCGGTTGCAAATAGATTCTCCGGAGAGGAACACGAATGAGCGAAATTGGCATTGGAATCTTGGGTGGCGGCTATATGGGCAAGGCCCATGCCGTTGCGATGTCCGCTGTGGGTGCTGTCTTTAACACGGCCCTGCGTCCACGCCTTGAAATGGTTTGCGCGACCTCTGCTGCATCCGCCGAAAAATATCGCAAAGCTTACGGGTTTGCGCGCGGCACAGATGATTGGCGCGCCTTGGTCAATGATCCGCGCGTCGATGCGATCATTATTGCGACCCCGCAGAACATGCACCGCCCTATAGCAGAAGCAGCATTTGCACTTGGCAAGCCAGTCTTTTGCGAGAAACCTCTCGGCACCGATGTCGAAGATAGCCGTGCAATGGTTGCCGCCGCAGAGGCCAATGGCGCAATCAATATGACCGGGTTCAACTACATTCGCACGCCTGCAACGCAATACGCGCGCCAGTTGATTGAAGACGGCGTTATCGGCGACATCACAGGATTTCGCGGCGAACATACAGAGGACTTTTTGGCGGATCCCAATGCCCCTGCCACATGGCGCACAAGCGGCAAAGCCAACGGTATGATGGGCGATCTTGCACCGCATCCCATTAACTGTGCTTTGCGTTTGATGGGACCGATCACGTCCATCATGGCGGAAATCGAAACTGTGATCGAGGACCGCCCAGGCGGCAAAGTCACCAACGATGATCACGCCCATATGCTTTGCCGTTTTGAAAGCGGCGTGCTTGGCTCCATCTACGCCAGCCGCATCGCGACAGGACGCAAAATGGGCTATGCGTATGAGATCACCGGCTCAAAAGGGGCGATCCGTTTTGATGGCGAAGACCAGAACGCGATCCATCTCTATAAAATGGATGGACCAGACGCACAGCGCGGCTTTACCAAAATTCTGATTGGCCCAGATCACCCTGATTATGAACCTTTTTGCCAAGGCCCGGGCCATGGCACAGGGTATCAGGACCAGATTATCATCGAAGCACGTGATTTTCTGCAAGCCATTGAAACCAAGACAAACATCTGGCCCACATTCCGCGATGGAATGGAGGTCAACCAAATCATCGCCGCAGCGCACGCCTCTTCAGATGCGAAAGCTTGGCGCACTATTAACGACTTCTAGGACACCGATATGACGATCCAAATTGGCAACGCGCCCTGCTCATGGGGCATCGAATTCCCATCTGATCCAGCCTACCCTAAATGGCAATCCGTGCTGCAGCAATGCGCGCAGGCGGGGTACAAAGGTATTGAGCTTGGCCCCATCGGCTACATGCCCGAAGACCCTGCGATCCTGTCAGAAGAACTCGCCAAACATGACCTGAGCATCATTGGCGGCGTTGTTTTTCAGCCCTTCCATGACGCAGAAAAGTGGGATGATGTGCTCGATGCAGCGACGCGAACCTGTAAAGCGCTCGTCGCGCATGGCGCCGAACATTTGGTGCTGATCGATAGCATTTCACCGCGCCGCGCCCCAACCGCTGGCCGTGCAGATGAAGCTGAACAAATGGACAAGGCTGAGTGGACCACCTATCGTGATCGCATTGCAACTGTCGCAAAAATGGGCGCCGAAGAGCACGGCCTGACTGTAGGTATCCACGCCCATGCGGCTGGCTTTATGGACTTTGAGCCAGAACTGGATCGCCTCTTGAATGAGGTCGATGAAAGCATCCTTAAAATCTGCTTTGATACGGGCCACCACTCCTATGCGGGCTTTGATCCTGTTGCCTTCATGAAGCGCAACATTGATCGCATCAGCTATATGCATTTCAAGGATATCGACCCTACGGTGAAGGCAGACGTTGTTGCCAATCGCACCGATTTCTACAAAGCTTGCGGGCAAGGGATTTTCTGCAATCTGGGCCAAGGCGAC
>NZ_JBDWVM010000176.1:0-15166 GCF_039984035.1 Planktotalea sp. | reverse complement strand
CTCGTCCTTCGGCCTGCTTGATCATTCGGCGTGCAACCAATTGGGACAAGCGCAAACTGGTGAGAAGGTTTTGCTGAAGTAGAACCGATACCGTATCGTCATCAGCATCCAACGGGGATGTCGGCAAAACCTGACGCGACGCATTCACCAAGATATCAACAGAGTCAAAGGCATCAATCGTGCCTGACAATAGATTGGCGAGGGTGAGTTTTTCTCTCAAATCTCCCGAGAAATACCGAATATTGCCTTCTTCAGGCATGTCCCCCAATTCTTTGACAAGACTATTTTCGTCCATGTCAGCGAACATGACATTCGCACCTTGGTCGGCAAAATGACGTGCAATCGCAAGGCCAATGCCATTTGCAGCCCCCGTCACAATCGCAGTTTTTCCATCAATCGAAAAAGACATCAAAAGTCTCCAAATGAGAAAAGAGGCAAGCTCATCGCACCTTACCGCGTCTTTGCTCAGCGCAAAACACTTTGAAACGTGTTGATCGCTCTAAGACATCCACTTTTGAAAATGCAGCTTCTAGCGTCGGCTCATAGGGCAAGTGTGCGTTGGCGACCATGTACAATTTGCCACCCGGCTTTAACAGTTTCGCTGCGGCATTGATGAATCCGATGCCTAAACTTGGTTCAGCATTTCGCGCTGTGTGAAAAGGCGGGTTCATGATGACCGTATGAACTGGCTCTCGCAAATTCCAAGACAGCGCATCAGCCCAGTGGAATTCGGCGCGCGCATCTTGGACATTTGACCGTGCACAATCGAGTGCAGTTTTGTTGTCTTCGACAAGATGGAGACGTGAAATCTTTGGCGCATTGGAAAGCAATTTTGCGGATAGAAACCCCCAACCTGCACCTAAATCAACCACTGCGCCGCGCATGTCATCGGGTAAGTGCGGGATCAACATGGCTGATGCAGGATCAATCCCATCGGCAGAAAACACGCCCGGCGCTGTCGAAAAACCGCCATCGACGTCCGTTGGCTCAGCACGCCAAGCCAACAAATCTTGCGCATCAGCGGCGCGAAACCAAACAGTTTTTCCGTGACCTTTAGAAAAGCTGCCTTCTATCGCAACCGAACGCGCGACTTGTTTAACGATGCTCTCAATACCGTCCGTTTTTTGGCCATCAAGGACAATCCAACCGTTGGGGGCACGTTCAATCGCGTGCGCAATCAGGTGCTGCGCTTCTGCCTTCGCCCGCGGGAGAAACACGACGGCATGCTCAAACGATGCATCTTGTTCGACGACCACCTTATATCCTGCGGAGCGGAGCGCGGTTGTCGCAACGAACGAGTTGCTCTCACACTGCAGTTGAAGATCATCAAGACCACGTAGACGTTCAACGGCTATTTGACCAAGAACTCCAATTGCACCATCAAGAGGCGGCAACAGGTTAGCGTCGCGCGCTAACTCAAGACGGGCGTGTTTCCACACAATATTATTCTTTTTCCATAGTGCATTGCAGCGGGTGCTGATGACGGCGCGCGAGGTCCATCACTTGGCTGACCTTGGTTTCCGCGATCTCGTGGCTGAAAACTCCTACAACGGCCAAACCCTTTTTGTGAACGGTTAGCATAATTTCAAAGGCTTCCGCGTGCGTCATGTTAAAGAAACGCTCAAGAACATGAACCACAAATTCCATCGGCGTGTAATCGTCATTCAGGACAAGAACCTTATACAACGGCGGCTTTTGCGTCTTTGGGCGAACACCAACGACCACGCCCGTATCGGACCCGTCCTCGGAATTGCCAGACGCAATGATCTTCGATGTTAACATATCGGTGCCAGTGTCCATGGTCATGTATAGGTCAGAAACTCCTATATAACCCCATCACACCGATAGAAAAGAGGTCAAGCCCGAACCAAGGCCACAGATGGTCTCAAAAGTGGCTTTTCCATGGCTAAACCTACACTTTATTTGCCTAAGATTGATGTCGTTTTTCTGAATCGCAGCTTGCTCCCTCAGCAACACCACTTCGCGAATTAGAGGTTTTGACACATTCCCGCCACAATCGCCGTGCTTGGGGGTAGGGCCACCAAGAACCCCTATATGTTGAGAAAATCTGGAAGAATATTTCAAAAATTCCTTTGTTTTGAATGCTTTATTAATCGAATTTTATGTGTTAGTATCTAACCATAATAATACTAAGCCAGTCGAAAATCGGCGGCACTGAGGCAGTAAAAGGCAGACATCGTGAAGGTACGGCACACATCGCCGGCCCGACTAGGGCTATTGGTCATTTCACTTCTATGGTTAATTGTCGCGCTCCCCTTGAGTGTGTCGGCAGCACCATATGCAGCTTACGTTATGGACGCTCGTTCTGGCGAAGTGTTGCACTCACGCAATGCAGATACGCGACTTCATCCCGCGTCTTTGACAAAAATGATGACACTGTATGTCGCTTTCCAAGCGATAGAGAATGGTGAAATCACGCTTGATACAACGGTTAAAATTTCCGCGAATGCCGCAAATGAACAGCCCTCGAAATTGGGCCTTCGCGCTGGTCAGCGGATCAAGTTCCGCTATCTCATTCGCGCAGCGGCCGTAAAATCTGCGAACGATGCTGCAACAGCAATTGGCGAGACCCTGGAAGGCTCTGAAGCAGCCTTTGCACGGCGCATGACGAGAACCGCCAAATCGCTCGGCATGTCCAAGACAACCTTCAAGAACGCCCATGGATTGACAGAGTCAGGTCATCTATCGACTGCACGCGACATGTCTATCTTAGGTCGCCATCTGCTCTACGATTACCCAGATTATTATAACCTTTTTTCTCGCATCACGACCGATGCAGGTGTGAAAACGGTTCCGAACACAAACCGCCGTTTGTTGAGCAATTACAAAGGCGCAGACGGCATCAAAACCGGTTATACACGCGCGGCTGGCTTCAACCTCGTTGCTTCTGCTGAGCGCGGACAAGAGCGCATCATTGCGACGGTTTTCGGCGGACGCTCCACCGCCACACGAAACGCCCGCGTCGCTGAATTGCTCGACATGGGCTTCAAACGCGCACCCACTCGCGTCGCCCTGCGCAAACCGAAAAAACCGGCTTATGGTGGATCACGAGCGACAGCTAAAACAATCCGTGTTGTCCGCGCAGTGAAAACCAGCCCAAGGCCCAAGGCGCGCTCAAACAAAGTTAATAGCGCTCCAATCTTGGTCTCTTTAAAGGATGACGTTCGTCAGGCTCTCGTCGAGGCGCAAGTGAACACAGCGTCCAATACGCAAGTGACACAAGCAGCTGCAGCATCAACCGCAGCTGTAGTTACATCGCCAAAACCGGCAGCACGCCCGCAGGCGATCCTCCTTGCCTCCCTCACCCAGCCAAAACCGCAAGCGGCGGCCGCACCGGAACAGGAAGTCGTCACACGGCTATCAACTTCAGGCGGACGGCATTGGGGCATAAACATTGGTCGTTACCCAAACCGCTACAAGGCTGAGCGTGTTCTGCTCAAAACGGCCCTTGCTGAGATGAGCACGCTTAACGGCGCTCGCCGATCTGTAGCTGAACGCAAAGCAGGGTATGACGCAAATTTCGTGGGTCTCACCCGTGAAAGCGCAGATCTCGCATGCCGACGCCTTCAAGCGCGCAACGTGCAGTGCTTTATGATCGGTCCAAGTTCATAACATCTGTTGAAGACGTTAGGTCTGCGTCTTCAACCAAGTCAGGAATGCTTTCAGGGCGGTCCTGTGAACACCTTGGCGCACCACAATGAAGTAGCCGAAGTCTTCTTCATCCTCAAAAATTTGCGCCAGCCTGCCGTGTTCTAAATCAGACTTCACCCAAATCTTGGCAGTGACCAAAATGCCTTGCCCCATACGCGCAGCATCGAGTGACAGGTTCCCGGGCAAGATCACGCGCCCACCTTGCCCTGCTTCTTCGACCCCGTGCTTTGCCAACCAGAGCGAACTTTCGGACGTGCCGACCTCTTGTAGGATCGGAAAGCGGGCAAGATCCGAAGGCTCGGTCGGGCAATCGTCACAAATGAAACTGGGCGCCGCGACTGCGACCCTACGCGTTTCAATGAAGGGACGAACATCAACGCCTTCCCAATCGCCGCTGCCAAAGCGAATAGCAATATCAGGTCCCGCTGCATCAAGTGTCGCGGTCTTAGGGTCGGCATCGACGACAACACTTATTTCAGGATGTTGTTGCCGAAAATCAGCGAGTCTGGGCACTAACCAATTGGCGGCAAAACTCGGCGTCGTCGAAACTGTCAGTGGTTTGGCGTCTTGAGCCCCTGTCAGTTTTTCCACCTCATCAGCAATAGCGCCGAAGCCAGATTGCAACACAGCGCCAAGGGCACGGCCCTCTTCAGTCAAACGAGCTTGGCGGCCAGAACGGTCCAAAAGCTGCACATTCAAATGATCTTCAAGGTTCCGAATTTGCTGGCTAATCGCAGCGTGAGACACGTTCAGCACATCACCTGCCTGCTGCACGCCGCCTTGTTCAGTGTAAGCCGCAAAAGCCCTAAGCGCGGCTAGCGGCGGAAAGGTATTCCAATTCATATGTAATCCAGACTTACATAACTCCATTCTTTCTGACTGGAAACAAGGCGATGTTCAATGAATATATCAATACACAAACAAATTGGAGCATCGACATGTTAGGAATTTTTGCAGACAGCTTCTTGAAAGCAACCCATCAGGATGACCGTCATCCGCCACGTTGGCAGCCACCGCATCATTGGCGGAGATCACCAACTGAAGGTCGACACAAACACGACAAAGGAGAACGAGCACATGATTGATCCAATCATTTTCCACGCCTCACGACTGGCGCATCATAACGCGCCAACGCCTCGAAAAAGAGGCGTTAGAACAAGTCAAAGTCGCTCAAAACTACGGCTTTGGCTGCGATAATGTTGGCTATTCTTCGATCCGATGATCCAGCGCCGCACTCAGTAATGCACGCGTGTATTCATGTTGCGGCGCTTCAAACAAGGTTTCACTATCGCCCATTTCAACGACATCGCCTTGCTTCATAACAAGCACTTTGTGAGACATCGCGCGCACGACGTTTAGATCGTGACTGATAAAGAGATAGGCCAGCCCATATTTTTTTTGCAACCCACGTAGCAGTTCTACGATTTGCACCTGTACAGTCATATCAAGCGCGCTGGTCGGTTCATCAAGAACCACCAGTTTAGGCCGAAGAATCATAGCCCGTGCAATCGCGATACGTTGCCTTTGACCACCTGAGAATTCGTGCGGGTAGCGGTGCATCGTTTCCGGATCAAGACCGACTTCGGTCATGATTTCGGCCACCATATCACGCGTTGATTTCGCGCCGTCGGTGCCATGCACGCCCAAACCTTCAGCAATGATTTGCTCTGCCGTCATGCGCGGCGAAAGTGAACCAAAGGGATCTTGAAACACGATCTGCATGTCTTTTCGCGCGGCGCGCAATTCACGTGTGGACCAGTTGCGTGTATCGCCTTTTTCAAAGCTCAAGCCACCCTCAGAGGCAATCAAACGCATCATCGCCAAAGCAAGAGTCGTCTTGCCAGAGCCACTTTCACCAACGATGCCCAAGGTTTCACCTGCGCGCACGTTAAGCGTTGCATCATTGACCGCTTTCACGTGACCCACGGTACGTTTGAGCAAGCCTTGCTGGATCGGAAACCAAACTTTTAGATGTTCCGTGCTAGCGATTTCGACCGCATCGCTTGGAACAGGATCAGGGGTTCCAACGGCATGGGCGTTCAAAAGCGTCTTAGTGTACTCATGTCTCGGATTGTTGAAGACATCTTCGGTCTTCCCGGCCTCGACAATCTCACCTGATTTCATCACGCAAACCTTGTCCGCAATACTGCGCACGATACCGAGGTCATGGGTAATAAACAAAAGCCCCATGTTTTCCGTCTTTTTCAGATCTGCCAGAAGCTTCAAGATTTGAGCCTGGATTGTCACATCAAGCGCCGTTGTTGGCTCATCGGCGATGAGCAAATCAGGACCGTTGGCAAGGGCCATCGCGATCATAACGCGCTGGCGCTGCCCGCCCGAGAGCTGATGAGGATACGAACTCAACCGGCTTTCCGCCTGACGGATGCCTACCTTTTCCAGAAGTTCAACAATGCGTCCCCGCGCCTCTGCCCCAACAACGCCCTGATGCAAGGCAAGCGATTCACCAAGCTGCTTTTCCAGCGTGTGAAGCGGGTTGAGGGAGGTCATCGGTTCTTGAAAGATGAAGCTAATGTCATTGCCGCGCACCTTGCGCAGCAACGCGTCATCGGCGCCCACCATTTCCTGCCCCTCATAAGTGATCGACCCTTCACTTACAGCGTTGCTGCCGAGTAGGGATACTGTGCTAAGCGCTGTCACCGATTTGCCTGACCCACTTTCGCCAACAAGCGCGACGGTCTCACCGCGATCAACGGTAAAGCTAACACCGCGCACGGCTTCGCTGAGTTTACCATCTTGGCGAAAGGCGACTTTCAGGTCTCTGACCTTCAACAAGCTACTCATGAGAAGGTCTTTCTTGGATCAAACGCATCGCGCACGCCTTCAAAGATGAAGACCAAAAGCGAAAGCATCGCAGCAAAGGTAAAGAAGGCTGTGAACGCGAGCCATGGCGCTTGCAAGTTTTGTTTCGCTTGCAACGTCATCTCACCCAGAGACGGGGATGAAGACGGCAAACCAAAGCCGAGGAAATCAAGTCCAGCAAGTGTGCTGATCGTGCCTGTCACGATGAATGGCAACATTGTCACCGTCGCGACCATCGCATTGGGCAACATGTGGCGGAACATAATGACTGTGTTGGACACGCCCAGCGCCTTGGCCGCGCGGACATATTCAAGGTTACGTGCACGCAAGAATTCGGCGCGCACGACCCCTACCAAGGCCATCCAACCAAAGAGCACCATGAGGAACACCAACAGCCAAAAACCACGCCCCAAAATCGCGAACATAATGATGATGATATAGAGCGACGGAACAGCCCCCCATATTTCGATCACGCGCTGGAAGATGAGATCGACCCAGCCGCCGAAATATCCCTGCAAAGCGCCAGCAGCGATGCCAACGACGCTGGCCAGTGTTGTCACGATCAACGTGAACATGATCGACAATCGGAAGCCATAAATCACACGGGCAAGTACGTCGCGCTTGGTATCATCCGTACCGAGCAGGTTTTGCCCATTTGGCGCCAACGGTGCCGCGCCAGAGCGATCAACGGTTGTGTCATAGGAATAGGGGATTAACGGCCAAGCGATCCAGCCTTTATGGAAGCCTTCGACATCAGCGCCATAGGTGCCTGCGTCTATGCCTTCAACGATGCCTTCTGGATCGTCCCAGCATTCTTCTAGCCCGCCAGATTTGATGAGGCATTTAACTTCGATATCGCGATAGACCGCTTCGGTTTCGAAATCGCCGCCAAAAGCCGTTTCAGGATAGAACTTGAACACTGGCATGTGCAGCTCACCGCGATAACTCACGACGATGGGTTTGTCGTTGGCAATGAATTCAGCGAACAGGGACAGCGTGAAAAGGACCGAAAAGATAATCAATGACCAAAGCGCGCGGCGGTTGGCTTTGAAGTTGCGCCAGCGGCGTTGATTGAGGGGGGAGAGTTTCATCAGATCAGCCCTCCCGCTTTTCAAAGTCGATGCGTGGATCGACCAGCACATACATCAGATCAGACAGAATATTCACGACAAGGCCAATCAGACCAAAGATAAACAGCGTTCCAAACATCACTGGATAGTCTCGACCTACAGCGGCCTCAAACCCGAGACGCCCAAGACCATCAAGCGAGAAGATCGTTTCGATAATGATCGATCCTCCAAAAAACACGCCGACAAATACCGCAGGAAAACCTGCGATCACAATCAGCATCGCATTGCGAAAGACATGGCTATAGAGCACTTTCTTTTCGCTCAATCCCTTAGCCCGCGCAGTCATCACGTAATGTTTTTTGATTTCATCCAAGAAGCTGTTCTTGGTCAAAAGCGTCAGTGTCGCAAAGGCGGAAATCGTCGAGGCAAAGACGGGCAGTGCGATGTGCCAAAGATAATCCATCGCTTTGCCAAGCAAGGTCAAATCCTCGAAATTCTCCGACGTCAGCCCCCTAAGCGGGAAAATCTGCCAATATGATCCACCCGCAAACAACACGAGCAAAAGGATCGCAAACAAGAACCCCGGAATCGCATATGCGACGATGATCATCGCAGAGGTCCAAGTGTCAAAGCTCGTTCCATCATGCACCGCCTTGCGAATACCGAGCGGGATCGAAACGATGTAGGCAATCAAAGTAGACCATAGGCCCAATGTGATCGACACGGGCATTTTTTCCAGCACCAAATCAACAACGCTAATGGATCGGAAATAGCTCTCCCCGAAATCGAGGCGCATGTAGTTCCAGATCATATTGAGGAAGCGTTCAAGCGGCGGTTTGTCAAACCCGAACTCTTTCTCAAGCTCTTCGATAAACTCTTTGGGCAAGCCACGCGCGCCGACATATTCACTGTCAGAGCCAAAGGTTTCTTCGCCGACATCATTGCCGCCGCCAGAGAAACCTTCAAACACATCTCCCCCGCCCTGCATCTGGGCCAAGACCTGTTCTACTGGACCACCCGGCACAAATTGCACAAGCGTGAAATTAACAATCATAATCCCCAAAAGGGTAGGAATGATCAGCAACAATCGTCGGAGTATATAGGCGCCCAAAGCGAATTACCTCAAAACGCCAGCGGACTTAAGCGCGTCGTATTTTTCTTGATTGAACCACCAGAAGTCCAGCTCACCCAATGCAAGTGGCGGAATATCATCAGGGTGTTCAAACATGTCATATGCAGCGACCCAGTGATCCGCAACGTAGCCGCTTGGAATTTGGATGCGCAAATACCGCAGGACGCGATCAAGCGCCATCAACGCAGCTTCTTCTTCCTCGCGTGATTTGGTGTCCAACGCCCCATCAATGATGGCATCTACCAGCTCACTTTGGAGCGACTGAGGATTGTATGAAGACACGACAGCAGTCTCAGCACCGTAAGCTTGTTTGAGACCTGTTCCCGCAGAGAAGAATGTCTGATTGCGGAAATACATCATGTCCCAGTCTTTGTCGTAATAGCGCTGCGCATATTGAGCGGAGTCAATCTTCTCCATCTCAACGTTGAGGCCCCATTTGTTCAACGTCTGCACGTAGGTCGTAATCATCGCCTCAACCGTGTCAGAGGTGCTCGCAGACAACATGATCTTGAAGGCCACCGGCTTTCCGTCAGCGTCGACAAACTTACCATTGCTGTCAACGGTCCAACCCACATCCTTAAGCAAGCGAAGTGCTTTGCGTTGATTACGGCGATCAGACACCGTGTCTGGGTTAGAGGTATGGGCAAGGACCGCTTCGGAGGTCATGACCTCTTCGGGAACAAGATCGCCCAACGATTCAAGGAATGTCTTTTCCAAACCAGTTGGAACGCCTTTTGCTTCCAAAGGCGAGTTTTGAACGAAAGAATGACGCTGTGTCGTCAGATCGTACTGAAGGGACGACGAAACCCACTCAAAGTTAAATGCGAGGCTCAACGCTTCGCGGACGCGCAAGTCGGTGAATGGTTCGCGCAACAGATTGAACACAAATCCAGTTGGTGAGGGCGGCGAGCCACTTGGAAGCTCTTCGCGTTTAACGTTCCCTTTGTCGACATTCGGGAAGTCGTATCCAGTTGCCCAACGTTTCGTGCTGTTTTCTACACGGAAAGTGTATTCACCGGCCTTGAACGCTTCAAACTCCGCGGTTTCGTCCAAGAAGTATTCAACGCGGACACGGTCAAAGTTGTGACGTCCCACGTTGACGGGCAAATGCCAGCCCCAATAGTCAGGGTTGCGCTTGTAAACGATAAAGCGGTTGATCTCGAAATCATCGACCACATAGGGGCCGCTTCCCAATGGCGTCAGCAAAGACGGCTCATCCAGACGTTCGCCTGTTTCTTTGTACCATGCTTCTGAAAAGACTGGCGTGCCGCCTACTTGGGAAATCAGTGAACGACGGGAAATACCATCAACGAATGTCGCCTTAAGCGTCAGATCATCAATCGCTTCGACACTAGAGATACGCTGCTTGACGCTTCGTGCGTAGCTACGAATACCTTGCTCTAGGAACAAATTATGCGAAAAGGCTGCGTCATGCGCAGTCAACTGAGATCCATCCGAGAACTTCGCCTCTGGACGCACATGGAACACGCACCATTCTTTCGACTTGGGGTACTCAACGGCTTCCGCGAGGTGGCAGTATGAATCTGTGATGGAGTCAGCGGGTGTTGCATCCCCAAATGGCGCGCGCGAAAACAAGGCTTCTGCGACCAAACCAGAAAATTGACCGGACTGCCCTTTGCTTGCCCAGCGGTTCATGCTGTCAAAGGTGCCACGCGCAGACAAAGAGACCTCTCCGCCTTTAGGTGCGTTCGGGTTTACGTAGTCAAAGTGTTTGAAGTCCGCAGGATATTGGAGATCGCCGAAGAAGGAATAGCCGTGGCTTCTGATCATTTCCGAACTGGCGTCTTGTGCAAAAGAAGCGCCCGGACGCAGACCCAAAGCCATGCCAGCGCCGCCTGCAGCCATTCCAAGCATCAGATCACGGCGCTTAATGACCAATTCGTCTTTCATAATCTCGTTTGCCATCATCCATCTCCCTTGGGCGATTTCTACATTCATATCTATATACATAGCTAAGGCGCTGCGTATGTCACATTCAAGCTTTGAATGTATGAACTCGTTGTGATTGCTTCGTGATTAGTCATGAAGCAACCCGATAGACACAAAAAAGCCGCCCAGCAGGATGCAAGGCGGCTTCTTTGAATTCGAAAGTTAAGAAACGATTACTTGATCGTTTCAAGATACGCGATGATGTTCGCGCGATCCGCGTCTTTCTTAAGACCGGAGAAGCCCATTTTAGTACCGCGTGCGTAGCCTTTTGGGTTTTCAAGGAAACCATCGAGTTCCTCGTAACCCCAAGTGCCGCCAAGCTCAGCTAGTACGCCGGAATAACCATAGCCATCCACGCCAGCGATTTCACGGTTCACAACATCAAAGAGGTGCGGGCCAGTGCCGTTCGCGCCATCTTCCAATTTGTGGCACGCTTTGCACTTACCAAAGACTTTAGCACCTTTTTCAACATCAGCTGCAGCAACCAAAGTTGCGATATCTGGTCCTGCTTCTTCTTCGGCACCACTGTCGTCGCTTTCAACTTCGATGACATATGCTTGACCGTGGCCTTCACCATGATCACCACCGTGGCCAGAAGGACCAGTGTGATAAATCTCTTCAGCCGCCCAGCCGCCTAGAAGGAAAATCAGAAAAGCGCCGCAGAAACCGCCAAGCACTTTTGTAAACGTCATTGTGTCAAACATCTGGATCGTCCCGTTGAATAGTCGTTGCGCGGCTATCTATGGCTTTCGCGCGCTTATGGCAAGGTGTAGAACCCGCGACTAAACGACCATCTAGCACAGATTTTAGAGGAACCGCACCCATGACAAAGAAGATCGCATTCCAAGGCGAATTGGGCGCCTATTCCCATGAAGCCTGTGCAAACACCTATCCAGATCACGAACCACTGCCCTGCCACACCTTCGAAGACGTGATTGACGCTGTCAATTCAGGCGTCGCCGAACTTGCTATGCTCCCTGTAGAAAACTCAACATATGGGCGTGTTGCGGACATTCACAGACTTCTACCAAGCTCTGGCTTACATATCGTTGACGAAGCTTTTACGCGCGTGCGCATCAGCTTGATGGCTCTACCCGGCGTTCAATTGTCAGACGTCGAAAAAGTGCGAGCGCATCTCGTCTTATTGCCGCAAGCGGCTTCGTTTCTTCAAAAGAATAAAATTGTTGGCGAATCAGCCGCAGACAGTGCCGGTGCAGCCGCAGAACTGGTTGAGAGCGGTGATCGCTCAAGTGGCGTACTCGCGAGTGAAATTGCGGCAGAAATCTATGGCCTCGACGTTCTCGCAAGCAATGTCGAAGATCATGGGCATAACACGACACGGTTTCTCGTCATGTCGCCAAACGCCAACCTCGAAAAGCGCGGTGAGCATGGCATGATGACCAGCTTTGTCTTTCGCGTGCGCAATATTCCCGCCGCGCTTTACAAAGCAATGGGCGGCTTTGCGACCAACGGCGTGAACATGACAAAGCTGGAAAGCTACATGGTCGGCGGGCATTTCACAGCGACACAGTTCTACGCTGACATTGAGGGGCATCCGGAAGACGAAAACGTTGTTCGGGCTTTGGATGAATTGGAATATTTCACCAGCGAAGTGACCATTCTTGGCACGTATCCCATGGCAGCTGAGCGTAATTCCTAGGCTTAGCCGGTGCGATCAGCCTTGTAATCACGCTCCAAAATCCGCACGAAATCTGCAGTTTTGTTTTTAAAACGTCGCTGCAGTCGTCCCTTACCGAGCCGTAGTGTCTGAATCATCAGACGCCCGGATAGACTTTTGGGCTTAAGCTCAAGAGCAATCGATGCACGCGTTCTATTCTTCGAAAGCGGCATGAGATCAACCGTCGCAAATGCAGTGATATCTTCGCTCAGCATCTCGAGGCAGTAATTGTCTGGTTCGTTATACTCGGACATCTTTGCATCGATTTTGCGCTCTTTGCCGCGCAAATGGAACACAGCATGCCACGCCATGCCAGCACCCTTTTTGCGCAACGTATCCGTACGGTTTACTTCCGCACCTCGGCGCAGCGCAGACCGCTCGAACTGATCAAAGTCGCTGAACAACTTGAAAGCATCGTCAATCGGCGCTTCGATATCTTCTTTAGTCGAGAATTTCATGGGAGCTAGGTGTCTTTCTGTGTCACTTTGTCGGCTTATAGCGAAACTAGTTCAGTCAAGTCTATCTTCCAGCCAGTGCTTTAGAATGAAATGTGCAATTGCACCTTTTCGCGCGGGTAGGATTTTCGGATGTTCCCCTGCAAAAGCGAGCATCATATCTTCTCGACTCACCCACATCGCGTCCTCAAGCTCATTCGGATCGATTGTGATTTCTTTGCTCGTCGCTTCGCCCTTGCAGCCAAACATAAGAGAATTTGGAAACGGCCACGGCTGACTTGCTAGATACTCAACTTGACCAACTTCAATGCCAGCCTCTTCAAACACCTCACGGCGCACGGCCGCTTCGATCGTTTCACCCGGCTCCACAAACCCTGCAAGCAAAGAATACATGCCAGGAGGCCATTGCGGCGAACGCCCCATCAAGACCGAATTTCCATTAGCAATCAGCATGATAACAACTGGATCCGTACGCGGAAAATGCTGCGCGCCACAGCTAGAACAGCCGCGCTGCCAGCCGGACATCGACATTTCGCTTTTTGCGCCGCACTTGGAGCAAAACTGATGGCTTCTGTGCCAAGCATAAACAGCCAAAGCGCTGGCTGCGAGTTCAGCGTCGCGCGCGTTGAGACGGGTCATGTTGGCGCGTAGCTCGGAAAATACGTCCGTGTCTGGTAAATCAGGATGGCTCTGTTCACTGAAATCAAACAAGGCACCCGGTGCCGCGTCCTCTGCACCATCAGGGACCCAGTCTGAAATATCGTGCGCAAAAATTGCGCGCCCGTCTTCTAAGCCCAAAAATAGTGCATTGTCTGCCCGATCCGCGAATAGCTCGTGGGTCATAGATACGCGCGCCAAGGCATCAAGTTCCCCACGCCTGATCAGCGGCTTTCCTTTCCAGAAAACAATCGCTTCAGAAACAGGATTTTTCCGATGCGCTCGCATCGCTTCAGCATCTCCGCGCAGTTCAGCTGCTCGGTTTAGGCCTGAGCCCCCAAAAGTTACGGTTTCTGCTAATTTCATGCCGACCTCCCATCAATTCGGGGCAAGCTAAGGCTGATCTGGGGGGAGGCACAAGAGCAATAGAGCATCTTGCAAACCCAGCGCGCGGCTCTTATATCAAGTTTCGAGGGGTTGGCGCGGGCAAGTGCCTCGCCAACCTGGTCAGATCCGGAAGGAAGCAGCCACAACGAGCCCCGCTTGGGTCGATGTCCAACCTCTCACCTAATCCCCTTTTGGCACAATTCCGGTCACCGCCCAGCGCAACTGGGGATCGGTTTCGACCGCGCAAGGGCGTACTTTTCGTAAGTGCAGCAAGGCTTCAACAGCATCTTCCCCCGCTTCAACCATCAAACGTAGCGCCAGCATTCCAGAGCGACCGCAGCCACCTTTGCAATGTATGAGCACTCGCCCCTGCCCTTTAAGCGCACTCAGCGCAGCAGCGCTCGCATCAGGCCACGCGGCCAAAAAGTCTGCGTCTGGCGCACCAAAGTCACGAATCGGCAGATGAAGCCATCGCGTGCCGCTTTCCTGCATGTCCGCGCCAAAAGTTTCCGCACCTGCGTCAGCGAGTTCGCCACGCGTCGTGGTGGTAATCACCAAAGATGGCTTCCAATCACGCAGAAAATCCAGATCCGCTTTGTAGTCACCCTTCAAACCAGGGAGCTGCGAAATCGCTAGCGACCCTCCGCCGACACCCAGTGCATGAATGACCAAGTCTGCCATCGTTCAGAGCCTCTCAGCGCTAAAAGTATCGCAGACGTTTAGGTCGCCGCTGTTGAACCCACGTGTGAACCAACCTGCGCGTTGTGCACTCGTTCCATGCGTAAATGTATGCGGTTGCGGCACACGGCCAGCGCGCTTTTGCAAGCGATCATCCCCAATCATCCGCGCCGCGTTCAGCGCTTCTTCCACATCGCCCGGCTCAAGCAACCCCTCAACAGAACGCGCCCAGACACCGCTCAAACAATCGGCCTGCAGCTCAAGACGTACGGTCAATGCATTCGCCTCAATTTGACTTGCAGTACGGCGTGCCTGATGCACCTGCGATAGAATGCCCAACTCGTTTTGGACATGATGGGCGACCTCATGAGCAATCACATAGGCTGCTGCGAAATCTCCTTTTGCGCCCAATTGGCGAGACAAAGTCGCGAAGAATTCAGTGTCTAAATAGGCCTTACTATCCGCAGGGCAGTAAAACGGCCCTGTTGCCCCAGATGCCCCACCACACGGGCTTTGTGTCACATCTGAATACAGCACCAAGGTTGGCGCGCGGTAGTTGCGTCCGATCTGAGCCGGGAAAATCTGTTCCCACACTTGCTCGGTCGTTGCCAATACGCGCGAAGAAAACTCAGCGGCACGCTCTTCCTCTGCAGAAATCTGACGTGTC
>NZ_JBDWVM010000175.1:0-23330 GCF_039984035.1 Planktotalea sp. | reverse complement strand
TGGGCTACGATAGAATACCTCGCCATTGTCATCGATGCGCACTTCAACGCCGGGGCTCGGTACGCCAACGGTGTCTGCGCGAACTTGGCCATCAGGTTGCTGCGTGATGAAAACACCCGCTTCGGTCTGACCGTAAAGCTGTTTCAAGTTGATGCCGAGCGAGCGGTAGAAGCTGAAAATCTCAGGACCAATCGCTTCACCCGCAGTATAGCCAACGCGAACACGCGTGAAACCGAGCGTATTTTTAAGCGGACCGTAAACCATAAGGTCGCCCAGCTTGTATTTCAGCTTATCCATGCCACTAACGGAATTACCGTCAAGGATATCAGGACCAACCTTGCGCGCGTGTTCCATGAAGTAATCGAACATACGTTTCTTGAATTTACCCGCGTCTTCCATGCGGATCATCACATTGGTGAGCTGGTTTTCAAAAACACGCGGTGGAGCGAAGTAATATGTCGGACCAATCTCGCGCAAATCCGTCATCATCGTTTCTTCGCTCTCTGGGCAGTTTACACAGAAACCGGTCCAGTAAGCCTGACCCAATGAGAAGATGAAATCGCCAACCCACGCCATTGGCAGATAAGCAAGAATATCTTCGCCCGCGCTTAGGTGATCGAACTCAGAGGAGTTTTTCGATGTTTCGATGATGTTGCGGTTGCTCAGAACAACGCCTTTTGGCTTGCCCGTCGTACCGGATGTATAAAGCATCACACATGTGTGGTCATAAGTCAGAGCATCGCGGCGGCGCGTCAGCTCTGCGCCCAGCTCGCCCTTTGCGACCCGACCTTGCTCTTGGACTTTGGCAAATTGGTGCAGGTTCGCATGATCGTATTTGCGCAATCCACGTGGATCGAGATAGATCATTTGCTCAAAGTTGGTCAGCTCTTGCTGAACGTCTGTGACTTTGTCGACTTGCTCCTGATCTGCCGCGATCACAAAACGCGCACCACAGTGTTCAAGGACATAAGCCATTTCTTCAGCTGATGCGTCTGCATAAAGCGGCACAGGTACGGCGCCGACTGATTGCGCGGCGACCATTGCCCAATACAGATAGGGGCGGTTGCGACCGATAATGGCTATGAAATCACCCTCAGCGACACCAAGCTTCAGCAAGCCTAGCGCAAGCGCATCGATCTCCTGCGCAGCTTCCGACCACGTCCAGCTCTGCCAGATACCGAACTCTTTTTCGCGATACGCAGCTTTGTTAGCAAACTGTTTCGCGTTGCGTTGCAATAGCGCTGGAATGGACAAAAGCCCATCAACGCCTTCAAGCGTCTGTTTCAAAGATGTCTCCTCCCGTTGCACGTTTAGGACGTGCTAGGCCGCTTGATGCGACTCGCCTTCCCTACCGTGCCAGCAAATCTCTAGAGGTCAACTTTTTCCGTAAGTTTTCTGAATCCTAACGAATTGTAACAGAGCACTCTCAGGGGTTTTCGCCAGCCTCATTGCGGTGATATCCGTGGTCGCATGAACACGTCACACAGCCATGAAACGATGATTGTTGCAGGCCTGAATCTTATTCAGCAAGCCATGTCGATTTTTGATTCCGATTTACGGTTGGTCCTCGTAAATCGGCCGATGCAACAGATGTTCAATATTCCAAATGACTTGGCGAAACCCGGAATTCATTTTCACGATCTGATTTATTACTTGGCCGAGCGCGGCGAATACGGTGATGTCGACGATCTTGAAGAGTTCGTAACCGCGCGGGTACAGCTCGCCCGTGCGTTTGAAGCGCATTATATGGAGCGCACGCGCTCCAACGGTCGGGTTATTAGCGTTGAAGGTGCGCCGCTCCCTGAGGGGGGGTGGGTCACGGTTTATACCGACATCACAGAAACCAAGAGCCAAGAAGCACTTCTTCGTGCGCGTTCGGAAGTGTTGAGCGAACAGGTTCTGGCCCGCTCCGAAGAACTCGCTTCAACCAACCGTGCTTTGGCGTCCAGCAACGCAGCACTTGAAGAAACAAAGCATCAACTCACGCAAATGGAAGCGCGAACACGTCTCACCACGCAAATGATGCCCGCTCATATCGCGCACATTGATTTGGAACAGCGCTATACTTTCTCGAACAGACGCCTGCCTGACGTGATGCCGGGCAGCACTGAAGATATCATCGGACTCACAACTGCCGAAGCATTAGGTCCCGAAACTTTCGCCGTCATTACGCCATATGTACAAAGTGCCTTCAGAGGCAAAGCATCGGTTTTTGAATTCACCCACGAACCTAGTTCGCGGCGTATTCGGATCGCTTTGACCCCCGATCAAACAGATGACGAAGTGAATGGGGTCTATGTTCTTTCGATGGACGTGACCGAAGAAACCCAAACGCGCGTTGCTTTACAGCAAACGCGCCGCCGCGAAATGGCTGCACAGTTGACCAGCGGTTTGGCACACGACTTTTCTAATCTGCTTACAATCATTCTTGGTATGCAGGGCAAACTCGAACGCCTCGAAGATTTGCCCATCGATGCTGATCCATTGATTTCCGCAACGCTTGCAGCCGCACGACGTGGTGGCAGCCTGCTTCACCGGATTGCTGACATGACGGGCCCCCGGAATTTCACACCCCGTCCAACCCGTCTTTCTACGTTCTTGAATGAACTGGTGACCATGGCGTCGCCCACGCTCGGTCAAGATCACAAATTGAACATCGAACAGAATGTCCCGGAAGGCACATTCAACATCGACTCCGGAATGCTGCAAGACAGCCTTTTGAACCTGATCCTGAATGCACGTGATGCAACACCACCCGGCGGAAGTATCTCAATTTCAGTGCGCGCTGTTCAAGATACCTGGCTTGAGCTTGAGGTTGCGGATACGGGCAGCGGCTTCTCTGAAGCGGCTTTAACCCAAGCGCTCAACCCGTTTTTCACGACCAAGGGCGGTGAAGGATCGGGGCTTGGCCTTGCCATGGTCTATGACATGACCAAGCTGGCCGGCGGCGATTTGCGGCTCTTTAACGACGATGGCGCCCATGTTGCGATCCGCTTGCCGCTGCGCGCCGCACAGTCACAAGTTCCCGCAGGGCTGGTCCTGCTTGTCGAAGATAGCGAGGACCTGCGCACCTCGATCCGTGATATACTCGTCGCGCAGGGTCACCTTGTTCTGGAAGCCACTTCCGTTCATGAAGCTGAAGCCTTGCTCGCCTCGCTCCCTGACATTGCCTATGTGCTTTCAGACATCCATCTGAGCGGGACGCGCACCGGTCTTGATCTTGCTAAGATCGTGCGACGCCCCATCACGCTAATGACGTCTCTCCCACTCCACGACCCTTTGTATCAAGAGGGTCTTGCACATGGGGCGTTCTTGCAAAAACCATTTGATAGCGACGCTCTGCGCGCCGCCCTCGCCAATTCCGTCTTCAAGGATGATCGCCATGAGTGACCTGCCTCTCGTTACCATCCTTGATGATGAGCCTGAAATCAGGGAAATCCTGTCTGAAACGCTTAGCGAAGCAGGGTTTCGCACGATGAGTTTTGGTCGCGCGCGTGAATTTGAAGCCGCGCTTCAAGTCGTGACGCCAGATGTTTGTCTGGTCGATCTGTCATTGCCTGACAAAGATGGGCTAACACTTGTTCATCGTCTGGCCTTGGAACAAGGCGCAATCGTCATCATTATCTCCGGCCGCGCGCAGGTGCGTGACAAGGTAACTGGTCTGGAATTGGGCGCCGATGATTACATCATCAAACCCTTCGATCCTAGCGAAGTCGTCGCGCGAATTCGTGTGCGTTTGCGCAAAAACAAGCCGGCAGAAACCTCCTTCAACATCGCGCGTTTTGCGGATTGGACGGCCTATTTTGATCGCTATGTGCTTGAAGACAAAGAGGGCAACGAAACAACTTTCAGCCATGCAGAAGGCGAAGTGCTGCGCCTTTTCCTCGATAGTCCAAAACGGTTAATTTCCCGTGCGCAAATGCAAGACACGCTTGGTGGCGGCGCAGGTGAAAGTTTTGACCGCGCAATGGATGTACGCATTTCGCGCCTGCGGACCAAACTGCGCGAAGACCCCAAAAACCCGCAATTGATCAAAACCATTTATGGAGCGGGTTATATCTTTCTCGGAGACGTTGATTGGTCGTGACATTTCGGCGCTACGCCACACATGATCCTTACCGCGATAGAACTGATATCTGCAAAGCCCTACAGCGGGCATAAGACGCGAACTTGAATCGTTCAGCTCAAACGTATTCCGCAATTTGAAACCTCTTTTTAGCTCTAATCGGTTTTGAATTTTCGGTTCCACAGTGCGTGAAACCGAACGAAACCTCCTGCTCATTCAGCAAAAGATCCCTCCAAATTATAGGCTTATACCTTCTTTCCTGACGTTCCTTAAAATTTGTTGACAGGTTCGGGGTATTTTTGGCAAGATTAGCTAAATTCCAATATTGGAATTTTGAATTCTATATATGAAATAATCGAATGAATCCCACAGAACGCACTCTTCAAGTTTTGGAATACATCATGGCCGCCGGTCCGCGGCCCTTGAAGCAGGTCGATATTGCGAAGGATTGCGGCCTTTCGCCGGCAACCCTTAACCGGATTATCCGTTCGCTTTCTGATTGGGGCTATCTCTTTCGCACCAGTGAAAAGTATGTGGTTCGCAATTTTCGCCTTGAACGAAACGTT
Organism: Planktotalea sp.; assembly: GCF_039984035.1. Taxonomy (GTDB): domain Bacteria; phylum Pseudomonadota; class Alphaproteobacteria; order Rhodobacterales; family Rhodobacteraceae; genus Planktotalea. The sequence goes on along the minus strand of NZ_JBDWVM010000175.1, from coordinate 18,698 downwards.
CCCATGTCTGACGTCTATTTGGCGAAGCTGGACGAAACCATGCGCGCGCTTTCTGCGCAGTTGAACGTCTCTGCCGAAGTCGTCGTCGTCGCGGGTCACGAGCTGCTTTGGCATTCAAAAACCGACTATCCCGATCCGAACGTAGAAATACGGGCACGCGTCGGTTTTCGACGTTCGCTCTATGAATTGGACGTATTGTCACAACTCTACCTCAGCAGGCTCGACTGGGCCGATGTGGAAGCGCTGTTCTTTAGCGATGGCTTCTTTGAAACGCTGCGCACATCCGGCCAAGCAGGCGCCGCGCTGACCGCGAAAGAGGTCAAAAACTTACTCGCAAAACGTTCAAAAGACGTCTTCGCCGCAGACCTCGAAGGAAACCACGTTGGCATTCGCCGCTTTGCGACGGTGATCCAAGATGCGGAAGGGAAATTTCTGCACTTACTGGCTCTGGCGGAACCCGCGGCCAAACCGAGCGCGCCAATTCAAACATACCAAGATGCGCTACTTAAAGCGCGCAAAGAGCTCTCTGAGCTCGTTCACCAAGAAAGCGCTGCAATGCGATTGCAGCCTAAATATCACGCTTTGCCGATGCGAGGAGGATAAGCACGGCGAGCGTTTCAAACTCTGGGAGGAGAAACATGAAACACTTATTTACAACGGCCCTTGTCGGGACTTTGGCACTGGGCGCGTCCTTTTCACCGACTTTTGCACAGGCAGAAGAAATCAATGTCGTGATGTTCGGCATGCCCTTCACCAATGGCTTGAAAGAGCTGGCTGGCGATTTCGAGGCTGAGACAGGCATCAAAGCCAATATCGATGTGATTGGCCAAGACGTCTTTGAAAACCGCATTACACTGTCATTCACTGGTGCCACAGGCGATATCGATGTGGTTCATACACCCGTCATTCAGGTACAGCGATGGATTCAGGCCGGTTGGCTTCAGCCGATGACAGATCTTGTCTCTGCAGACACCACCTCGGATATTTTGGCTGGTCCACTCGGGGCATATAATGTCAGCGGCGATCAATGGGCGCTGCCATTCTTCGCGGGTGTTGGCCTGATGAGCTACCGTGAAGACCTGCTCGAAGCGGCAGGCGCGGAAGTGCCCCAAACCTGGGAAGACATGCTCGAAGTTTCGGCAAAGATCACCAATGATGATCAAGCAGCAATCGCGCTACGCGCAGTGCCAGGTCAAGGCTTTAACATGTTCATCTTCCCGATGGTCATGCGCGCCTATGGCGGCACGTTCTTCGCGGATTATGAAGGCGGCGATCTCACACCTGCGATCAACTCACCTGAAAATGTCGAAGCATTGAACGTCTACACCAAACTCATCAACGAGTATGGTCCAGCAGGCGCGGGCAACTTCAACTTTGCCGAAGTGAACGCCGCTGCGAAAAACGGTCAAATCGCCTTTGCCGTAGAAGGAACAGGCATCATCAGTCAGATCGTTGATCCTGCGCAAAGCAAATTTGCCGATGTGACAGGTATTGCATTGCCACCGGGTGGTCCTGCGGGTCGCTCGCCAGCAATTGGTGTGCACGGCATGGGCATTCCAGCGGACGCGCCGAATCCAGAGGCGTCAGCTAAATTCATCGAATGGGCTGTCAGCGCTGAAACCGTGTCGAAGATTGCGCTTGCACAGTCTTTCCCAGATTTCACGACAGCCTCTGTTGCTGAAAATGCGGACGTCGTTGCTAAGTACGCAGCGATCCACCCTGACTTCCTGAAAACACGGGTAGCGGCACTGGATTTAGCCATCGGTCACTACCGTCCATTGATCCCAGAATGGCCGGCATTGGGTCAGGCAATTGGTGAAAGCGTCAACGCTGCCATCAACGGTCTGATGACAGCAGAAGAAGCTCTTGAGCAAGCTGAAGCGGATATGCGCGACATTCTTGGCCTCTAAGCTCCTTCGCTACATTCACCCGGCAGGTTTCGGTCTGCCGGGCCACTTCTTGGAATAACTCATGACACAATTGGCAAGCCCCAGACGGGGCGCAACATACGAGCTGCAGCGCGGTTATCGCTTGATGATGGTTCCTGCCATTCTGGCGGTCGGCATCTTCGCAATTGTTCCGTTGATCGGCATGTTTGGCTTGGCCTTCAGCGACTATCACCTGATCCGTGGCACAAGCTGGGAATTTGGCTTCCGAAACTTTGCCAAAATGCTGTCTGACAAACGTTTGATGAACTCGATCTACGTTATGGCGTCGCTTTCGTTCTTCGGCGTTGCCGCGCAGGTGATCATCGGAAGCGCAATTGCCGTCGGCTTACAAAAGATCACAGGCAAGTGGCGCGTTGGGCGCGTCCTTTTTTTGCTACCCTACGCCGTGCCTCACGTGGCCGTCGCCCTGATCTGGCTCTCTCTGTTCACGCCAACCCTATCCCCAATCAACGCCTTTTTTGACCTTTTCGGGATCACCGTTCCTGCATTTCTCACCAGCCAATCCGGCGCAATCTTTGCGATTGTGGTCGCTGACACTTGGACCAATTTCCCTTTCGCAATGCTGATCATCATGGCCGCATTACAGGGGATTTCACCCGATTTGGAAGAAGCTGCTGCAATTGACGGCGCGACACGGATCAAAACGTTTATCTTTATAACGCTCCCATTGCTTGCGCCTGCGCTACTCATGGTCACGCTGTTTCGCTTCATCGATAGCTTGAAACACTTCCCCATGATCTTTGTGATGACAAAGGGCGGACCCGGCCGTTCAACACAGGCGACGAACTACTATGCCTACGTTCAGACCTTCGGGAATGAAAACGTGGCTTACGGCGCAGCTATCGCTGTGATGCTTTTCTTGATGGCGGCGCTCATCGCCTATTACGTGGCAAAGCTGAACCAACGGGTGACAACATGATCGACAACAGTTCAGAGTTTCGCGTCAAACGCGGCCTTGGCCTTACGATGATGATCGCACTACTGGTCTTCGCGGCAATTCCCACAGTTTGGGTTTTGATCCTCTCTTTCAGATCACCAATCGCGATCTTCGAACCCATCTGGGAAAGCCCAACGGCTCTGACTTTTGACAATTTCTTCAAGATCACGCGTTCGGACTTTCCGGGTGCATTGATGAATTCCTTTCTGACGGCAGGTCTTTCAACGGTCTTTGCAATGCTCGTCGGCGTTCCCGCTGGCTTTGCCTTGGCCAAAGCACGGGTGACAGGTAAATTCTTGGCGTCTTGGGTTTTGCTGTTGTTGCGCATGGCGCCGCCTGTCGGTTTCGTCATTCCTTTGTTTCTGCTCTATGTGAATGCAGGATTGATCGACACGTACATCGGCTTGGTCTTTGCCTATATGACCCTGACTTTGCCACTGGTTACATGGTCTATGTGGAATTCTTTTGCACAAGTCCCTGACGAGCTGATCGAAGCTGCAATCATGGACGATGCGAACCTGCCCAAGGCCTTCTTGTTGATCGCTTTGCCAGCAGCGCGCCCCGGGGCTGTCGCCGCCGCAATTCTCGCGTTTCTTGTCGCTTGGAACGACTTTTTCTATGCCTTGATCATCACGCGCTCTGGCACCGCAACTGCGCCTGTGGCTGTGATGAACTTCATCTCATATGACAGCGTTGACTGGGCCTCTATCGCGGTGGCCTCTATCGCGCTAACGCTACCGATCCTGCCGCTAATGGCGATTGCAAACCGCTACATCGTGCAATCCTTGTCAGGCGCAGTGAAGGGATAAACATGACGAAACAACCCAACATCGTTTTCATCATTACCGATCAGCAACGCTATGACACCATCGCCGCGCTCGGTGCGGGTCACATGATAACGCCAAACCTTGATCGACTGGCCCAGCGCGGCACGTCATTCGAGAACATGTATATTACATCCCCCTCGTGCGCACCTTCGCGCGCTTCGCTGTTTACCGGCACCTATCCGCACACCAATGGGGTTTTTCGCAACGATGAACCTTGGCAATATTGCTGGGTCAAAGACCTCGCCGAGGCAGGCTATCGCACGGTGAACATCGGTAAGATGCACACCATGCCGATTGAAGGTGCCTTTGGGTTTCACGAACGCCACGTGACAGAAAATAAGGATCGCGATCATCCCAATCTGCCCTTCTATCTCGACAATTGGGACAAAGCGTTCTTCTTGAGCGATGTCGAAAAGCCTTCAAGAGTGACACAGCGCCGAAAAGAGGACTATGGCGACAAGCTTGGCGCATGGGTTTGGGAGGAAGACGAAAAGCTTCATCCCGATGTGTTCACAGGTCAAATGGCGAAATGGTGGTTGAACAGATACACGGGCGAAGGACCCTATTTCTTGCAAGTCGGGCTACCCGGGCCTCACCCACCTTATGATCCGACCCAAGAATACTTGGATGCCTATGAAGATCGCGATCTGCCAGACGTTATTCCCCCTGATCCTAGCGCTCAACCGCAAGCGCTTCAGGGCCTCAGAGATTTCATGCTGGGTGAAGATGCGGACGGCGTCGTGCATTTACCCGAACCAACCACAGAACAATCGCGAAGACAACGCGCACATTATTACGCCAACGTCACGATGATAGATCAGCAGGTAGGTGAGTTGATCGATGCGCTCGAAGAACGCGGCGACTTGGACAACACCATCATCGTGTTCACATCTGATCATGGGGACGCGCTCGGTGATCATGGGCATTCACAAAAATGGAACATGTATCAATCGACGGTTCAGGTACCGGCGATCGTTGCTGGTCCTGGCATTCCCGCTGACAAGCGCATCTCAGACAATGTCGCCTTGTTTGATTTGGGGCCAACGATCCTTGAATGGGCCAAGGTCAATGTGCCCGCCTGGATGGAAGCGCAAAGCCTAAGCCCTTATTTCAGCGACGCAGTCGCCCCCAAACGCACACAAGTTTTCGCAGAGCATTCCAACGACGCGCTGCTGACAGGAACACGTCTCATGACGATGCTGCTCGACGGGCAAACGAAACTGGTGCACTTCGTGGACAGCGACCAAGGACAACTGTTTGATCTAGCCACTGATCCGAAAGAGCAAACCAATCTTTGGGACGATCCTGCTCACGCCGAGACAAAAGCGCAGATGATTAACGACATTCTCAAATGGCGTTCAGAGAGCGGATTGAAAACTCAAGGGTTCATCGAAGCCTGCGTTCGCGGTGCACATTCGATGATGTCCCCCCCAATACATACGGCCCGTGGCCAGCACAGAGAAGGAACTCGCTAATATGGGACGAATGGAACTGAAGGGCGTTCAAAAAGATTTTGGCCCTGTAACGGTTATCCCACCCCTTGATCTCGAAATTGAAGAAGGCGAATTTGTCGTTTTTGTGGGGCCCTCTGGCTGCGGAAAATCCACCCTCTTACGTTTGATCGCAGGTTTGGAAGACGTCACCGATGGCGTGATCGAAATCGATGCCCAAGACGCCACAGACCAAGCGCCCGGCAAACGTGGCTTGGCGATGGTGTTTCAGTCTTATGCGCTCTACCCCCATCTCACCGTAGCGCAAAACATCGCGTTCCCAATGCGTATGGCTGGATTGTCGCGTGACGAACAGGCGCGCAGAATCGACAACGCAGCCAAGGTTCTCAATCTGACCGACTATCTTGATCGCCGTCCAAAGCAGTTGTCTGGCGGACAACGCCAGCGCGTCGCGATTGGCCGCGCGATTGTGCGCGAACCCTCTGCTTTCTTGTTCGACGAACCACTCTCGAATCTGGACGCCGCTTTGCGCGTTGGAATGCGTCTAGAAATTTCAGAACTTCATAAACGCCTGCAAACGACGATGATTTACGTTACCCATGATCAGGTTGAGGCCATGACAATGGCTGACAAAATCGTCGTGCTGAATGCAGGTGTGATTGAGCAGGTCGGCAGTCCGCTCGACCTATACGACGCCCCTCGCAATTTGTTCGTGGCGGAGTTCATCGGTTCCCCCAAAATGAATATTCTGAAAGGAGCCTATGCCGAGGAACACGACGCGGCTGTGATCGGCATTCGTCCAGAGCATCTGACCATTTCGACTGATGCAGGCATCTGGAAAGGAACGGCAGGCATTTCCGAGCACCTAGGCAGCGATACCTTTATTCGTGTAAACGTTGAGGGCGTAGAAGACGCGCTCACGGTTCGTGTGGCAGGCAAGATGCAATTGGACATGGGATCAACCGTGTACTTAACCCCCACTCAAGAGAACATACATCGCTTTGATGCAGCGGGCCTGCGGATGATTTAGGTAAAACACACTATGGCCCATCGCCCGAATGTCTTACTTATTGTCTTTGATACGCTAAGTGCGAAAGCGCTAAAAACACGCTTGGGCACTTTGCCAAACCTGCAAGCGTTCCGTTCAAAAGCCATCTGCTTTGACAATGCGATGACCTGCAGCCCAGAGGCTGGACCGTCTCGTGCAACGCTTTTTACCGGTCTTGATATGGCGGCGCATGGCGTCTGGAGCGATGGTGTCTCTTTGCCCAAGCGCGAGATAATCCTGCCTGAGGTTTTCGGGCGTAACGGGTATGCCACATGGCTTGTGGGACGTCGGCATCTTGCTGGCGTCGCGCACTGGACGACGGAACATGCGCGCCCATATGAGTATCATCGATTTGATTGGGCACACGGCCCCCTGCATCGATCACGGCAAAATGCTTACCTGACTTGGCTTCAACGCAATGCCCCAGAGGCCTATGCCGAAATTTTCCCGATGCAGGCGAATCCAGATGACACCAAGATCACCGAGGATCAGCGTGTAGCAATGGCTGCTCTCCCTGATGAGCTAAGTTTCAATTCTTGGGTAGCAGACCAGAGCATCGCGCATCTTGGCGCCTATTCTGATCGTCCTTTCCTTGGCATAGTTGGGTTTGTTATCGGCGCAACCGGCGGTGCACGCGAGACGGCTGGCCCCTGTTTTGAAGATATAAGTGAACGTGCCTTAGCACAGTGCGATGCAGCGCTTGCGCGGATCGTGGCCGCGCTTCCCGCGGACACAATCGTTGTTGTCACTTCGGGTCGTGGGGATAATGGGCGCACGGATATCCCACTCATGCTCTTACTACCGGACCAGCCCCCCCAAATACGCAGCGAAATCGTAGGTGCGCAGGATATTGCGCCTACGCTTTATGATCTGGCTGGGCTTTTGCCGCCACCACGTTTGCAGGGGGGCAACCTGTTAACGCAGCCTTCGCGCGGCTGGGCGCTCTCTCGTCTGCGCCATCCTGATTTGCCACATGAAACGACACTTGTAGAACAGGATTGGAAGCTCGTCATGACACAATCGCAAGAGGATCCTATAGCAACGACGTCCTATCAACTTTACGATCTAAGGGCCGATCCAAACGCTCTCCGTAATTTAGCGACCGCGCCTGAACATGCGGATAGTCTTGAGCACATGATCGACAAAATGATCGATACGAAAGTCGCACTCGAAGATCGCACCGAACCGCGCATCGCAAGTTTCTAAGCAGGACATCCATGAACACGCGCCCAAATATCCTTTTCATCTGCACCGATCAGCAACGGGGGGACAGCCTCGGATGCACAGGTGCGACATGGGCGATGACACCAAACCTTGATCAGCTTGCCGCGCAGGGCGCTCTTTTCGAAAACTGTTATGTTCAGAATCCTGTCTGCAGCCCGTCACGCGCGTCCTTGTTCACGGGAAAATACCCCTCCAATCATGGTCTATATGCAAATGGTGTGCCCTTACCCGAGGGCCAGCATATGTTCACAAAAAGCCTTTCAGACGCCGGATATGATTGCGGCATGATCGGTAAACAACATCTGTCACCCTGCGATACATGGCGCACGGAGCCTCGTCAGGATGATGGGTATAGGGTGTTTGAATGGGCCCACGGTCCCAACCATCGCGCGCTGGAAAACGACTACCACCTCTGGCTCCGCAAAACCCATCCCGAGATTTATCAAGGCATTTTCCCTGACGCAGGTGCAAACGAAAACACCGAATACAGCAACCGCGCCCGCACTGGCACACCAATCGATCACGTCCCAAAAGAAGCACATTATTCGCATTGGGTCGCAGAACGCGCCATAAATTTTATCGAAACGCCCCGACATGAAGCTGAGCCGTTTTTCCTAATGGCCAACTTCTTTGACCCGCATCATTCATTTGGCGCGCCGGATGAGTTTCGCAGCATGATCGATGCGGATGCTATTCCCGATCCGATAACAAAGCCCAACGAGCTTGAGGAAAAACCAGCGGCCCATACCGCTTACTCGGAAAAAAGCTACAGCGGCACGGCGCCCGGCTTTCAGGATTATACCGCAGATGAAATCAAGGAAATCCGCGCGCAATATTGGGCCATGATCGCGCTCGTGGATAATGAAGTCGGTCGCATCCTTGCTGCCCTCGAAGACGCAGGTCATTTAGAAAATACGCTTGTAATCTTTTCATCAGATCACGGAGAGATGCTTGGCAATCACCGCCAGCTCCTCAAGGGCCCTCAGTTATATGATGATCTTACGCGTGTACCGCTTATTGTTCGCTGGCCCGCGGTGATTGAAAAAGAACAGTCGCTCTCAAACCTTGTGCAGTGGATCGATCTCAGCGCAACGGTGCTCGAAGCATCCGGCTGCGCGCTCGGCAGCGCGGTGCAGGGTCAATCGCTACTCCCATTGCTCAAACAAGAAACCACCAAAGGTCCGCGCCCATGGGCCATGACCGAATATCGCTATTCTGGTTTCGCAACCGATCCGTTGATCATGACAACAATGGTGCGCTTTGAAGATTGGAAATTGATCGTTTGGCATAGCGATCCTGCCTGCGGTACACAGCGCGATGGTGAACTCTATGATCTGGCCAACGATCCAAATGAGCTTCACAACCTTTTCCACAATCAGAGTTACGCGTCCCAAAGACGGATGATGAAAAACGTCATGCTCAGCGCGATGATGGATTCGGAAGACCACACAGCGCCAAAATCCCGCCAATACTGATCATGAACCTGCGACCGACATCACAATCAAAACGTCCAAGGCCAATACCAGTCGCGTACGCAGGATGAAAATTGCTCTGGACAAGACAATATCACGCCTAGAATTACGCAAGCTATTCTGAGCTAATCGTTTCTAAAGACGTTGAAAAAGTGGTGAGCCGTGATGGGTTCGAACCATCGACCTACTGATTAAAAGTCAGTTGCTCTACCAACTGAGCTAACGGCCCACTGGCGCGGTATCTAGAAAGACACGGGGCTAGGGTCAACCCCGAAAATCAAGTAAATGCGCCGAAAGTCTGGATTCATTTTGATCGCCCCTCTATATGCGCGAATATGGAGAACAAAACTGAGAATTCTGTGCCGTTCATGAAGATGCATGGGCTAGGCAACGACTTTGTCGTCTTTGATGAGCGCGTGAATGGCCCATTGGTCACGAACGCTTTGGTCATTGCTATGGCGCATCGCCATTTCGGCGTGGGATATGATCAGCTTGTCGCGATTCGTGATCATGCCAGCGAAGACATCGAATTGGTGTTTTGGAATGCCGATGGCAGCATTGCTGGCGCTTGTGGGAATGCTACGCGCTGCATTGCGGGTTGGGAATTGGCGCGCACGGGGCAGGTCAGCCTTACCATCCGTACAGAACGCGGCGTTCTTCATGGAACTGATGCAGGCAACGGCAATATCGAAGTGAACATGGGGCACCCTTTGCTCTTGTGGAACGAAGTGCCGCTTGCGCAGGAAATGGACACATTAGCGCTGCCAATCGAAGGTAAGCCAACAGCAACCGGCATGGGCAATCCGCATTGCACGTTTTTCGTGGATGATGTGGATGCGATTAATCTTGAAACATTCGGCCCGAGCATCGAACACCATCCTTTGTTCCCTGAACGCACCAACGTTCAGGTTGCGCAAATCGTCGGACCTAACCAGATTCGTATGCGGGTTTGGGAACGCGGGGTTGGCATCACACTTGCGTCTGGCTCTTCTTCTTGTGCAGTGGCGGTAGCCGCCTCTCGCAAAGGTTTGATTGATGGGCCAGCGACCCTGCGCCTTGATGGCGGAGAAATCCAAATCAAAATTACGGACAAGGGTGTCCTAATGACAGGCGCTTGGGCGCATGTGTTTGACGGACAATGGCGGGGCGTTAGATGAGCGCGCCAAAGTTCACAACACTCGGGTGTCGCCTCAACGCATACGAAACCGAAGCCATGAAAGAACTGTCCGCTGCGGCAGGTCTCAAGGACGCGGTGATCGTGAACACCTGCGCGGTCACTGCGGAAGCTGTACGCAAAGCGCGGCAGGAAATTCGCAAGCTGCGCCGAGAAAATCCGGATGCACGTTTGATCGTGACGGGATGCGCGGCACAGACAGAACCAGAGACATTCACCGCCATGGGTGAAGTCGACGCTGTCATCGGCAACACCGAAAAAATGCAGGCCGACACGTGGCGCGGTATGGCGGCGGATTTTATCGGTGAAACCGAATCTGTGCAGGTCGACGACATTATGTCCGTCACCGAAACCGCTGGCCATTTGATTGACGGGTTTGGCACGCGCAGCCGCGCTTATGTACAGGTGCAAAATGGTTGCGATCATCGCTGCACGTTCTGCATCATCCCCTTTGGTCGTGGCAATTCGCGTTCCGTGCCAGCAGGCGTTGTGGTTGAGCAAATCAAACGTCTTGTTGGCAAAGGGTATAATGAGGTCGTGCTGACAGGCGTCGATCTCACCTCATGGGGTGCTGATTTGCCTGCCGAACCTAAGCTTGGCGATCTCGTTATGCGCATCCTAAAGCTCGTGCCTGACTTGGCGCGCCTTCGGATCAGTTCGATTGATTCAATCGAAGTCGATGAAAACCTGATGCAAGCCATCGCAACTGAACCGCGCCTGATGCCGCATCTACATCTGAGCCTGCAAGCGGGCGATGATATGATCCTAAAACGGATGAAACGTCGCCACCTACGCGACGATGCGATTGCGTTCTGCGAAGAGGCCAAGCGCCTGCGCCCAGATATGACCTATGGCGCGGATATCATCGCTGGTTTTCCAACAGAAACAGACGACATGTTCGCAAACTCGCTCAAGCTGGTTGAGGAATGCGATCTTACGTGGCTCCACGTTTTTCCCTATTCGCCGCGCAAGGGCACACCAGCTGCAAAAATGCCTGCCGTGAATGGTAATGTGATCAAAGCGCGCGCCGCAGAGCTACGCGCGGCGGGCGATCACAAGGTGCAAGCCCATCTAGCTGCGCAACATGGCAAGACCCATCAAATCCTGATGGAGAATGCGCGTATGGGCCGGACGGAACAATTTACCGAAGTAACATTTGATACAGATCAGATCGAAGGCCAGATCGTTACCGCACAAATCACCGGAACGCGTGGCACCCAATTGACAGCTTAACGACCATGTACGGATACAATTCTTTTTCCGAAAAGAATTGCAAAACGCGGCGCAAACCCATTTCCTGCTTAAACGAAAGAGATGAGCAGGCACAGTATGCACCCAAATCCCATCTTCCGAAACGCGGATAGCGCCGAAAGCCTCACTTTCGCGCGCGCGCGCAGTTTTGGCACGTTGGCAATCAATGGCGATCCTGTCCCGCTCTTTGCCCATGTTCCCTTTTTACTGAACGAGGATGCGAGCATCGCGGATTTGCATTTGGTGCGCTCTAATCCGATTGCGCGCGCTTTGAAGAATGCTCCGCTCGCGGCAAAGATCGCCGTCACCCATTCCGATAGCTACATTTCGCCCGATTGGTACGAGATTGATGATCAAGTGCCGACTTGGAACTACATCGCGGTCCACTTCACCGGTCAGCTTGAATTACAGCCGCAAGAAACGCTGCGCGCCTTACTCGATCGTCAGTCAGCGCATTTTGAACAACAGCTCTTGCCAAAGACCCCATGGACCACTGGCAAAATGACCCCTGATGTTTTGGAAAAAATGATGCGTGCGATTGTTCCTGTGCGTCTTCATATTGAGGATATGCAAAGCAGCTGGAAACTCGGGCAGAACAAACCAGAAGAGGTCCGCATCGCAGCCGCCGCGCAGGTCACCGCCAATGGTATTGGCGTGGAAACGGACGCGCTTGGTGCCTGGATGCACCGTCCACCCGAAAACACTTGAACCGCTTTTTGAAAGGATACGTTGATGAAACTCGCCTTTAATCCCGCATCGCCCTACGCCCGCAAAGTCGCAGTTGTTCTGCATGAAACAAGCCAAATCGATGATGTCGAATTCTCCGAAGTGGTGCTTAGCCCGCTTGCGCCAGATGCCGAGACTGCACAAAAGAACCCTTTGGGCAAAATTCCTGCGCTGGAACGCCCTGATGGCGTGACGCTCTATGATAGTCGCGTGATCTGCGCCTTTCTGGATGAGCGCGCAGGAAGTGGCCTGATCCCGAGCGGTGCGCGCCGTTGGGAAACCTTAACGCTGGAAGCAACAGGCGATGGCATCATGGATGCCGCCTTGCTTGTCACCTACGAGGCGCGGCTTCGCCCTGCTGAGCTGCAAATGGAACCTTGGACAGACGCCCAATGGGATAAAATCATGCAGGCCTGTACAGCACTGAACACGCGCTGGATGAGCCACCTCGCAGGACCGCTCGATATGGGTCAAATCTCTGTTGGCTGCGCCTTGGCCTATCTCGATTTCAGACATGACGCACGCGGTTGGCGCAAAGGTCATGACGCACTGGCCGCATGGTATGAAACGTTCAGCGCACGTGCGTCCATGCAAGCGAGCAGATCACCTGAGGCCTAAGACACATCACAGTTTGGATCTTAGCCTAACTTAAACGCTCGCGCGTGTCCGACGGGCGTTCCCCAAAGTGTTTGCTATATTGCTGGCTAAAGTGACTCCAACTCCAATACCCGTATTGGGCAGCAATATCGCCAATGCTGGTATCTCGACTATGTGGATCAAGCAGTCTCCGGCGCACCGATCTTAGGCGCGTGTGGCGCAAATAGCCTGTCACGCCTAAAGAGACCTCGCTGGAAAAAGCATATTGCAGGCTGCGTTTACTGACACCTAAGTCTTGCGAGATTTTATCAAGGGACGCGTCAGTTGGCGGATCAGTTTCCAAGAGGGATTTGATCGAAGCAAAATGCTTGAAGCCTTTCGAATGCCCTGCGAAGTCGGGGCTGGCTTGCGCGGAAAACTCAAGGAACAGGCATGCAAGGAAACTGTGCAACACGGCATGTCCCAATGACTTGGGCAAAGCGTTTTGATCGCTAGACATGCACGACGCATGTAAGGCGCTCATCGCATCATGACGCAAGCGATCTGCAATTTTAGGCGCGCGCAGGCATCTAATATGACGACCTTGCCCAAGGAACCAGTCTTGCACATTCGGCATATGTTGAACCGCTTGCTCCATCACCTGCCTGTCGATGACGCAGGCCAGAATAGCGCCGTCTTTAGGGCTATAAAGGTGAAAAGAGGTATGCGGCGGCACGATGAAGAACGAGCTTCTGTCGACGTCGATTCCATCGACCCGAAATAGATCGCCCGACAAAACGACACCAATAGAATAGGTATCTGACGACGCCGCAATACTTTGCGACAAGGCTTGATTGGCCTGCTCAAAATGCAAGCTGACATCCCCAAGGAAGCACGACAGAAACCGCCCCCAGAATTGGCCATCCGTCAGTTGCAAATATTCCTGATCGTGCCCTGTCAAGCGCTCGGCTTGGGCGTCGAAATCAGAGAATTCCAGATCGATGACGTGCTCAGCAATTGCGCCCCACTTATGATCAGGAAGCCAAGCGTCTGAATTGTAATGGCTTTTCATACAGCGCCCATTTTCTGCCTATTGCACCCCCACGATAACACCCTGCTGACGAATGGGTCTACTCTTTGAATACAACAGGACGGCCAATGAAAAAGGGCCGCACAGGGAGAGAAATGATGAACCAACTTAAGTATACCGCTGTGGCGATGGCCTTGACGGCCCAAGTCACCATCGCGAGCGCAGAAACAACCGAGGTCAATGGTGCGGAGCTTTATTATGAGACGCTAGGCTCTGGTCCGGCGCTCTTGATGATGCACGGCGGACTGGGTCTCAGTCATGATTATCTACGTCCGTATTTCGATCAGCTGTCTGAGAATTACACGGTGGTTTACTATGACCACTTCGGCAACGGACGATCCGAAAAGCCTGAAGACTATTCCGAAATGACCTTCGATCGCCTAACTTCAGATGCTGCTGGACTGATGACGACTTTGGGTCACGACACATTTACGCTCATTGGTCATTCCTATGGCGGATTTATCGCACAGGAATTTGCAGCCAATTACGAGGACCGTCTGGATGGCCTCGTGTTGATCGATACTGTTCCAACATTTGACTACGCGCCATCCGTTTCGGGCAGCGATGAACAAATGGCCGCGTTTGGAAAGCTGTTCTCACAGCCAATGGCCGATGATGCAGATTGGCAGGCGACGTGGAACCCGGTCGTACAAATGTACTTTCATCAATGGGACACAACAATCGGCTCCGATCTTGATGCGCGAACGGTCTATGAACACCGCGCATGGAATGCAGCTGGCGCGTTGCTCGGGACGTTCAACACGCTCGAGAAACTGCCGAACATCTCAACGTCCACTCTCGTCATCGCAGGGCGCCATGACGGAATCACTCCACCAAGCCCTGGCGCTGAACGGATTGCATCTGCGCTCCCGAATAGCGAAATCACAATCTTTGAAAATTCAGGGCACTATCCGTTCATTGAGGAAGAAGCGGCCTTTTTCACCAGACTAACCCAATGGCTTGCCCGCTAGGTTAAGCCAGAGAAAAAAGCCAACTCTAAAAGCTAAAGCTGACACCGATGTTGATTGCATTCGTGATGATATCGGTGTTCAGCGATCCACCCGCAGGCAAGGTCGCTTTATTAGATGAATACGTGAACTGATATTCACCGAACACTGCCCATTTATCCGTCAGATCATACTTGGCACCGGCAATCGCACGCGCGGCTGGACCGGTCACTTGGTATCCAAGCGCGCGGTGTCCGTTGGCAGAAGTCACGTCAACATGCGGAATCGCGAGACCAACACCTGCACCCACATAAGGCGTGAACCTGCCAAATCGGTCATTCCATCGCTTCATCACGTTGAAGGTCAAAATGTTATGACCATCGGTGAATTCCAAACTCGTAAACCCAAGCGCGGTGCGCTCGGCGTCGGGTGCATAAGTCTTCGCATGGGTCAGTTCGATGCCGAAACCAAGGTCAGGACGACGCCACCATGTTGCACGCGCGCCATAGTAGGGCGGCGCTTCAAAGCTGCGTCCTTCCCAGCCAATAAGAGCATTATACGTCGCACCAGTGCCCGGATAGGTCCCAGAAACACGGCTATGGGGCGAACTTTGAGAGCCGCCATAAAGGCTAAATTCGAATTCTGCGGCCGCAGGAGCCGCAAAACCTGCAATAAATACAAGGCTCGCAAGGATAGACCGGATTTTACGCATCTTTATGCTCCTGACAGAAGTGAACTTAATACTAGTGCAACATCCCAGTTTCATACAGCGCTAACTGTGGCCTCTCAACCGCGACACATCGGCGCTAATTACATTCCTTTGCTTTGGTTGCTGGACGGGGGCGCGCGGGGGCGCTAATACCGCTTCGAACCGGCTTTAGGGAATCCTATGGCCCGACGCGTATTTGCCGCTCGAAATTATTTATTGCGGCCTAGATATGGAGAAAACCTCGTGTCCCACGCAGACGATCACGAAGGCACCCGGAGGGATTTCCTCTACTACGCAACAGCAGGTGCTGGCGCAGTAACGGCAGGTGCCGCAGTTTGGCCCCTGATCAACCAAATGAACCCATCAGCAGACGTGAAAGCGCTCTCCTCGATCCGTGTTGACGTTTCCGACGTTGCACCAGGAACGCAGCTGACGGTGAAATGGTTGGGCAAGCCGGTCTTTATCCGCCGCCGCACCGAAGAAGAAATCGCGGAAGCAAACGCTGTTGATCTCGCGACTTTGATCGACAACGACGCGCGCAACGCCAACCTGCCAAATGGTGGCGACGGCGCTGACGGCAACCGCTTCCTTGTTCCGCCAGAAAGCGAAATTGCTGGTGAATGGCTGGTGATGATGGGCGTTTGTACGCACCTTGGCTGTGTTCCGCTCGGCGATGGCGCTGGCGACTACCACGGTTGGTTCT
This sequence comes from Planktotalea sp., assembly GCF_039984035.1. Lineage (GTDB taxonomy): Bacteria > Pseudomonadota > Alphaproteobacteria > Rhodobacterales > Rhodobacteraceae > Planktotalea. Next base: position 2,614 of record NZ_JBDWVM010000175.1, on the reverse strand, counting down.
GCCCATGTCACGGTTCGCACTACGATACGTCTGGTCGTATCCGCAAAGGTCCAGCGCCTACGAACCTTCCGGTTCCGCCAGCGGCCTTCGTCGACGCTTCAACAATTAAACTCGGTTAAGGGAGAGATAACAGATGTCTGGAATTCCTCACGACCATTACGAGCCAAAGACCAAAGGCGAAAAGTGGGTTCACTCCCGCCTGCCGATCGTTGGCTTGCTCTACGACACAATCATGATCCCCACACCCAAGAACCTGAACTGGATGTGGATCTGGGGTATCATTCTGACGTTCTGCCTCGCGTTGCAGATCGTAACGGGTATCATCCTTGTGATGCACTACACGCCGCATGTTGATATGGCCTTCGCGTCTATCGAACACATCATGCGTAACGTGAACGGCGGTCACATGATCCGCTATTTGCACATGAACGGCGCGTCTTTGTTCTTTATCGCTGTGTACGCCCACATCTTCCGTGGCCTGTACTACGGTTCATACAAGTCACCACGCGAGATCACGTGGATCGTCGGCATGCTCATCTACCTTCTGATGATGGCAACTGGTTTCCTTGGCTACGTTCTTCCATGGGGTCAAATGTCCTTCTGGGGTGCGACGGTTATTACGGGTCTCTTCGGTGCGATCCCATTCATCGGTGAAGGCCTGCAGACATTCCTGCTGGGTGGACCTGCTGTTGATAACGCAACGCTGAACCGTTTCTTCTCTTTGCACTACCTGCTGCCATTCGTGATCGCAGGCCTCGTGATCGTCCATATCTGGGCGTTCCACACAACAGGCAACAACAACCCTACGGGTGTTGAAGTACGTCGCACATCCAAAGCGGATGCTGAGAAAGACACACTGCCATTCTGGCCTTACTTCGTTATGAAAGACCTCTTCGCGTTGTCCTTCATCCTAGTGATCTTCTTTGCGATCGTTGGCTTCATGCCGAACTATCTGGGTCACCCGGATAACTACATCGAAGCAAACGCGCTGGTGACGCCTGCGCACATCGTTCCTGAATGGTACTACCTGCCGTTCTACGCGATCCTGCGTGCCTTCACGTCCGAAGTATGGGTCGTTCAGATCGCAAGCTTCGTAACAGGCGGCATCATCGACGCGAAATTCTTCGGTGTTCTGGCGATGTTCGGTGCGATCCTGGTGATGGCTCTGGCCCCATGGCTCGATACATCATCTGTTCGTTCCGGTCGTTACCGTCCGATGTTCAAGTGGTGGTTCGCAATCCTCGTTGTCGACTTCATCTTCCTGATGTGGCTCGGTGCGATGCCAGCTGAAGAACCCTATGCGACCCTATCCTTGATCGGTTCCGCCTATTGGTTCGGTTACTTCTTGGTCATTCTGCCACTTCTCGGCGTGATCGAAAAACCTCTGCCACAGCCTGCAACAATCGAAGAAGACTTTGCCAACCACTACGGCAAGTCTGACACGACAGCTGCTGAATAAGAAAGGACTGAGGATTATGTTTAAGAAACTCAGCATCGCGGCAATTGCTGCTCTGACATTGACCCCCGGCGCATTTGCGGCGGGCGACACTGACACGCACATCGAAGACTTCGATTTCTCGTTCGAAGGTCCGTTTGGCAAATTTGACCAGAACCAACTTCAGCGTGGCCTTCAGGTCTACACAGAAGTTTGCTCTGCGTGCCACGGCCTGCAGTACGTTCCAATCCGCACATTGTCGGATGAGGGCGGCCCGCACCTTCCAGAAGATCAGGTTCGCGCCTACGCGAGCCAGAACTTTGAAGTGTACGACGAAGAGCTGGAAGACACCCGTGCTGCGACACCGGTCGATCACTTCCCTGAAAACACAGGCGCTGGCGCACCTGACCTGTCCATGATGGCAAAAGCACGTGCTGGTTTTCACGGTCCTTACGGCACTGGTATCAACCAGATGTTCAAAGGCATGGGTGGACCTGAGTATATCGCGTCCTTGTTGACTGGTTACACAGGCGAAGAGAAAGAAGAAGCAGGCGTCACGCTTTATGAAAACACGGCCTTCCCGGGCGGTTGGATTTCAATGGCACCACCGCTTTATGGTGACGACGTCGAATATGTTGACGGCCACTCCACGGATCTGCACCACGTTTCTATGGACGTTTCTGCGTTCTTGATGTGGACAGCAGAGCCGAAGATGATGGCACGTAAACAAGCAGGCTTTGTGTCTGTATTCTTCTTGTCAGTCCTGACCGTTCTTCTTTACCTCACGAACAAGAAGATTTGGGCACCTGTTAAAGGCAAGGGACGCAAAGAAGATTAATCTTCTTCGCCTTGGCTAAGTCAAAGAAACCCCTGTCTGAACAATCAGGCGGGGGTTTTTCATTTTCCGAGATACGCGCGTAAAGCCTCTGGTGGATTAGCCAGCAAGTCACCTGTATCAACTGGTGTATCCGCGACGCCATCAGCGACCAATATCGCCTGATCACAAATGCGCACCGCGTCACTAGGGTCATGACTGACCATCAACAGGCCTGCCCCTGTTGCCTCGCTAAGTTCTGCGACCAGATCAAGCATCTGGGTCTTGAGCGCAGGTCCAAGCGCTGCAAATGGTTCATCAAGCAGGATCATCGGCTTGCGTTGCACCAAAACCCGCGCAAGCGC
>NZ_JBDWVM010000174.1:0-5438 GCF_039984035.1 Planktotalea sp. | reverse complement strand
CACGCCCTGGTCAGCCACGCGATCTCTGCCGCGCAAGAACAGGGATGTCGAAACTTCTCGCTAGCTGCCATCAGCTGCTCAGATGCGCCACTGCTCCGAGCCATCGATAGATTTAGCCTGCGCCGCGCGCTCAATACGAACGGGTTAGAGCAATTCAAGCGGAGCTTTTCTCCCAAATGGCGCCCCTTATATGCCGCTGCGCCCAATCGATTGACGCTCTATCTAGGGCTTTGGGACATATGGCAGGAAGTCAGAGATCCGCCGCCCCTCAAGCCAAGCAGCTAAGCGCCCCGAACCGAAACGGACATCCATTCATTATCATTATGATGATTATGAGTTTGCCTCACCATATCCAGCGTGACAGAGAGGCTCAAATTATCAGGATTCCGACATGACAAATGCATTCACAAAAATGCTCGCGACGCGCGAGTGGATTTTGGCCGATGGCGCGACTGGCACCAACCTTTTCAACATGGGCCTTATGTCTGGCGACGCGCCCGAGCTTTGGAATGAACAGCATCCTGAAAAGATCAAAACGCTTTACCAATCCGCGGTCGATGCAGGCAGCGATCTGTTTCTCACCAACTCCTTTGGTGGCAACGCATCCCGCCTGAAATTGCATGATGCCCAAGATCGCGCACATGATTTATCGCGCATGGCGGCAGAAATCGGCCGCGAGGTTGCAGATGCTTCAGGCCGCGACATTATCGTTGCCGGTTCAGTTGGCCCGACGGGCGATATCATGGAACCTGTCGGTACCTTGAGCCACGCGGATGCCGTCGAAATTTTCCATGAACAGGCCGAAGGTTTGAAAGCAGGCGGCGCGGATGTGCTCTGGCTGGAAACCATTTCTGCACCAGAGGAATACGCAGCTGCTGCTGAGGCTTTCGCGCGTGTTGATCTGCCTTGGGTCGGCACGATGAGCTTTGATACCGCCGGCCGCACAATGATGGGCATGACCAGCGCGGGAATGGTTCAAATGGTGGATGGTCTAGACAATGCACCCCGCGCTTTTGGCGCAAACTGCGGCACGGGCGCTTCGGACTTGCTGCGCACCGTCCTCGGATTTGCCGCGCAAGGCAGCGCCACACCGATCATCGCCAAGGGCAATGCAGGCATCCCCAAATATGTTGACGGTCACATCCACTACGACGGTACACCAGAACTCATGGGTGAATACGCGCGCCTTGCTCGAAATTGCGGCGCGAAGATCATCGGTGGATGCTGCGGGACAATGCCCGACCACCTCTCCGCGATGCGCAAGACGCTGGAAGAGACGGACAAATCCACACCGCCGTCATTGGAAGAAATTGTCGATGCGCTAGGTCCCTTCTCTTCTGCGGGCGATGGCACTGAAGAAAACGCACCTACGGCGCGGAAGACCCGACGCCGTCAACGCGCGGGATAATTGATGCGGGCATTCTGGTTGATACTCGGTGGCGCAGCATTGTTGCTGGGCGCGCTGGGTGTCGCTTTGCCCGTATTGCCAACAACCCCTTTTGTCATTCTGGCCGCCTTTGCGTTTGGCAAATCAAGCCCCAGATTGCACCAATGGCTGATCAATCTTCCTGCCTTCGGGCCAATGATCAAAGATTGGGAAGCGCATGGCGCAATCCCCGTGCGTGCGAAAATGATCGCCTGTTCGATGATGGCGGCGGTCTTTGCCATTAGCCTTTATGTCGGCGTGCCCCGAGTTGGCCTAATTGCGCAGGCCATCGGCATGAGCATTGGTGCCGGATACGTATTGACCCGCCCCTCCGGCCCGAAAAAGACGGATCAGAACAAAGACATTTGATCGCCCTTCATGCTGGGCGGTTTGAACAAGTCGGTGCGCAGCCGAGGCGCATGTTCCGCGAGGCTCAAAGCACGACACGCGCGCTTGAAACGCTGCGCGATAAGCTCTGCATAGACGCCCTTGCCGCGCATACGATGATGCCATTGCGCGTCGTAGTCTTGCCCATCATGCATTTCCCGCAATCGCGCCATCACGCGCGTTTTGCGATCAGGGTAATGCACATCGAGCCATTCTTGAAACATCGGCGACACCTCGCGCGGCAATCGCAACATGATCCAACTGGCGGTTTGAGCGCCAGCATTTTTGCCCGCTTCTAAAATCTGCTCTAGCTCTGGATCGCTCAGCCCTGGAACAACGGGCGACGCCATGATGCGCACTGGGATGCCAGCCTGTGACAGGCGTTCGATGGTTTGAAGTTTCCGCACAGGGGGTGGGACGCGCGGCTCCATAGCACGCGCCAATTTTGGATCAAGGGACGTGACCGAAATCCCAACGCGCACCAATCCCTCCGCTGCCATCGGCGCTAAAATATCTATGTCACGTTCAATCAACGTCCCCTTCGTGACAATCGCAACGGGATGTCTAAACGCTTGCAGCACCTTCAAACAGGCACGCGTCACTTCGCGTTCCTTTTCAACGGGTTGATAGGGATCGGTGTTCGTTCCGATTGCGATGGGAGCCACCTTGTAGCTCTTGCGCCGCAATTCACGGGCTAACACGTCTGGCGCATTGGGTTTTGCAATCAACTGCGTTTCAAAATCCAGCCCGGGAGAGAGCCCCAAATAGGCGTGGCTCGGACGGGCAAAACAATAAATACAACCATGCTCGCACCCTCGATAGGGATTGATAGAACGATCAAACGGTAGATCAGGCGAGCGATTATAACTGATGATACTTCGCGCCATTTCTTCGCGCACGTAAGTGCGGAAGTTACTGCGGTCTTCTGGAATGTCCCAGCCATCGTCAGAATCAATTCGCGCAATGCGTTCGAAACGGCCACTCGCATTACTCACCGCACCGCGCCCTTTTCGGCGCTGTTTCTCGATCAAGTGTTGCTGGCTACAGATCTCCATGCATCCATATAGAACATTGTGTGAACATGCGCAAATATTCATAAATGTCATGACCCTTTTTCATGGGGTAGTTCACGCAAAACTTTGTTAGACGTCGGATGCGCGCGCACCTATGTCGCAATTGGTGAAGTCTTCGCTTCATTTTGACCAGATGCTCGTAAAAAATCCCGGCGCCCTCGCCAAATATAAGGAACGGCCCATGTCCGATGAAGAAGACGACATTATCCTGTCAGAACTGGACGACGAAGAACTTGTACAGCAGATGTTCGACGATCTGTACGATGGTCTGAAGGAAGAAATCGAAGAAGGTGTGAACATCCTTCTCGAACGCAAATGGGCGCCTTATGACATTTTGACCAAAGCCTTGGTCGGGGGCATGACAATCGTTGGCGCCGACTTCCGCGATGGCATCTTGTTCGTCCCGGAGGTTTTGCTCGCCGCGAATGCGATGAAGGGTGGCATGTCCATTCTAAAACCGCTTCTGGCAGAAACAGGCGCGCCTCGTGTCGGTAAGATGGTAATCGGCACCGTTAAGGGCGACATCCACGATATCGGCAAAAACCTTGTTTCCATGATGATGGAAGGCGCGGGTTTTGAAGTTGTAGATCTCGGCATCAACAACGCGGTCGAATCTTATCTGGAAGCCCTCGAAAAAGAAGAGCCAGAAATTCTCGGCATGTCCGCCCTGCTCACCACGACAATGCCATACATGAAAGTCGTGATTGATACGTTGGTCGAACAAGGGACGCGCGATGACTACATCGTTTTGGTCGGCGGCGCGCCATTGAACGAAGAGTTTGGCAAAGCCATTGGCGCAGACGCCTATTGCCGCGATGCTGCTGTCGCGGTGGAAACTGCCAAAGAATGGGTTGCGCGAAAGCACAATCAAGCGGCAGGTTAATCGCAGCACAACATCGAAAGACATCAAAGCCTCAGAGAAATCTGAGGCTTTTTTCGTACTAATCTACTGGGTAGTTAAACGCGCGCAGAAACGGGCCATACCTCTCGATAACTTGCGCGTTCAATGCCTCAGGTAGAACCTTGCGCCATTGCCCGGGGGTTTTGTCCCGCACATGGCCCTTCTCCGCTTCTTGCTGACCTGCGCTATATTTGAACGCGCTGTGCATTGCTTTGCGCTTCACATACTCCGTCCAACCGAAATGCTCTGCGATTGCCTCAAACGTGCTTGGTTCGTTGTCCATGATGTCTTCATAGCGAAACGTCAAAATGCGCGGATCATCGAGCGGCCAGCTCATCATGCTTTCAAAATGCGGCCTGCGAAATTCCAGTTCAGCGGCCAAGCCAGCGGCCATGTCCACATCATTGAGAAAGTTCTCCAGCGTCGCTCCATCATGTTCCGCCAACGCGCTCGGCACAGCGCCATTCACCATTTCATAATCGGCAGCGACGGCATTGGGGATCTTGCACCAATGCTCCGCACCGCGCTTGTGATAGTGGTAGCCAGAGATCAACAGATCACGCGGATCACGCACAAACCGTACGATTTTGATGTCGTCAAAACTATCCAGATCAAGCCGCTGACCACTGAGCGAGCACAGGGTGAATTTGTGATGCTGTTCGTAAAAATCGCGAATGAAGTGAAAGAAATGTTTCTGCTGCGGAAAGCGTCGTTGTTGCAGGATACGCATCGGTGACATTTGCTGCGCGCGGATCGCATCATCATAGACACGCCGCGTGAACATGGTCAGGCTTTTATGAAGACCGCAATGCACTTGGTTTGTCCGTTTCACGCGAGTTTCCGGCTCAAGCGCTGGGTAAAGATACCCCTCCAACCCATTCACAACACGGAATTTTTTATCGTCAAATTGCAGACGATCACCTGCCGAAACCTCTGTGCTCAAATCAGCAGCTTTTCCATTGATCTGCACGTTCATCGAAGATGACGGCACAACCAATTGCTGTCCCGTGCTTAGTCGCTCCAAGAGTATTTTAATCGTCGTCAATGTCAGCTCACACTCTTTATATACTTGCATTTTCCACAAATTCTGATGCTCTGCTTATCGCATATTTGCAAAGGTTCAACCGATGAATACACAGCTCAACGACGTCGCACTGACAGAGCAAGGCCTCGCCCCAAAAGGTCGCGGAAAAACGCTCATTTTGGCTTGTGGTGCGCTCGCGCGCGAAATTCTCGCCCTGAAAGAAATGAATGGCTGGGCGCATATGGACCTGACCTGCCTGCCCGCGATTTACCACGTTTACCCTGAAAAAATCACCGACGCCGTTGCCGAGGCAGTCGCAGAGCATCAACCCAATTATGCGCAAATTTTTGTCGCTTACGCCGATTGTGGAACGGGTGGTTTGCTAGAGGCAAAATGCGAAGAACTGGGCGTTGAAATGATCCAAGGCCCCCATTGCTATTCCTTCTTTGAAGGCAATGCTGCCTTTGCCGAAATTGCAGAAGACGAGTTTACCGCCTTCTACCTCACTGATTTTCTCGTGCGTCAGTTCGATGCTTTCGTGATCAAACCTATGGGCCTAGATCGCCATCCAGAGCTGCGGGATATGTATTTCGGCAATTATGAAAAACTGGTCTATCAGGCGCAAAC